>NZ_MWQH01000001.1:686780-1030171 GCF_002210295.1 Fibrobacter sp. UWB5 | reverse complement strand
ACCGGTAATGAATATGGTCGTTCATGAACCCACTATTAAAAAACCTACAAATCCAGGTGTCTTGGCCAGCAATGGAGTCTAACATCCAATAATTCATTTTGCATGTGTAATATGTCAAACGAGATTTGCCCATAACAATGGCTGTATCACCATCGCAACAAACGCCCGCAAAATCAAGACTTCCATCTTCATTTCGTCCACTAAAAGAGCAACCTTCAGAAGAACTCAACTTATCCACAGATGAACTACTGTTCTTACCGCTCACAGAACTAGAACTCTTCTGCGAACCATTCG
The DNA here is from genome assembly GCF_002210295.1 of Fibrobacter sp. UWB5. NCBI lineage: Bacteria > Pseudomonadati > Fibrobacterota > Fibrobacteria > Fibrobacterales > Fibrobacteraceae > Fibrobacter > Fibrobacter sp. UWB5. The sequence continues at coordinate 1,029,877 of NZ_MWQH01000001.1, read as the reverse complement.
AATCAGACTTTACAGACGAAGAAGACTTTTCCTTGCCGGAACTCTTTTGCGAACTCGAGGATTGATCGTCATCGCTCGAAGTTGGCGCAACAGAAGACGAAGAACCGTCGGCCGGGTCCGGCGCTGGAGCGGAGCTACTAGATTCATCTCCGCATGCAACAAGCATTGTCAGGAGAACAGACAGGGCCAAAACGCTTTTAAAAATCTTCACAAAACCTCCGGTAACCTCAAACGTTTTTGCCAAATTTAGCTAAATGTCGCAGGAATTGAAAAAGCCGACCCCAAGGATCGGCTTCCAAATTTCGGACTTATAAAAAAATGCTATTTCAAGGCTAGCATTGCCGCAATCACGCTGTCCGGCACGTTCTGCGAACGCAAGTAGTCTGCTCGCTTAGTCGTCAGCGCATCGTTCTTTTCGCGCTCCTGCTGGGCGCCTTTTTCCATACCTTTTTCCATACCTTGCGCCATACCTTTTTCCATGCCCTGCGCCAAACCCTTTTCCATGCCGCTGGCAAGGCCCCTCGCTTGGCCCTTGAGGAAGGCTTCGGCTTCAAGTGCTTCGTATTCATGATGGTCGAACATGTTTGCCTCCAAGGCTTTCAAGAGTTCAGGGTTCATGCGGCTTACGCGTAAGCGATCTAGCGCATTCGCAAAAATCGGATCCACCGTCTCGGGAACCTGGAGCGGACCCCTAGAGATAAGCCTGAGCCAGAAATCCTCGCGGGTTTTCACGCCCTTGCGCAGCTTCACGAAATTAGGCAGATCGACGATAATATACCTATTTTTCCGCGAAATGGGAAGAGCATTCCCTGACTTGACCTCATGTTCGCTGTAAGTGGACCATACATCCTTGTAGATATCCTTCGTCCTGAGAACGGAATCGTTACAGAGCCAAATGGATACCGTTTCCGGAAGTTCATAGTACCGATACCGGCGTTCCTCTTCCGACAAGCCCAGGAAATATGCGGAACGATTAAATTCATACTTGCCGCGCAGCGTGAGATACGAATTGTAGAGTTGCAAGCGGTCAAAAAAGAACGAATGTACCTTGTTCTGCATCTCAATATTGAGATACCGATTGTCCCTAGTATGCACCCAGACGTCGAGGCGTGCGGGATCGTTTTCGGGCATAAAGATGTCGATGGGCTTTTCGAATTCGTATTCGAGGTCGATGATTTCATGGTCATGGTCCAGCTGGAGCAGGCTGTTGAGCACATCGCGGATCGTGTCCTTGTCATCCATCAGGATGCGGAATGTCGCCGCGTATTTGGGCAGCAGGAATTCCTCGCCATGCTCATTTGTGACGATGTAATTTTTTTTTGAATGATTGGTATTGTCAGACATGTGTTTCCTTTTGTGTTAAGTTGAGGCACACTCCCTATTACTTAACACGCTTTTTTCAGGCGTTTGAATACCAATTTTTCGAAAATTTATTTCTTTTTACATTTCCAGCAGGTTCCAACCTGCACAAACAGAGGGAAACTACACTTTTTTCTATATTATCCTCGCAATGCCGATTATTTTGTTTATTCTCTTTTTTGTACCTCTTGCAGCCTTTGCCCAGGACTCTCCCGGCGCATTCAAGATTGATTCTATCCGATACAACATTGGCGACGCCTTTGACGATTCCAGGTACCACACCCAGTACGACAAGTGGGCCTACGATTTATTGAATTGGATCCACATCGAAACCCGCGAAGTGACCGTCAAGAAATTGCTCCTTTTCGATGAAGGCGAAACCGTCACGCCCATCCAGATTCAAGAGGCCGAACGGTTCCTGCGCAGCCAGAACTTTCTTTCGGACGCAAGCATCAAGATTACCAACGAAGACGGCAAAAATATCGCCACGGTCAAGACCAGCGACAACTGGACTCTCGCCGTTCCCACGACATTTGGCTTTTCAGGCAACCAGTGGACCTACGACAATTTGAACTGGGGTATCGGCGTTCAAGAAAGCAACTTCCTGGGCCTCGGGCAAAAGCTCGGATTCTACTTCGGGCACGACGAGTTCCGCGACATGTGGCAGGTGGAATACGGCGACCCGCACTTCTTGTTCCGCTACAACCATTTAGACTTTCTCTATAGCTACAATACCGACGGCTACCTTGCCTACGGAAAGATGTACATTCCCTTCCTCAGCAGAAGCCAGAACCAGTGGGCCTACACCATCGAGGGCTTGAAGAACAAGCGCAACGCCTATTTTTATGGTAGCGGAGAACTCCCGCCAGGCGCCACCGTGTACGACGCCCAAAAGAAATTTGGCGACAGCCCTATCTACAATCACAAGAAAGCCATGCTTGACTCGTTCCCGCTTTACAACGGCAACGAAGTTGTAAAGCTCATGACAGTCAAGGACTTTATTGACGACTCGCTCAGCTTTAGAATCAGCCGTTCCTTCGGCGGAACCTACCGCAAGCTCTACGTGGGCGCCACCTACGACTACCACTACACCACAGCAACCGAAGGCAAGCTTTACCGCTACGTATTCACCGACGGCGACACCACCTACGCCATCGATTCCGCCTCCGCCGTCAACGAATGGCTCCCCGAACAAAAAGATTCCCGCCTCGGCATGTACCTGACGTTCTCGAACATCCGCTACGAAAAGATCAAGAATTTCCACAACGCCAAGTGGACCGAAGACATCGAAAAGGGTTACTCGCTCAAGGCGCAGATTTCCAAGAACTACGAACAGCTGGGTGCCGCCGACAACGACATTCGCCTTGACTTCTGGGCCGACCTGATGCTGGGATACTCCATGCACCACCTCACGCTCAAATCCGAGATGAACTTCTACTTGGATCACGGCGAGCAGCACGACTACTACGGCAAACTTTCGGGCGAATACATTTTCCACCCGAACGAAAGATTCTCGACAGCGCTCACAGGCCTTGTCGACTTCTATGAAGACGCCCGCTACGGCAAGCAGCTTACTTTAGGCGGCGCCACCGGATTCGCCGGGTTCCCCACCGGATTCTACGCCGGGCAAGCCCGCGTATTCGCGAACCTGGAACAGCGCTACTTCACGAATTTCGAAATCGCAACGCTCATGCCCGTGTTCGCCATCTTTGAAAGCGTCGGCGAAACCGCCTGGGACCTTTGGGATATCAACCGCAAGGACCTGGTTTACCTGATTGGTTTTGGCGTGCGTTTTGCACAGACCAAGTCCATCAGCCGACTCGTCAACAAGGTGGACGTGAGCATTCCGCTGAACGGGGTGCGCAAGGCCGAGCCGCACTACTCGATTATCACGACTTATAACCTGTAATCATTCCAGTTTGAAATATTCAAAAGTGTGATTTTTCGCAAAAAATCGCATTTTTTTTGAGCAAACCTGTCTTTTTGACCTATTTTTTCGTATTTTAAGGGTTATGAATTTCGTTTCTAAAATTTTAGGTATTGCCGCCATTGCAGCAGTTGCGCCTTTTGCGCAGCTTGCTCCGGAACCCCTGATGGCTGATGTGAAGTTGATGCAGGATACCACCACCAACCAGCCCATGAAGATGGACTTTTCGAAGCCGCTTTCGGGCATTAGCGATCCGGGAATTCTGTTCAGCCAGTTTGCAAACAGGCCTCTTTTGATTTATTACTTCAGCCCCAAGTGTCCGCACTGCCAGCGTCACATTTCCGAAATCCAGGATCTAGTCAAGGAATACGAACCCAAGGGCTTAACCGGCATCGCCATCGGTCTTGGCGGCGGCATCAAGAAAAACGACATCCGCCTGTTTATCGACCAGTTCCACGTAGCGATTCCCGTATTCCAGGATAGCGACTACAAGTTCGGTCCCGCTTACGGTACTGGCTATATTCCGGTCGTGTACGTGGTGCAGAAAGACGGAACCTTCTACCGCTACGAAACTTTGAACGAAGCGAACATGAACCACATGCGCGCAACGCTCAACAAAATGCTCAAATAGCGATTGCCTTTTCAGGTATTAAAAAAGCGCCTCAACAGGCGCCTTTTTTATTGTTGTCCGCCCCGAAGAGGGGCGTTCTCCGTTTATATAATCGCGCCTTAGGCGCCACACTTAGAACATCTTGCGGGTGTTCTTCTTGGCAGGGCCGCTGCTGCTCGGCTTGGGAGCAGAACTTGCGCCCTTGTTGCTGAAGAGCGTGGCATCGTCGGCAGACTTGGTCTTGACTTCGAAGTGGTTACCGTCGCAGACCTCGGTCGGAGCGTAGCCTGCCGTGTAGAGGCAGTAAGTCTTTTCGGAGCAGAATTCACCAGCAATCTTACCCGTATGGTTGCAAACGCCCTTGCTTACGACACCGGCCGGAACCGGGAACGGCTTACGCGGCAAGTCCTTGTGCAACTGCTTCATGGTTGCAATCCATACCGGCAGGGCATCTTCGGTACCCGTATGACCTGCGCCCAAGGTACCCGGGCTGTCGGAGCCGACCCACACGCCCATCGTATATTGCTTGGTAAAGCCGATGTACCAGCAGTCGGTATAGTCGTTCGTAGTACCGGTCTTACCGCCACTCGGGTGCGTAAAGCCGTTTGCCCACACGCGGGCAGCCGTACCGCGAATATTCACGTCCTTAAGCATGTCGACCATCAAGTAGGCAGAAGCCGGACGCAGCACTTCGTGTTCGACCTTGGAATTCTTTTCAATGACTTCGCCGTTGCGGTCCACAATGGATTCAATCATGTACGGTTCGATTCGGTTACCACCGTTCGGGAACACCGTATAGGCAGATGTCATTTCCATCAGGGTTGCACCCACGGAACCCAGGGCCAAGCTAGGAACAGCCATCAACGGGGCGCGCACAATGCCGAACTTGCGGGCGTAGTTCACCACGTTGTTCAGGCCGTACTTCATGCCCGTCAAAATAGCCGGCAAGTTCTTGGACTTGTAAAGGGCACGGCGGAGCGTCATCATGCCTTCGAAGTCATGTTCGAAGTTCGCCGGGCGCCAAACCTTGTTCTTGTCCTTGTCGTCCGGGTCAGGAATGCTCACCGGCTGGTCGTTCACCGAGTCGCAGGGGCTTGCGCCGTTGTCCATAGCCGTCGAATACACAATCGGCTTGAACGACGAGCCGGGCTGACGCAGAGACTGCACCGCACGGTTCCAGCGAGACTGGTTAAAGTCGGAACCACCCACCATGGCACGGATTGCGCCCGATTCGTTTTCAATCAAGATTGCAGCAATTTCAGGATGGTGGTAAAGAATGGAGTCCGGGAAACGGCGCTTGTCCGCAGGGCGCTTCAAGTCGTCGGCCAGGTATTCCTTTTTAAAGAGAGTATAAACGCTATCGAAGTGAGCGACCACGCTATCTTCGGGCATGCCGTACTTTTTGGTCAGGTACAGGCGGCGGGTAGCGCGGTACTTGACACGGCGGCGGACCTTTTCGACCTGCACGCGGGCAACGCTATCGGCAAAGGCCTGAATATCCGGGTCAATCGTCGAATTGATGGACACGCCGTCGGCATACAGGGAATTTTCGCCGTACTTCTTTTCCATGTACTTGCGGATTTCTTCGTAGAAGTACAGGCCCGATTCGTTCGAAGTTTCCTTTTCGGCAAGCGTAATCGGCGTCTTGATATATTCGTGGTATTCGTCGTCATTAATATAGCCGGCATCGCGCATGGCGTAAAGCACCGTATTGCGGCGTTCAAAAGCGGCTTCGGGGTGACGGTCCGGACGATAAGCTTCCGGGCGCTGCAGCATACCGGCCAAAACGGCAAGTTCCGGAATCGTAAGGCTATCGAGCGGACGGCCGAAGTAGAACTTACCTGCCGCCTGGAAACCGTAGTTACCGCCAGCCAGGTACACTTCGTTCATGTAGAATTCAAGGATTTCTTCTTTAGTATAAGTCTGTTCGATGCGGATAGCCGTCATCATTTCCTTAATCTTACGCGAAATCGTACGTTCCGGCGTGAGGAACAAAAGCTTGGTCAGCTGCTGCGTCAAGGTCGATGCTCCGCGGAGCTTTTTGCCCGACAAGGCGCTTTCCATAACGGCAGACGGAATTGCCCACACGTTCATGCCCCAGTGGCTATAGAAGGCTCGGTCTTCGGTGGCCATCACGGCGTGAATCGCATTTTCGGGAATCGAGTCGAAGCTCGTCCATTCGCGGCGTTCCACGAAATATTCGTGGGCAATCTTTCCGTTCATGTCGTAAATGTTCGTGACAAGTCTCGGATTGATCTGCTCGAGCTGCGAAAGCGAAGGCAGCTCCGGCGAAAAGTGATTGTAGACCGCGATTACAGCGATAAAAGCAGCAAGCACGGGAACCGCCAAAATGATCAGCCACTTGACCACCTTGCGGTCAGTAAACCAGCCCTTCAAAATATTCAGAACCGAAAGTAATACGGGTTTGACTTTATCCATGGTCCAATACCGTTAAAAAATTTGGCCAAAAAGATAGTTATTGTAAGGCAATCCGATTACAAGCCACACTTCAAAACCCCGCAAAAGCAGGGATATTAGCCATCAAATCAAAAATTCTTAAAAAAAATTCAACAAAAACCCTTGACAACACCCGCGCTTTAAACTATCTTTGGGCCATCAATCAAGCGGATGTAGCCCAACTGGATAGAGCGTTTGGCTACGAACCAAAAGGCTCCAGGTTCGAGTCCTGGCACCCGCAGAAAAAAGGCGATTTGCGACTAGCAAGTCGTCTTTTTTTATCTGATAGAAATCAGGCGAGAAACTGGAGCCTTTGTGAGCAACAAAGCCCTCGGGTGTTAACCGAGGGCGGTTGCGAGAGCGAGGCGATATCACATTCTTGTTGATGCGATAGAGCCGAGCGGTCTTTTGTGAGCAAATGGGCCAGCCCATTTGCGAGAGGATGTGCCTCAACCGGCATTTTTGACATCAATTTGGCACATCCGGTCTATATACCGCTCCAGGTTCGAGTCCTGGCACCCGCAGAAAGAAAGGTCAATCGAAAGATTGACCTTTCTTTTTCTTAACATCACTTTCATAAAAAATTTTTCATCAAGCGTCGCAAACAAGACTCAATTGACCATTTTGGCCTTTATTCACCATTTCTGCATCCGCTTTCACGCCCCGCCCGTTAACAATATTTTGCAAAGTTTGCAATCTATTGTTTGCACGCACCACCCCCTACGTATACTAAAATTCATTGTAGGGCGTGCTTGGTAATCCACAGTTTTTTAAAGGTGTTTTTTTGTGGAATACGAAGACCATATACTAAACGAAGCTATACGCCAAGTGTTCTTGGATTGTCGCCGCGAAAGCGGCCTCACCCAAAACACTGCGTCCCTACAGTCCAATATCACCCGACAATTTATTTCACAGGTCGAGGTCGGTAAAAGGATGCCCTCCATAACCACTTTAAGCGCACTTGCCAAAGTCTACAACAAGTCGCTTTCGGAGCTCTTCAAAGAGGTTGACCGCCTTTACCCCCTTGTGGCGAATACGGCTCCAATCTTTGAAATTTCGGCAGATATCGCCGCCGAAACAAAAAGACGGATGTCGGAATACATCGAATCGGCCAAGAAAAACAAGGATTGCGGACCGCCAAAGAAATCCAAAGTCTAATAACAAATCTACTGGCAGATGCCAATGAGATAAGGCTTTTAGGGGTATTTTACCCTTAACAAAAATGTATTTTTTTGCTATCTTTACCCCCCGATGGAATGGCCAAAGAACATAAAAACACTGACCGAGGACGAGCTTAAGGCTTGGCTCCGCGACCAGGATGAAAAGCCGTTCCGTGCAAGCCAAATTCAAAAATGGCTCTTTTGCCAACAGGTCAAAAGCTACGACGAAATGGGGAACATTTCCCCCGCTCTCCGCGAAAAACTGGCCAACCAGTTCAGCCTCCGTGCCCTGACAGAAGAACAGCGCATGGAGTCGGTCGATGGCACGGTCAAGTGGCTTTTCAAGACACACGACGACCACCATATCGAAACGGTGATGATTCCCGCAAACGGTCGCTATTCCGTATGCGTTTCGACCCAGGTCGGCTGCGCCATGAATTGCGCCTTCTGCCGTACCGCCAAGATGGGCTTCACCCGGAACCTCGAAGCCGGCGAAATCCTGGAAGAAATCATCAACGTGAACTGGTACCTGAAAGAATCCGGCTTTTTGAATGAAGAAGGCAAAACGGCCCAAGTCACCAACATCATCTTCATGGGCATGGGCGAACCCCTGAACAACCTGGAAAACGTACACCGCGTCTGCTGTACGCTCCATAACCAGAGCCTGTTCAACATGGGTTCTAAGCGCATGACCGTAAGCACGAGCGGCGTGGTTCCCAAGATCAAGGAACTGGTAGACCGCAATACCCCCTGTTGCCTTGCCGTGAGCCTCAACAGCACGAATAACGAATACCGTTCGTCTGTCATGCCGGTAAACAAGACCTGGCCCATTGAAAAACTTTTGGAAGCGGTTGACGAATACATTCGTAGAACCGACAATTATGTAACGTTTGAATTTGTCCTGATTCAGGACATCACCTGCACCCCGAAGGCGGCCAAGGAGCTCATTCGCATTTGCGCCCCCCGCCGCGTGAAGGTAAACGCCATCGTCCTAAACGACGGCGACGACCCCACACTACACGCCCCTACGCCGGAACAGGTAGAAGACTTTTTGGCTATGGTTAGGGCAGCCGAAATTCAAATCACGATCCGCAACCCGCGCGGCCGCGACATTCTCGCCGCCTGCGGGCAGCTTGCGTACAAAAAGGAAGGTAAATAATGTTAACGCAGAACCTCCCGGATTTCTGGGATAATCTTTATGCCGAAGGCAAGGACTACTGGAATCTCAAGAAGGTGACGCCCGCTCTGACGGAATTTTTCAAGCACCCCTCTTGTCCCGCAACGGGCTCCGTTCTGGTTCCCGGTGCAGGCTTTGGCTACGACGCCGAAGCTTGGGCTTTGCGCGGTCACGACGTGCTGGCAGTCGACTTTGCCCCCTCTGCCGTCGATGAACTTGACCACTTGAGCCGCAAACACAAGAACCTGCGTTCTTTGGACCTCGACCTGTTCTCGCTTTCTCCCAAGGACGACAAGCGCGGCGGTCAGCTTTTCGATATCGTTTATGATTACTGCGCCTTCACGGCAATCCACCCGGGTCGCCGCGACGAATTCTTCGAAGTCTGCTACAAGATGATGAAGGATGACGGCTTGTTGATTCTCTTCTTGTACCCGCTCATGAACGGCAAGACTCTGCAGGGTCCGCCGCATGCCACCAGCGAAGGCGAACTCATGGCCCGTCTCGACGGCGTGTTCGATGTCGTCGAACGCATCAAGCCCACTAGCAGCATCGCCGGCCGCGAAGGCAAAGAAGAAATCTGGCTACTCAAGAAGTGCCTGTAAGCCTCTTCGCGAAACGCTCTAATTTAAAAGCGAACGGGATTCAACCGCTCGCTTTTTTTTCTATTTTTTTCATCAAATTTTAACGGCGGCAAAGCCGCTTCAACAAAGACACAAGGATTGAATTATGGCTAAAGATTTATGCCCCTGCGGTTCCGGTAAGGAATACGGAGAATGTTGCGAACCCATTATCAAGCAGAAAGCTCTCGCGGCAAGCCCCGAAGCATTGATGCGTTCTCGCTATACCGCTTATGTAAAGCAGGAAATCGGCTGGCTCAAGGAATCTCTCGAACCCACGCAGCGCGGCGACTTTGACGAACCGAGCGTGACCGCTTGGAGCAAGGATTCCGAATGGCTCGGCATTGAAATCAAGCAGACCAAGACCGAAGAAGAAAAGAACATCGGCTGGGTCGAATTCATCGCTCGTTTCAAGCAGGGCAACATTACCCGTAACCACCACGAACTCGGCGAGTTCCACAAGGTGGGCGGCGCATGGTTCTTCTACGACGGTCGTGCCGTGAAGCAGGAAACTGTCCGTCACGAAGGTCCGGTCGTTGGCCGTAACGATCCGTGCCCGTGCGGTTCCGGCAAGAAGTACAAGAAGTGCTGCGGCGCCGGCAAGTAATTTTCAGTCCAACAACTAACAACTAGTAACTAAGCAAATGTTCAAAGTTTTCGTAGATGGTGAAGCAGGCACCACTGGCCTGCAGATTTATGAGAGACTCGCAAAGCGTAACGACATCGAAGTGTTGCGCATTTCTCCCGAACTCCGCAAAGACATTAACGAACGCAAGCGACTCATCAACGAGTCCGACGTGACGTTCCTGTGCCTGCCCGACGCTGCGGCTGTCGAAAGTGCAGCACTCTGCGAAAATCCGAACACCCGCGTGATCGACGCCTCCACCGCCCACCGCGTAAACCCCGACTGGACCTACGGGATGCCGGAACTTTCGGCCGCCCAGCGCGAAGCCATTGCCAAGAGCAAGCGCATCGCGAACCCCGGTTGCCACGCCTCGGGCTTTATTCTTGGCGTACACCCGCTGGTTGCCGCAGGCATTTTGCCGAAGAGCGCAAACCTTGCCGCCTACAGCATTACCGGTTATTCCGGCGGCGGCAAGAAGCTGATTGCCGAATACGAAGAAGCCGCAGCGCTTGCACACGCTGCTGGCGAATCGAAGGCTATCATGGCGCCCGCCCCGTACGCGCTCGCGCTCGCCCACAAGCACCTCCCCGAAATGAAGAAGTACTGCGAACTCGAAAACACGCCGTTCTTCAACCCGGTGCTTGGCCCTTATTACAAGGGCATGGCGGTCACCGTCGCCATCTTTGCAAATGAACTCACCAAGAAGGTCAGTCCCGAAGGCCTCACCGAAATCTTGGCAAAGCATTACGAAGGTTCCCGCTTTGTGAAGGTCATGCCCTTTGAGCCAGCCCCCGTGCTGTTCAACGGCCGCCTTGACGCTACCGTCTGCAACGATACGAACAACGCCCGTATTCAGGTGTTCGGCAACGAAAACGTGATGCAGGTGACGACTATTATCGACAACCTCGGCAAGGGCGCAAGCGGTGCCGCCATTCAGAACATGAATATCGCGCTCGGCCTCGACGAAGGAATTAGCCTTTAATGTTCCTAGACGAAAAATCAATTGAAGTTCGCTCCGGCAAGGGCGGCGATGGCATTTGCAGTTTCCACCGCGAAAAGTTCGTACCCCTCGGCGGTCCCGATGGCGGTGACGGCGGTCGCGGCGGTCATGTGATCCTGCAGGTGAACGAACAGTACTCTACCCTGCTCGACATGGGTAACGCACGCCTGTACAAGGCTCAGAACGGACAGGCCGGTGGCGCCAAGCGCTGCACCGGTCGTAGCGCCGAAGACTTGATCGTAAGCGTTCCGCGCGGCACTATCGTGAAGGATGCCGAAGGCCGTATTCTCGCAGACCTTACCGAACCCGGCCAAAAGTGGATTGCGGCTCGCGGCGGCAAGGGCGGCATGGGCAACCAGCATTTTGCAACGCCAGCCAACCAGGCTCCGCGCAAGTGCACGCCCGGCGAAAAGGGCGAAAAGCGCGAACTCTTCTTGGAACTGAAGCTTATGGCAGACGTGGGCCTCGTCGGTTTCCCGAACGCAGGCAAGTCCAGTCTCGTGAACAAGATTTCGAGCGGTCGCCCGAAAGTCGGCGACTACCCGTTTACCACGCTTGAACCGGTGCTCGGCATTGTGCAGTTGAACGGCCACAGCTTTGTGGTTGCAGATATTCCTGGTTTGCTCGAAGGCGCCAGTGAAGGCAAGGGCCTCGGTCACCAGTTCTTGAAGCATATCGAACGTACGCACACGCTCCTGTTCGTGATCGACGGCTTTGCCGAAAACGCCTACGAACAGTTCAGCGTTCTTAAGGACGAACTCAAGGCATTCCACCCGAAGCTCGCAAAGAAGCCTTACGTGATTGCTTTGAACAAGAGCGACCTCGGCATTGACGAAGCCATCAAGCAGTTCAAGGCCCACAAGGAAAGCGTCATCGTGACCTCCGCCGTAACTGGCGACGGCTGCAAGGAACTCACCTTGGCTCTGGACGAGGCGGTGCCCCACGTGCAAAAGAAGAAGGTCGGCTGGGAAAGCAAGAGCGTTGTCGCCGCCAAAACAAGCGACAGCAAGAGCTCCGCAAAGAAAAGCGGCACGAAAACCGCCGCCAAGAAGACCGCTTCAAAAAGTGCTGGAGCAAAATCCGGCTGGAGCAAGAAGAAGGCTTAACGAATGGCGAAAAAAGAACAGAGTACGCCGGTCATCGTAAACCGCAAAGCAAACCACCTCTACTTCGTAGACGAAACCTTCGAAGTAGGTATCATGCTGATTGGTTCGGAAGTCAAGTCTATCCGCGATGGCAAGTGCACTTTGGGCGAAGCGTGGATCGACATCGACGAGTCCAAGAACGAAATCTGGCTCGTGGGTGCTCACATCGACGAATACCTTTTCGCCAACCGATTCAACCATTTTCCGGCAAGGCGCCGCAAGCTCTTGGCCCATGTGCACGAAATCGCCAAGATGCGCAAGGCCAAGGAGCAGAAGGGATGCACGCTCATTCCCTTGAAGCTTTACTTCAAGAACCGCCGCGCCAAGCTCGAAATGGGAATCTGCCGCGGTAAGGACCAGCGCGACAAGCGTCAGGACATCATCAACCGCGACGCTAAACTTGAAATGGCCCGCGCGGCAAAGGCGCACAAATAATGAAGGCTTTTGTTTGGCATATACTTGTCTGCTTCGCTCTCGCAGTCTCTGCCTGGGCAGCAAACACAGTCGATGCCGAACAGTTCGCCAAAGAAATCAAGGCCAGCTTCCACTGGTTCCCGGTTCAAAAGACCTTCATTCTCGCGGGCGAAAGCGACACCCTCAAATTCGCGATTGGCCTTCCCTTCGTGAACACGCACGGCAAATCTGTCGAAATCAAGCATGCGCCCGAAATCTCGGGCAGCCATATTCTCTTGGATTCCGCAGACATTGCCACATTACTCAATGCCGGCAAAGCACAAACCGCCGCGGTCGCTCCTGCAAGCAGCAGCTCCCCCGCTAAAGTTTCCTCGTCTTCCGTAAAAGTCGCCGCCGCGCCCGCAGCTGCTGCCCCAGCAAAGACAACGCCTGTCGCCGCACCGAAAAACGAAACCGCCGGCACCCGCGAAGTCAAGACCATCGTGATCGACCCCGGCCACGGCGGCAAGGATACCGGCGCCCAGGGCAAGAATTCCAACGAAAAAGATATCGTACTCGCCGTCGGCAAGCTCCTGAAAAAGGAACTCGAAAAAGAAGGCTTCAAGGTCAAGATGACCCGCGACAAGGACGTGTTCATCGAGCTCGGCGAACGAGCCAACCTCGCGAACCAATGGGACGGCGACCTGTTCATCAGTCTGCACTGTAACGCCATCGACGCAAGCCCCGAACGCAAAAAGCAAATCAAGGGCTACCACGTGTACGTGCTCCGCGCCCCCGAAAGCGAAGAAGACAAGGCCATTGCCCGTCGCGAAAACAAGGTGGCCACGCTCTACGGCGAAAAGAACGCCAAAGAAGAACTTTCTCCGCTCGAATGGTTCAAGCTCGAAGCCCGTTTGGAAAAATACAAGCAGAACAGCTACATGTTCACCGAACAGATGCTCAAGGCCTTCGACGACGGCAAAATCAAGCGCCAGGGTGGTGGCGTCGGCGGCGCCGGATTCATGGTGCTCGTAGGCGCATTAATGCCTGCCGTGCTCTTTGAAATCGGCTTCATCAGCAACCCCGAAGAAGAAGCCTACATGATCACAAGCAAGGCTCAGGCAGACATCGCTGCACGCATTTCAAAGGCCGTCAGCAGCTACAAGGAAGCTGTCCATAACTACCGCGAAACTCTTGGTCGCCAATAAATCTTGGTCACAAAAAAGGCAGCCATTTCGGCTGCCTTCATCATCAGAAAATTTTTTATTGTCGGTAAACGCGATCCTTTTCGACGCGAACACCGCTCGCTGAATTTTTCCTAGCCGACTGTCCATTTACCAGATACGGTTTGCGGTCCACAGTCGGGCCGACATTCTTACGCATAGGCTTTGCAATAACAGAGGGCGGATCAATAGGCCTACCCTGCGGCAACTCACCCGTATACATCGGAATCTTGCTGAATGTTGGCGTTCCGTCATCTTGGTAAATGCATTGGTGCACAAAATAGGCCGGGAAACCTATTTCCGTTCCACTATTCCTATTTATAGAACTATTATACACCGTTATATATTGGCAAAGGGCGTAATACGAAGAATCCTTTCTATAGACAAAATAATTGGTATCGTTTTCAGTCGAACCTTCTTTCGAGGTAAATTTATAAGTATCTATCAAAGAAGACTTACTACTAGGAACCGCAGCAAAAGCAGTCGTATCGTTCAAGCCTAGGGTTACTCCCGCTTTCAAGCTATCGCCAAAAACGACATTCCAATAGTTTTGGTCAAAGTCAAAAAAATTCCAATGTACAAGAAAAAGTTCACAGGCTCCAAACGAAATACCACATACACAAGATTCATCCACCTGCCAATACGTGCCCTCGATAGCTACACCCGGTTCTATCTCAACAAGGCTGTCTTTAGAAAAGCCCCATTTAGTATAACCATAAGTTGGTTCATGCACTTCATGACGGGTTAGGTTTATCACCAAGGACTGTTCCCATTCCTTAGCCTGGGCGGTAGTCTCAAGCCCAAGAAACAGCCCGAGGGCCATGGTACACGTGAGTAAACTCTTTTGCTTGTTCATAACAACTCCTCCTTTTTTTTCAAATATATACATAATTTATCTTAAATGCTTTTCAGGGGAATTATTTTTCCGATAAATTCATTGACATCTAATCAACGCAAAAAAAACCGACTGCTTTTGGCAATCGGCTTTTTTGAATCTTTGTAGAAAAAGACTATTACTCAGCGTCCATATCGGCTTCGTCGATTTCGGCGTTGTGGTAAACGTCCTGGACGTCGTCGTGGTCTTCGAACTTGTCGATGAGCTTGAGGAGCTTCTGGGCATCTTCGTGACCGAGCTTCACCGGGTCGTTAGCGACGTAGGTGATTTCTGCGCTCATCATTTCGATACCGGCAGCTTCGAGAGCCTTGGACACAGCGTCGAAAGCTTCCGGAGAGGTGGAGATTTCGTGCACGCCGTCTTCGGTGGACATGTCTTCGGCACCGGCTTCGAGAACCAGGTCCATGACCTTGTCTTCCGGATACTTTTCAGCGTCAACAATGATCACACCCTTGTAGGTGAATGCCCAAGACACGGAACCGGATTCGCCCATGGCACCGTTGTTCTTGTTGAAGATGTTGCGGATTTCGGCAACGGTACGGACCTTGTTGTCGGTCAAGCACTGCACCATGATGGCGATGCCGGCCGGGCCGCGTCCTTCGTACAGCGGTTCCGTCATTTCGGTACCGGAGTTGGCACCCGTACCCTTGGCGATAGCGCTTTCGATGTTCTTGGTCGGCAAGCTCTGGCTCTTGGACTTAAGAATAGCAGCACGCAGACGCGGGTTCGCATCCGGGTTTCCGCCGCCAAGCTTAGCAGCAATAGAGATTTCCTTGATCAACTTGTTCCAAGCCTTGGCGCGAGCAACGTCAGTCTTGGCTTTCTTACGTTTGGTGGTGGCCCATTTGGAGTGACCGGACATAGATTACCTCTAATTGGTTTTAGTTAAAAAATTACTTGTTCTTCAGTTGGCAGCGGCGCTTTTCCTTGACAGAGAGACCAGGATCGTCGCATTCATCGCCAGAAACTTTTTTCTTTTTCTTCTTTTTCTTGGTCGGAGCAGGCTCTTCGTCTGCAGCATCAACGCGGCGCTTGCGCTTGTTCATCGTCGCTTCTTCGTCGACGTCGGACTTTTTTTTCTTTTTCTTCGGGGCGACCTGCGGTTCGTCTTCAGCCTCTACGCGGCGTTTGCGAGTCGTAATGGTAGCCTCTTCATCGGGCTTCTTTTCGCCCTTCTTCTGCAAAGCGCGGAGCTTAGCCTTGTCGAGCGGATCGGCAGAAGCCTTGGTGATATCCTTGTCGTACTTGCCGCCCCACACGTTACCGAGCAGGGAACCGGATTCCAAGGCATCCTTCAGAATGCCCATGGCCCATTCGTCATTTGCCGGCGGCAAAAGCTTGAAGCGCAAGTTACGAATTCTGGTCGGTTCGTCTTCAAAGAACAGCATCATGTCGAAGAAACCCACCTGGTATTCCTTGTTGTCAGAGCCAACGGCCGTCGAAGGAACATAGGCAAGCATTGCATAGACATCGCCATCGAAAAGGCCAGTAATCAAGGCATCGCCGTCACCGCCCGGGGCCTGCACTTCACCGTCAGCCTGGAAAGCCCACGGAGCGACATCCACCGTCAAGCGGAACTTATGATAGCCCTTATCGGCCTTTTTCAGCTTGAGCAGGGCACCCGAAAAAGCCTGGAACTCAGGCTTCAGCGTTTGCGCCGAACAAACCGCGACAAAAACCAAACAAAGCAACACTATAAGTTTTTTCATAGGATCCTCCCTTGAAAGACTTATTAATTCTTGAAGAACAGAGCCTTGGCAGCCTCGAACATCGGGTCCTTTTCATCCGGGTTGCGGCATTCCGTATAGATACGAACCTTCGGTTCGGTACCGGACGGACGCACCAGCATCCAGGAGTCATCGTCGAAGATTACCTTCACGCCGTCGAGCGTGAGGAGCTGCTTCACGGTCTTTTCGTTGTTACCGACCATGACCTTTGCACCCGGCTGGGCGATCGTGGCGATAGCGTCAACCTTGGCCTTGAGCGGAGCGCCAACGAGGGACTTGTCCACTTCGAAACCGGAACGGGTCGGGTAGAAGCGGCCATATTCTTCGTACAGGGCATCCAGGTATTCACCGAGGTTCTTGCCGGTGACAGCCATGATTTCAAGAGCGATGAGGAGGCCGAACTGGGCATCCTTTTCAAGCGTGTTGTTCAGGCCGGAAATACCGTCGGATTCTTCGAAAGCCACGAGAGCCTTCTGCTTGGCGTTGCGGGAGAGCCAGGGGCGGAAGTTCTTGAAGCCCACCGGAGTTTCCATCACAGGCACGCCGAGCTTTTCGGCAATGATGTTCACAAAGTTAGAAGTAGCGACGGACTTAGCCACGCAGCCCTGTTCCTTGCGCCAGGTAGCCATGTAGTGGAAAGCGATAGCACCGAACTGGTTCATATCGATTTCGCGGGTGCCGTCGTAGAAACGGATACGGTCACCATCCGGGTCGAAGATTGCGCCCAGGCGGAACCAGCTCTTGCTTTCGTCGAGGACCTTGCGGACCTTTTCGAGGTTCTTGCTGGACGGTTCCGGAGCGATACCGCCGAACAGGGAGTCGTCTTCGTTACGGAGCGTAATCAGGCATTCCGGATTGTCGAGGAGAGCGGCCGGACGGCGACGGGTAGAACCATGCACGTGGTCGCACACGAGAGTCAGGCGACCCTTCTTGATGAAGTCCTTGATGCGGTCGAACTTGATGGTGCCCTGCTTGACCAAGAATTCCTTGTAAATCTTGAGGGAGTCGATCAATTCCCAGTCGACCTTGCCCACCGGTTCAAACTTCCAGGTGGCCATCATTTCGTTGCTGAGCTTGGTGATCACGTTCGTGATTTCCGGACCGGCAGGACCGCCGTCAGCCGGGTTGAACTTGATACCGTTGTAGTGGCTCGGGTTGTGGCTCGGAGTCATGTTGATGGAGCAGGCGGCACCGAGCATTTCGATGCAGGCGCTGAATTCCGGAGTCGGCATTTCGCCACCGTAGTAGACCTTCACGCCGGCCTTGGCAAACTGGTCGGCAACGGCTTCGCAGAATTCGTGACCGAGCAAGCGGTTGTCGTGGCCAACGACCACGCCGCGCTTCTGGAGTTCGGCAAAATCCTTCACGCCGAGAGCTTCGAAAAGTTCCGGAGTAGCTTCCTTATAGAGGCGCACGATAGCGGCACCCACGACCTGCAGATTGCGGAGGGTGAATTCAGAACCGATTTCGCCACGCCAGCCGGACGTACCAAAGCTAACCTTGGCGCTTTCCTGAGAAGTCAGGGCGACCTGTTTGACCTGTTCTACCAAGCCCATGTCTGTTGCGGGGTTGAATTCCGGGGACTGGATCTTTTTCCAAATCTGCGTAATGTTTTCCATAAGGGTTCCTGTATTTGAAATTTTACGGGGAAAATTTAGAAAAAACTTGGATATACAGGGGCAAGTTTTCCCCTGATTTCAGCCCGCAAAGCGGTCTTCCATCACCCCTTCGCCTAGGGGCTCCGCCCCTAAAACCCCGCTATCGTCACACAGATTAAAACTTTTACGAAAGATGTACACAAATTGTAAGTTATTGTACCACAATTTGGCAGTCACGATCTTTTCGCCAAATGTCTTCCCGCACTCGGTGCGGGATCTCCTTTTCAATTACTTGAATACAGTAATTCCAATTTCTTGCATATTTCACTCTGCAATTGTTCCGAAATTTCTCTTTTGTTTGGAATATTGCCCAATTCATCAGACAAATATTGAATTCGCCAAATCGGGACAACCGGTTCACATTCCAAACAAACGACATCAGCATTCGCCATAACCACTATGGGATTAACCCATTTTCTTTCTTTATTTCTACTAAAATCCGCTTCTAGATGCTCCGCTAATCTTGCAGCATTTCTTTTTGCTTGAATGGATGGATTCTCTTTAAGTTTCTTCTTCTTTTTCCCGCTATAAAAGAACCATTCATCCTGAGTATTTTCACATTTCATATTGTAATTCTTTACTTCAAAAACAAAAAGGCCTTGCGGAGAAACAAGAATGGCATCTATATCCCCTTTTTTATCAGGCAATACACAATTTCTAAATACATGGCACGAACCATCCAAAGTTTCTCGCATAACATCTACAACTTTATCTTCCCCATCTCTTCCTTGTTTGTGATTCCTTATAGATTCATCATAATTGTCAATTTTCTTTTCAAGAGTATGTTTGATGACGAAGTTGGCAACAACTAAAACAAAAATAATGAAAAGGATTATAAAGGCTAATCCAATATACTTTGTATCCAAAATGAATTTAGCTAAAGCAGGAATAGCCCCTTTCATTCCCATATAAACAAAATCAGCAATCAAAAGAAATGCGCATATAGTTAGCAATATGCCAATGAAAGCTCCCTTCTTAAAAGAAAGTCTTTCAATCTGTTCTTCCATAAAGCTTCGATTGGCCGTTACCTTAAGAGCACCTTTCGTTTCATTAGCACGATCGTTTTCAATGCCTAATTGAGAAGTTAGAATAATGCGGGACGCTTCTCGAACCTGTTCATCCCAAGCCTTTTCCAAAGCGTAAGCCAAATCACGTTTAGTAATATCACGGTTATCCGTCAATTCACCCATCGTTCGCCCAGTTTTACCAAGATTTTTACTAAACGGCCAAACAACTGCTCTCGCCTCATCAATATTCCTTGGTAATTTCCCTTTCTCAACAAACGCTTTAGTCGTCTTTTGTTTCTGTTTTAAAAGCACCTGGCAAGCCGCCTTAATCGTCGGATCATAAGCATTATTTGCTCCCCATTCTAGACGACGCGTGTTTAGAAAACCATTATCAAACAACTCCCCCATGGGTCTATAGTTATTCTTAAGCCAATATACGCTTCTAGCCCGTTCTAAAGTCATAAAAGGGTTTTCATTCAACATATCTCTTTACCTCCCAAGCAATTAATCGACTTCATTCTTACTTTTCCATTGAATATATACCAATGCACAAAGAAACGCAAACAATTGTTTGCAAAACGGGGCGGAAACACGTCAAATTACGCAAAAATCAAAGACTACTCTTAAGAGCGGAGCGTCATCTAATACTATATTTTGGCCACTATGCAGATTACTAACGCTTCTCAACTTACTGGTGTTTTCCCCGCGTTGTTCACCCCACTCAAGAACGACGATCCCAAGAACCTTCGCAACTCCATCGACTACAAGAAGATGGGTCAGATGATTGACGACGTGATTGCCAACGGCGCAAGTGGCGTGCTCCCCGCCGTGACCACGGGTCAGAGTGCGACTGTTTCTCCGCAGCAGCACCTGGATGTTATCAAGTTTACGCTCGACTATGTGGATGGCCGCGTGCCCGTGATTGCCGGTGCCGGTTCCAACTGCACTCGCGAATCTATCGAAATGATCGAAAACGTTCAGAAGATTGCCCCGGTGGCAGTCCTCTGCGTGACAGGCTACTACAACAACCCGCCGCAGGAAGGCCTCCTGAAGCACTACCGTACGCTCAGCAGCGAAACGGGTGCCAAGATCGTGATTTACAACGTTCCGGGCCGTACCTCCAGCTACGTGCACCCCGACACCTTGATCGAACTTGCCGAAGACAAGAACATCATCGGCCTGAAGCAAGCTGTCGAATTCGGCTTCGGCGAAAAGTTCCACGAAGACACGATGCGCGTGATCAAGGAAACGAAGGGCAAGGATTTCGCCGTGATGAGCGGTGAAGACGGTCTCTTCGCAGACTTGCTCGAAATGGGCGGCACGGGCCTCATCAGCGCCTCGGGCAACATTCCCGAAGCCACGAAGACCTTCGTCGAACTCTACAAGGCTTTCCAGGCCGGCGACAAGGACAAGGCTCACGACCTGCAGAAGGACGCTCGCGACTTTATCGACATCACGTTCTGCCGCAAGAACCCGATTCCGCTGGGCACGCTGTTCAACAGCCCGCTGTTCCAGCCGCTCGTTAGCGTGAAGGACACCGCACATGGCGTTGAAGCTGTCGAACGCATCATGAAGCTCATTAACGAAAAGGCTCCGAGCCTCAAGAAGTACCACGTTTAATTTTACCAGGAGATTCACATGGCAAAGACTCAGAAATCCATCAGTGACGAAATCTGCGACTACCTCAAGAAGCAGAAGCTCTCCCCCATTCCCGTTCAGACCCTGAACGAAGACATGGAAACCACCCGCTACTTCGGCGGCGACCTCAAGGAATTCATTGCTGCAGCCAAGACACTCGGCGCAAAGGGAATCTTTGTTGAGACCCTGTACCTCGAAGAAGACGAATTCTACTACGACAGCGGCATGGACGATGAAGAATACATGGCCCTGTACGGCAACGAAGAATGCTGCAACGGCGACTGCAAGTGCGGCAAGTGCGAAGGCAAGAAGAGCAAGAAGGCTAAGGACGACGACAGCGATGTCGACGCCGTTTACTTCGAACCCGAAGACCTCGACGGTCTCGACCTGACGCTCCTCAAGCCGCAGATGGCCAAGTACCTCGACCGCGTGGGCGAAGCCTGCGGCGCACGCCTCACCGTTCCGGGCGTTGATCACCTCGAAGTGGAAATCTTCGCTGACTGGTACGATGACTTCGCCGAACTCGTGGACGAAGCCTCCGAAGCAATCGAAATCGATCCGACCGACGCCTTGAAGCAGGCCCAGGCAATCTTCGAAGCCGAAGAAGCTGAACTCGCCAAGGCCGAAGACAAGAGCGTGAAGAAGATTGCGGTTCACCCCCCGAAATCTTCCAGCAAGAAGGCTTCCAAGAAGAAGTAATTCTTCCAAGCAAACGAAGTAATTGCATACAAGCTAAAAAGTCGCGACAGTGTCGCGACTTTTTTTCGTTTTTAAAACATTCTCTTCAATCGAAATAAAAAAGTTGGATTAGCAAGCAAAGCCAGGCCGCAGCCCCCGAAGGCGTACAAATAGTACGACGAGTGGGGCGAGAACGCAGCTAGGCGAAGCTAAACCGGCTTTTTGCGCTTTCGCTACGCTCAATCGCCAAATGCTAATCTCGGTCATGCCCATGCAAGCATGGGCGCGACACTCGATTTACGCATTTGTTACCCGTGATAGAGCTTACTTGTCTGATAAGTAGGTTCCGTAGTCAGATTTACGCCGAGGCGACGGAACACGCCCACATCGACCTGCGACAGAATCACGCTGGAATGCACTTCGCAGTGGCGGAGTTCCGGCAATTTTTCCATGGCAATCTTGGCGTTGTAATCCGTGAGGGCGCAAACAGAAAGCGCGACCAGGACTTCGTCCATGTGCAGGCGCGGGTTCTTGTGGCCGAGCTGCTTGGTCTTCAGGTTCTGAATCGGTTCAATCACCATCGGCGAAAGCAGGCGCACTTCGTCGGGGATTCCGGCCAGGTGCTTGAGCGCATCCAAGAGCATTGCAGAAGAGGCGCCGAGCAGCGAAGATGTCTTGCCCGTAATGATGGCGCCATCGTTCAACTGAATTGCGACAGCCGGGCCTTCGGTTTCTTCGGCCTTCTTGACAGCAGCCGCAATCACCGGACGGTTTGCAGTACTGATCTGGGCCTGTTCCATAATCAGTTCCTGCTTGTAAACTTGGTCCTTGTCGGCGTTGCCCTTACGCACGTCGCAAAGCGTGTTGTAGTAGCGACGGATGATTTCCTGACGGGCCGCTTCGCAAACAGCATCGTCATCGACAATGCAGTTGCCGGCCATGTTCACGCCCATATCGGTCGGGCTCTTGTACGGAGATTCACCGAGAATGCGGGTAAACAGGGCGTTAAGCACCGGGAAGATTTCCACGTCGCGGTTGTAGTTGATAGTCGTCTGTCCGTATGCTTCCAAGTGGAACGGGTCAATCATGTTCACATCGTTCAAGTCGGCGGTGGCGGCTTCGTATGCGAGGTTCACCGGGTGCTTGAGCGGAATGTTCCAAATCGGGAAGGTCTCGAACTTGGCGTAGCCGGCCTTCACGCCACGCTTGTTTTCGTGGTAAATCTGCGAAAGGCACACAGCCATCTTTCCACTTCCGGGACCCGGAGCCGTCACCACCACAAGTTCGCGAGAGGTTTCAACAAATTCATTCTTGCCGTAACCGTCGTCGCTCACCACCAGCGGAATGTTGCTCGGGTAACCCGCAATCGGGTAATGACGATAAACCTTGAGGCCAAGATCTTCAAGCTTTTTCTGATAGGCAACAGCACTCGGCTGTTCTTGCCAGCGAGTCAATACCACGGAGCTCACATAAAGACCGTAACCGCGGAAGGCATCAATCAGGCGCAAGACATCTTGATCGTAGGTAATGCCCAAGTCGCCGCGGACCTTGTTCTTTTCGATATCGCCGGCGTTAATGGCGATAATCACTTCGGCCTTGTCCTTGAGCTTTTCGAGCATGCGGATTTTACTGTCGGGCGCAAAGCCAGGCAACACGCGGGATGCGTGATGGTCATCGAACAGTTTTCCGCCAAATTCCAGATAAAGTTTTCCGCCGAACTTCGCAATGCGCTCGGCAATCTTTTCGGACTGCGTCCTCAGGTACGCGTCGTTATCAAACCCTACTTTAAACATCTTTTTTGTCCATCTAGAAAATCATAAAAATTATCTGCACAAAAATAAAAAAAAGAACGTCATTGCGGGTAATGCTATGACGTTGCAATCTACCATGAAGAGCACGGCAAGGCTCTAATTAGTTAATTTGGCTCCAATCGATTGAATAATCGTTCCGATAATTTCATCATGCCCATTCTTCATGCGCACTTTGTTTTTATACATGAGCGCATCGGCTCGTTCAAAGACAGACGAAACATCCTTGTCATGTTCCTTGTCAAATACAGAAATTCCACAAGCAACCACAACCTTATGTTTGTCAACGTTTTTCTCAATCGCTTCAGTAAATTCCTTTTCCAGTTTTTCACGGTTTTCGAAATCGGAACCACGCAGAATCGCAACAAATTCATCGCCACCAATACGGAACACCGGGCTATGGGCAAAAGTCTGGCACACAAGCCTACTGGCCGAGCGAATATATTCGTCACCGGCAATGTGCCCCAGCGTATCGTTCACCGTCTTTAAACCGTTTACATCGCACAAGGCGATTGCGAATTTCACGTTTTCGCCCGACTGGATTTGCTGGTTCAGTTTGGCTTCAAATTCACCATATGCGGTCTTATTCTTAATCCCGGTCAAATCGTCGCGACGAGCCTTTTCGTAAGCAGCGCTCACCTCTTCCCTGATTTTTTGTTCGCGGCGAACCTGAGCATCAATATTGGTCACGCTGATAACAACATGCTTTTTATCGGCATAAACCGCCACCATGTTTACATACAAAGGTCCTTTCGGAGTGTTCAGGCGGTACGTCAACGAAAACACTCCATTATCATCAAGTTCCTTTAAAAGCGTACGCCTATCCAAAGCATTCACAATCAAGGGAATATCTTCTTTGTAAACGACGTTTAAAGCATCCTTTTTCAGCTGGTTAAAGAAATCTTCGCCTTCGAGTGCCACGCTCAATTCGCAGAACACCCGTTCACTCTTGTACAGCGCATAATGGTTCGTATCCAAATCGACCATATAAAGGGCATCGTAGCGTTCGGCAAGAGCCATCACGATTTGGCCATAAAGTTCACTCTTGGTCGCTTTTTGTTCAAGAGCCAAGCGTTCACGTTCCTGGGTATCGATATTGGTCACTCCGATAATCAGGTAATTGCGTTGTTCCGCACGCCCAAGAACCACCTTTATGGAATACCAGACAGGTTTATCCCCTGCCATAATACGGTACTTTCCTCTAAAGGCTTTACCGTCTTGCACCGAGGCAATCAGCGATTCCTTGTCGGCTATGTTTTGAGCAAACCATTCTCTGTCGTCTTTATAAATAACCGTTTCGAGGTTTACTCGGGAATCCGCCCAAAAATTGCTGGTTTCACTCAATTCCAGATTTTTATGATTCCCGCCAAATGCGAACATGGCATAGTTGTCACTTTCGATATCGACAAAAAACACGCACTCGTAATCGAGCGATAGAGCAAGCGACACATCATCAATGGACAAAAGCGAATTCATAAACAGGTCCAAAGCAAAATCAAGATACCATTAAAATAACATTATTTTAACAAGAGGGCGTTGCAAATAGAATTTTCCTACAAAAAAATCTAGATATGGCCGCCTTCCGACAAGAGAATGCACATGCGTTCACTTCGAATTGCGCTTTAAGCGCCCTAAACCCCATTTATATCTTGATTGTATTTTTCTTGGAAAGCAATAATAAGGAATTTTATTCCAACATATCTCGCAAAATTTCTACTTTTTAAGCCAAATTTTCCCCAATCACTCAAGGAGTACATATGGGCGGCTTTTGCGGAGTTGTTTCTAAAGAAGATTGCGTAAGTGATCTCTTCTTCGGAACCGACTACCATTCACACCTGGGAACCCACCGTGGCGGTTTGGCTGTTCTCAAGGCTAACGGACACTTCCATCGTTCAATCCACAATATCCAGAACACCCCGTTCCGCAGCAAGTTCGAACACGACCTGCCTTCGTTCGCAGGCAATGTCGGTATCGGTGTTATCTCGGATACGGACCCGCAGCCGCTCGTCATGACCTCCAAGCTCGGCACGTTCGCCATCGTAACTGTCGGCTTGATTACGAATATCGAAGAAATCAAGAACGAGCTGTTCAAGAACAACTGCATGCAGCTCCAGTACTCCACGACCAGCGGAATGGTCGGACCGACCGAAGTGGTGTCCGCCCTGATCGCTACACAAGACTCCATCGTCGACGGTCTCAAGTACGTCCAAGAAAAAATCAAGGGTAGCTGTTCCGTTCTTCTGATGGACGAAACCGGCAAGTTCTACGCCAGCCGCGACAAGTGGGGCCGTACGGCAATCGTGCTCGGCAAGAAGGAAGGCGCCATGATCGCCCTGCAAGAAAGCTGCGCTCTCCACAACCTCGGCTTTGAATACGTCCGCGACATGGGTCCGGGCGAAATCGCCGAACTCACACCGGATGGCGACAAGACTCTCGTCGCTCCGGGCAAGAAGATGGCCATCTGCTCCTTCCTCTGGGTTTACTATGGCTACCCGGCATCCACTTACGAAGGTCGCAATGTGGAAATGACCCGCTACCGCTGCGGTTCCGCACTTGCAAAGCGTACTCCTACCGAAGCAGACGCCGCCTGCGGTATTCCTGACTCCGGTACGTCCCACGCCCTCGGTTACGCACACGAAGCCGGCATCAAGTTCGCCCGCCCGTTCGTGAAGTACACGCCGACTTGGGCCCGTTCCTTTATGCCGCAAGACCAGAAGCAGCGCGAACGCGTGGCTTCCATGAAATTGATTCCGATTCCGGGACTCATCAAGGACCGCCGCCTGGTGTTCTGCGACGACTCCATCGTGCGCGGCACGCAGCTCGGTAAGCAGGCTCAGAAGCTCTACTCCCTGGGCTGTAAAGAAACCCACATGCGTATCGCATGCCCGCCGCTGGTTTTCCCCTGTAAGTTCATCAACTTCTCCCGTTCCAAGAACGAATACGACCTGATTACCCGTCGCTACATCCGCGACCAGGAAGGCGAGAATCCCGATTTGGACAAGTACACCGATCCGGATGGCGAAGCCTACAAGGGAATGGTGGAATACATCCGCCAGAAGCTGAACCTGACGACTCTCGCGTTCCAGCGCATCGACGACCTGATTCACGCCATCGGCCTCCCTGCCGAACAGCTCTGCACCTACTGCTGGAGCGGTAAGGACTACGCCGAAACGGGTGACTGCTACCACTGCCCATGCCACAGTGAAGACAAGGATAAAGAGTAGTTCAGCCCTCGATTAAGGACTTTCAAGCGCCCCCGGCAAAGCCCGGGGGCGTTTGCTATTCACGTCCCAAAATTGGCGAAATTTACCGAAAAACTGCGTTTTCACGCCTTTTTTGCGGACCAAAACCCCTAAAATTACGTTAGTTTGTTCGTAAAGAACGGAAAAATTTTACATTGCCATCCTTTACAAACAAGATTCTTTTGCTATATTTGGCCCAAAACAATAAAACAAACCCCATTTCCCTGCAAAAGGGAAACAAACAAATAAGAGGTTAAAATGGCAACCGTTATCCGTCTCGCTCGTTTCGGCAAGCGTCACAACCCCATCTACCGCGCCGTGGTGATTGATTCCCGCAAGGCTCGCGACGATAGCTTTATCGAACAGGTGGGTTTCTACAACCCGAATTCCAAGACTCCGGAAATCAAGTTCGAACAGGAAAAGGTCCTCAAGTGGCTCCAGACCGGTGCACAGCCGTCTGACACCGTTCGCAGCCTCCTCAAGAAGGTCGGCATCATGGACTTGTTCCACGAAATCCGCGCTGGCCGTTCTATCGAAGGCAAGACCGCTACTCCGCGTGCTGAAAAGGCCAAGAAGGCCAAGCTCGGTCCTAAGGCTCTCGCCAAGATCGAAGCTGAAAAGGCTGCCAAGGAAGCCGCTGCTGCTGAAGCTGCTGCCGCTGCCGAAGCACCGGCCGCTGAAGCTCCTGCCGCCGAAGCATAATTTTCGCTTTATAAAGAGTCTCGCGCCAAACAACGCGGGACTTTTTTATGCAGCAAAAACCGCTTGAACAAGGGCAACCGCCTTCCACTGATTCAAAACCCCACTAAGTCTTTCATGTCTGAATCCGAAGAATACATCACCGTATGCCAGCTCATGCGCACTCATGGCGTCAAGGGCTACATCAAGGCGATGCCGTTCACTCACGACCTAACACGTCACGAGAAGCTTAAGGATGTGATGCTAAAGAAGACCAATGGTGAACAGGTCCAATTGACTCTGGAAGATTCCAGGCTTGCAAACAATCTGTGGTTACTCAAGTTCAAGGGGTACGATACGCCGGAATCGCTCACCCATTTCGTGAATGCAGACGTAATGATTCCCGAATCGGAGAGGCTCCCCGCCCCCGAAGGTGAATATTACCTGGACGACCTGGAAGGGTTCCGCGTAAAACTGGAAGACGGCCGCGACATCGGCGAAGTTCTTGAAGTCGAGGAACTGCCGACCGTGAACGCATTTCACGTCAAGTTCGATGCAGCCTTCCAACGCGAATTTTCCGCGAAAACAATCCTCGCCCCCTGGATAGACGACTGCGTCTTGGACGTGGACGAAGATGGCAAGAACATCGTATTCAGCGCAGACTACCTCAAGAGCCTGTGCCCGGAGGAAAGGTGAGAATCGACTGCATCACCATCTTCCCCGAGATGTTCGCTCCCATGAAGCAATCGATCATGGGTCGCGCCCAGAGCAAAGGTCTGATGGAATTCAACACCGTCTACCTGCGCGACTTTGCCATCAACGATTACGGCCAGGTGGACGACGTGCCCTATGGCGGCGAACCGGGAATGGTCTTAAGGCCCGAACCGCTCGCCAACGCTATTCGCAGCACGGGAGTCAAGGAAGACGGCGGTAAAGTCATCTACTTGACTGCAGACGGGGTTCCCTTTACCCACAAGATGGCCAAGGAACTTTCGAAAGAAAGCCACCTGGTACTTGTCTGCGGGCACTACAAGGGAATCGACGACCGCATCCGCCAGTCCGAGGTCGACTTGGAGATTTCTATCGGCGATTTTGTCGTGAGCGGAGGGGAACTCCCCGCCATGCTCGTGACGGATGCCGTGGTGAGACTCATCGACGGGGCGCTCGGCAACAAGGAATCCGGCGAAACGGACTCTTTTGCGCAGGGCGTACTGGGATGGCCGGTCTATACCCGACCTGAGGTTTTTGAAGGAAAAAAGGTCCCCGAAGTGCTCCTTTCGGGCCATCACGCGAACATTAAAGCCTGGAGGCGCCAAGAATCGTTAAAAAGAACGCAAGAAAGACGCCCAGACATCTTTAAAAATCTTGAAGAAGATACTAAATTTGGCATCAAATAAAAACGAGGTACACAAATGTCCCTGAACATTGAAGCAATCCATAACGAAAACTTGAAGACCGACCTTCCTGAACTCCGCGCTGGCGATACCGTCACCGTGAATGTGAAGGTGATCGAAGGCACCAAGGAACGTATCCAGCCGTTCAAGGGCGTCGTGATCCAGAAGAAGAACTCCGGTATTTCTGCAACTCTCACCGTCCGCAAGATGTCCGGCAGCGTGGCCGTGGAACGCATTTTCCCGCTCCACTCCCCCCGCATCGATTCCATCGTGCTCGACCGCGCCGGTAAGGTCCGCCAGGCTCGCATCTACTACATGCGCGACCTCCGCGGTAAGGCTGCACGTATCGACGAACGTCAGGCTTAATCAAGCTTACTTCGAGGCTTTGGCGTTCCTATGAATATGGGGAAACAAACCTCGCGTCAACAATTAATCCCGCCCACGCACCAAAGCGTGAAGGCGGGTTTTGTCGTTTATTCACCGGGCAGTGAGTACAGGAGCATCGTTATCCTTGAAGAAGGAGAACTGGTTGCCCGCGAAACGACTCCGCCCCATTCAGTCGTATTCACCATGCGACCGGGAGACCTGGTCGGGGTGGCAGCACTCCTTGAACGTGAACCGTTCAAGTACGAACTGTCGGCTAGCAAGGATTCCAAGATTACGCTTGTTACCGAAGAGTGCATGGAATCCGAACTCAAGCGGCTTCCGCTCTGGCTGCTGGCTCTGATCCGCAACCTTTCTGCAAAGACCCACCTGCTGAAGCGCGCCGCCATCGAGACTCGCGTCAGGAATTCTCTCAAGAGCCTCGCCGAATACCTGAGCCACAAGCCGCAAGACACGGAATTCAATCTCGCCGAGCTGCTTCGAGAATACTCATTCTTGACCAAGATTTCGACCACGGCCGCGCAAGAAGATTTCAAGTCGCTTTTACGCAGGCACCTGATCAAGCTTTCGCAAAAGAGCGACCGCGTGTTCTGCAAGATTGTCGATCCCGAACTCCTGCACATTTTTACGGATTATATCCGAGCCCAGGAAACCGAAACGGAATTCGCGCCTTACAGGCTGAGCATTGTGCAGAAAAAGATTCTCGTGTTTTTGTCGGCCATGGAAGTTTCGCCCGAAAAAACTGGCCCCGACTGGATCAGCTACATTCACGAGAAATTCCCCGACGCCGATGTTTCGCAGTGGATTAATTTGTTGCAAATTCAGTGGTTCGTAAAATCCGACCCGAAGAATCCCGATTGCGACCTATTCAAAATCAATAAAACCAGGGTCCAATATTTCTTGAAAGCGCTACGCTACGAGACCAACATTCGAGGGGTGCTATGACGCTTGAAGAAGGACAGATTCTATTCCGCGAAGGCGACCCTGGCGAAAACCTTTATGTGGTGCGAGACGGCGAGCTGCAAGGCAAGAGCACGCTCGGTACCGCCATCAACACCTACGGCCCAGGCGCTTTAATTGGCGAGCTCGCCTTTTTAAAGAAAGAGCCTTACACCGAAACTATTACCGCCACCGAAGACTGCGAGCTGATTGAAATCACGCCCGACGCCTTGGAAGAATCGCTGGAGCAGGAACCCGCCTGGTTCAGGTCGATTATATCGTTCTTGACAGGACGTTTGCAGATTGCCGGCGACAACAAGCGCAAAAGCGACAAGATCAAGGCACTCCCGAGCTTGCTCTACATTCTGGATTCGCTTTCGACTCGCGCCAAGGCAAACGAAGAGACCTACGTTTCGCACGCCGAAGTCATTGACGGCGTTGAAAAGCTTTTCAATCTTTCGAAAGACAACATCGAAGACCTGCTGAAGATTCTTGAAGAACTTGAAGTCCTTAAAATCCAGGGCGAAGAGATTCACGTGAAGAACGCCAACGTGGTACACTTGCTGTACGAATCCATCCGGTTCCGCGCACGTTACAAGAAGACTCCCCCGCAGATTCTTTCGATGACCGAACAGATGGTCTTGAATGCAGTCATCAAGACGGTCCAGCAAAGCACGGAACCGCTCAAGAACGGAACGTTTACCGTCAAGACGGAATCGCTCCTGAAGGTGGGCAAGCGCGCCATGTTCGGCGCTACGCTTACCTTGCGCACGATGCTTCCGCTCCTGGAACGCAAGCTTTTGAATGCGGCCATTCCGCTTGGAGACGGAGATGTTCTGCCCGAAATCGAGGCCATTCCGTTCTTCTTTGGCGATTTTGACACCATCCTTGATTTGATGGAACTCAACCGCATTTACCCGCTTCTCGACAAGAAGCTGGTGAAGTAGTTTGCTATATTTACACCTGTAAAATCAATTCACCCCAAACAGGTATAATCATGAAACTTTCTGCACTTCTCGTGACCCTTTCCTCCATTGCCGCCTTCGCCGAAGAAGCTGCTCCCGAACAGCAGCCGAGCGCCATTGGCAGCTTCTTGCCGCTCATCCTCTTGTTCGTGGTGATGTGGCTTTTCTTCATTCGTCCGAAGAACAAGGAAATGAAGAAGATGGAAGAAATGCGCAAGGCCCTCAAGAAGGGTGACAAGGTGATTACCACCGCAGGCATTATCGGTACCGTCACCAACATCGACGAAACCGGCACCACGATCTCTGTGCGCACGGGTTCTACCACCATTATCGATTTTGAAAAGTCCGCCATTCTCCGCGTTCTGAACGCAGAAACCGCCCCGGCCGCCAAGACCGAAGAAAAGAAGTAATCCATGGCTCTTCTAGAAATCAAAACTTACGGCGATCCGGTGCTCCGCAAAAAGTGCGAGCCCATCACCGAGATTACACCCGAACTGCGCCAGCTCGCCAAGGACATGCTCGAAACCATGTACGAGGCTCCGGGTTGCGGCCTTGCCGCCCCGCAGATTGGCAAGAACATCCGCTTGGTCGTGATCGACACCGCCATTCCTGGCGAAGAAGATCCGCGCCCCTACATCATGTTCAACCCCGAATGGGAAGCCGAACCTGATGCAAAGCCGGTGCCTTACGATGAAGGTTGCCTTTCTGTGCCGGACATTTTCTGCAACGTGATTCGCCCCGATAAAGTTTGCGTACGCTTTTTCGACATCAACGGCGAACCCCAGGAACTGCATGACTGCGACGGTCTCTTTGGCCGCTGCATTCAGCACGAGACAGACCACCTGAACGGCGACTTGTTCGTAGACAAGATTTCGACTGCCGACCGCACCATGAACCAGTCTAAGCTGCGCAAAATGGCGAAGGACACGCAGGCGAAGCTGAAGAAAAGATAGAGTTTAGAACTTAGTTGGCAGAACTTAGAGGATTCAGAATGGATTGCAAAAACGTCATTGCGAGGAGCGAAGCGACGAAGCAATCCATTTTTCATTCTTCTTTATTCATTCTCCCTATTCTTGCTTTCTGCGCATCGTTTGCTCTTGCAGACGATGATTTCGACTTACCCGATGACGTGCAAAAAGCTGAAGTACCGGCGAACGCCGAAGAAATTACGGACGGTCCTGTAAATTTCGCGCCCATTGAAGAGACGACGACAAGCGAGCCTGCGCCCGCCAACAATAGTCCCGAAAACATTAGTTCTAAAAAGGTCGCTCCTGCAGCCTCTGCAAAGAGCGACTCTTCTTATAAGGAAAAGAAGAAACGGACGCCTCTGAACAGCAAGTCCGCAAAGGCGATTGCCGATAGCTATTTGCCGCCTCCTCCAGAAGAACCTCCGGTAACAGCGAAGCCCGCCGTTAAAAGCGAAAGCAAACCGAAGGTGGAACAAAAAGCACCTGTAGCAGAAGCATCTGTAACCGATGTGCCGGCCGCATTCAAAGAACACTTGATTCCCGAAGAATTGGACCGCCCGCTTCGCGTAGGCATTTACACCGGCGTCAAGGAACTCTTCCTGAAATACCAAGGCGAAACCGTACGCGTCACGCCGCACGGCAATATGGTGCGTTTTGAGGCCGACGGCAATTCCACCGAAGACATTGCCCACGAATTCAACAGCGAAGATGGCGGATGCCTCGCCGTTGCCGCCGACAAGAAAAGCCTCGGCAAGGCATGCTACCCCGGAAGCATCATGTTCCGCAATACAAACGGCAAGCTCGACGCTATCAATTCGGTGGATGTCGAAGACTACTTGCGCGGAGTGATTCCCTACGAAATCGGCAAGCTGGACAGCAGCCGTATCGAAGCCTTAAAGGCGCAAGCGGTAGCCGCACGCACTTACGCCTACAAGCATTTTAACAGCCGCGAATCCGTAGGCTTTGACGTATACGCCGACACCAAGGACCAAGTGTACAAGGGTCTAGAATCGGCAACGCCCTTGACCGATGCCGCCGTCAAGGCGACCGCAGGCGTGGTGATGACTTATGGCGGCGAATTCATTATCGCCTACTACCATTCTACATGCGGTGGCGTTACCGAAACGCTCGCTACCTGGAACCGCGCCGACCTTCCCTACCTGAAATCTGTACCAGACATGCGCCCCAATGGCAAACCCTGGTGCGATGAGTCCAGCTACATCAAGTGGGAACGTCGTTTTGCCGACAAGGAAATCGCCAAGCTGTTCAAGACGAACGCCACCGAAGCAAAGGCCGTATTTGGCAGTACAAACGGAAAAGATTTCAAGAAGGTCAAATCCATCAAGATTAAAGACAAGTTAAAAAGCGGTCGAATCATGACGCTCCGCGTCGAAACCGACAAGGGATATTTTGACGTTCTGACAGACCGCACCCGCTGGCTATTCAAGAAGGCCGGCACGATTCTGCCGTCCTCCTTCTTTACCGTAAAGAAAGAAGGCAAGGAATGGGTTGTTACCGGCACCGGATTCGGGCACGGCGTGGGCATGTGCCAAATGGGAGTGCGGGCACGTGCGCAGGCCGGGCAAAGCTATCAAGAAATCTTGAGCCATTACTACCAGGGAATCACTCTGGAAAAATTCGATCGGTAAAGCGATGGAAGGCGCCCCCAACAAGCCGCTGCTCGCTGTGATTAGCCAAGGTTGCGCAGCCAACTTTGGCGACGGCGAAAAGATTGCGCGAGTATTCACTGACGAATACCACATTGTCTTTGGAATGCCCGAAGTCAAAGCAAGCGACGCGCAAAAGCCCCAGGCATTCGTGCTGAACGTTTGCACCGTCAAAGGAAACGCAGGAGCGTTAAAGCTGCTGCGCGAAGCATTAAGCAGCGCCCCCGACGCCAAGATTTTCATTACAGGCTGCGCACCGAAAGATTTCCGTGAAGAAGCATCAAAGATAACGGATAAGATCTTATATACGAGCCTGAAGGAACTCGGGCAGGGAAAGCTGACCCTGAAACGAGTTCAGGGTGACAGGGACGGGAACAAGACGCTGCGAGAATCGTCGCTGGTAGGGATCGTCAACATCGAAGAAGGTTGCTTGGATGCATGCGCCTATTGCTCTACGAGGCTCGTCAAGGGCCGTTTGCACAGCTACCCTGCCGCAGACATTATCCAACAAGTAAAAAGCCTTGTAAACGACGGCTGTGTCGAAATCCAGCTGACCGGACAAGATTGCGGCTGCTACGGATTCGATACCGGCACCAACCTAGCCGAACTGGTACAGCAGATTTTAGAAGAAATCCCCGGCAACTACAAGATTCGTCTTGGTATGGGAAACCCGCGCCACATGATGCTTTACCTGGACAAGCTCATCGAATGTTTTAAAGACGAACGCGTCTACAAGTTCATTCACCTGCCCGTGCAAAGCGGTAGCGAAAACATTCTCAAGGCCATGAACCGCAAGCATTCCGCCGACGACTACGTGATGCTTGCCGAAGCATTCAACCAGTTTCCGCTATTCACGCTCAGCACCGACATGATTGTCGGATTTCCCGGCGAATCGGAACAGGATTTCCAATGCACGCTCGACATTCTCGAAAAGACACGCCCGACGGTCTGCAATATCACTCGCTTTGTAGCCCGCCCGAACACGCCCGCCTACAACATGGCCGGCGCCGTTCCCGACGAAGTCAAGCACATTCGTTCTGCCGCCCTTGCCGAAGCCTTCCAGCGCATCGCGGCCGAAAATAACGCCCGCTGGATTGGCCAAACCGAAACCGTGGTCATCGAAAAGCCCGGCTACCGCAAGGGCACCTACATCGCCCGCAACGCCGCCTACCGCCCCGTCGCTATCACTAGCGACCGGCCGCTACAACCGGGCGAACGGTTCACCGTCACCATCACGGACGCCGAACCCTTCGCCCTCATCGGCCGCATCAACTAACCGGCATCACGCTCGCACATCGCCTACTCGAGAATTATTCGAGAACAAATACGAAAAAGCCCCGGCTTCGCCGAGGCTTTAAATCTTTTATGAGAAGCGCCTACTACTTGTTCTTGGCACGCTTGTAGCCGCGTCTGTAAGTTTCAGAAGTACGAGAGTAGTAAACCGTCTGGGCATAAGTGCCGTTACCGGACTTAATGCAAGGACGATATGCTTCCTGAATGAAGGTCACCTGATAAATGTAGGGACCCGTAGCAACGGCTCTACCGTTCTGGGACACCGGATACATCTTAACAGAGATAAAGCCTGCACCGGTTTCGCCATAGTACTTAGAACCATCATCACAGCTACCCTGAGCGGCACCCAAAGCGGCATGGAACTGATCTTCGTTCATGCTCTTCTGGTACTGGCTCACAAAGTGACCAAGGTGGTCAAACACGCGGACGTTGATGCGGAACGGGCCCATCACCGGGTAAGAAACGCTGAAGCAGCTTTCCGTTCCATTTGCAGAATAGCACATCGAAGTTGCGGATTCCTTGCCACCCACATATGCCTTAGTCACACCGTTCACAGAACCATCGGCACTTGTCTGAGAGAACAGCTTCTTTTCATCGCTCGTGAGGGCCAGCGGGTTGTTGTCCTTACCCACGCCACTCGGCACCGAGGTGAACAAGAGGTCGCCAGTGTAGTCCAACGGCAGTTCGCCATCGTGGCTTTCGGCAATATTGGTAAGAATGTTTGCCTGGTTGGTAAAGTCGGGGCGAACGATTGCAGAATCCAACACGAACGGAGAGATAATGGTCGGAGCTCTGAATTCAGCATTCGGCCAATCTTCCGGAGTATCCGGATAACCCACCACGGACTTACCCGAAGAAGAAGTGATCTTGAAGGTCATCTTCTTGTTCCAAGCAATCAAGGAATTCCAGGTAGCCTCATCGACACCTTGAGCCGCATAGTCCGCTTTTTGGATTCCATATTCATCACTATTCACAAATTCCTGATCATAGGGAGAGTTAAACGCTATCTTGTCGCCGCCCACAATAATCGGGTTCTCGGCAATCTGACCGTTTTCGTCCATCAAGACACCTTCAAAGGTATACTGCACACCGGCAGAACCCATGCTAGCACCTTCCTTGACGCTAGTAACATAGTAACCGTAAGTCTTGGTCGTCTTGACACCCGTTGCCGGATCCGTCTCTGTACGCATCACAATAATAGCCGGCACAGTCGATCCAAACGTGGCAAGATTCTGAACCGTCTCGGGGTTCAAAGTCGTATTCAAGAACATGGTCACAGTCTGGTTGCCGTTAGAGTCAAGCTTTGCAGACACGCTACCGATAGCGGGCTGGCCATAGCGAGACGGGGCTAGTTCAGAAAGGGAGCTGCGGATACGCAGGTTAGAACCATCGGACTGACGGTCTGCATAGAAGAAGTGCAGATGGTGCCAGGATTCATCCAGCCAAGAGCCATCAGAAGCAAGCTTCACGGCGCAAGAGTCGAACAGCGGATCGCCTGCATGGCAACCATGACCCATCTGAGACAGGTAGTCCATATCGGCCGTACCGGCAGCAGCAAGGTGAGTACCACCAAGGTCAACCACCAACACGCCATCCACGAAGATCCACATGTCATCGTCACCGGTGAACTTAAAGACTTCTTTCTTGCCCTTCTTGTACTTGAATGCGGCATAACCCATCATGGTAAAGCCGTAATTGCGCAAGTGGCGAAGACCCATGTTACCATTTTTTCCGGCGCCACTCAATGCGGCAGCAATTGCAGCATCCGGGTTCTTCGGGCCACCACTGGCAAGCCATGCATCGCAAAGGGCTGACGTTTCGCTACCCAAGTAATCGGTCTGGGAGCTTGCCCACTGGTAACTATAAGGCGGACAGAAAATAGACAGCGACTGCGGGCCGAACTGATTTTCTTTCATGAACGGGAAAACAAGCGCATTATTATTCATGACGCGAAGCTGGTTGTCATCCAGGGAATCCAACGGGAAGTAGCCGCCGTTGTTCCAGTTCCTGTCAATTTCAAAGTAAGCAGGATCAGCAGCATCCTTGTCCAAGGTCAAAATGGTATTCGTGCGCATATTCGTGCCAGGGACATCTAAATACCACTGTTCAAAATAACCATTATCGCAAGCAGGACGATTTTTCTCAATAATCGGTTCATACATGTCGAGGGCGCACTTGCTCGGATCATCGGCACTGCAATTACCCGGATCAGGCGGGAAGA
This sequence comes from Fibrobacter sp. UWB5, assembly GCF_002210295.1. Classification (NCBI taxonomy): domain Bacteria; kingdom Pseudomonadati; phylum Fibrobacterota; class Fibrobacteria; order Fibrobacterales; family Fibrobacteraceae; genus Fibrobacter; species Fibrobacter sp. UWB5. The sequence goes on along the minus strand of NZ_MWQH01000001.1, from coordinate 993,022 downwards.
CCAGCTTCTGTTTCACCATGCCCGGAGTCGTATAGACAATCTGAGACCAGGAGTGAGTCTTACATGTCTTAGAGCAAGACTTCTGGTCATCCTTCATTTTGGCGCTCCAAGTGCCCGACGCATCGGAACAAAGGTCTGCCACCAAGCCACGCATCACCTTAAGGCCAAGCGGGTTCAACTTTGCATCGTAAGCGCAATCCTTGAATTCACCGTACCAAGCGTAACCCGTCTGGTCAATCACGCTACGCACATAGTCAGGCGTCGTCGACTCGGCGCCCGAGGGAGTCTTGATATCGTGCGGATAACCATTCACACCAACCGCAACGCCGTATTCGGGAGTCTGGGTGTTACCGCAACCATAAAGAGGATAATTAGAGCGACGAGTCGTCCATTCCGCATCTGCAGAATAAGTAATGTTCCATGTACTCGGGAACTCGCCTACGCAACTTTTACCAATACATTCGCCACCATGGTTGATACTGTTATAAGCTTCTTCCTGGAAGTTTTCAAAGTCAGGGTGAACAACACTAAAGTCACGGATAATAATATCCAATTCGCGTTGATTTTCGGGATCAACCGGAACTGCCTGCGAAGTCACAGTCCCAACAAGTCCAAACAACGCCGCACTAAGTGCAACACGCTTAACAGAATTCAATTTCATAATAATCCAATCACCTTACCCATAATTATAGGTTTAGAATATTCCATCTTAAATATACACCTTTTTTTTGCATTTTATTAACTTTTTATTGTGAAAAATCGTTTAAACAAAGCATTTGCAGGAAGTTCGTGCCAGAAAACACTTATTTTTTACTTGCAAGCGTAACAGGTCTCCACATTTTTCTAAATAATGGCCCATAATGACGTTTTCGACCCTATTTACCATCGTAATGGCCCTCATCTTTGCGCGCATTTTTTGGCTAAAAATCAAGGATGTGAGCATGAAAAGCGAATCCTTTAAGCAGCTTCCGGCCAAAGACCAACTTTCAGTCTTGAAAGAATGCCTTTTGAACAATCCGACCGAAACAAACCTGAAAAATCTGAAAGAGTTTTCCCAGAAACAGGGTGTCGATTTAGACATCGATTCTTACAGGCCGTTCATCAAAAAACAGCAGGAACTGACCCGCCGAAAAGACGCCCTTGCCGAAGACAACGAGCTCTTTACGGCCGAAGCGGAATGGGTCGACAAGATTTTGCCCCTAGAATTTGAAGAAGCAAAGCTTGCCAAGCAAAAAAACCGTCGCGAGGACTACATTCTGCATTCGCTCGAAGGCGTGGCGAGGCTTTACTCGGACCAGGCCATTCTAAACGAACTGGACTCCCTAGTTCAAGACTACCCTAAAGCCAAGGTACTCGCCCAAGGGTACCGCGACCTTATGGACATGCGCGACCAAAGTGGAGCCGACGACGAGTCGCTCAAAAAACTGCGTGCCGCCAAGGAATCCTGGGAAAAATCTCTTTTGGACGTTGAAACGTGATCCTGCTTGTCGCCGAAAAACCGTCTGTCGCAAACCAACACTACCGCCCCATGCTGGAGCGGTTGGAAGGGGAAAAATTTACCCAGGGCGACGGATGCTTGATTGGCAAGAACCACTGCATCACCTGGTGCGTGGGTCACCTGATTACCCTTGCGCCTCTTGACGCCTACCCCGGATTCGAAGGCGGCTGGCGGCTTTCGAATTTGCCCCTGCTCCCCGAGAAATTCAAGCTCATGGAAATCGAGAGCACCAAGAAGCAACTGAATGTGGTGCGCCAGATGATGGAGCAAGCCGACGTTCTGGTGAACGGCGCGGATGCCGGTCGCGAAGGTAACTTGATTTTTGACTTGGTGCTCGATTACACACCCTCTTTTAAGCAAAAGACCATCAAGCGCCTGTGGGTGAACAGCTATGTGGCCAAAGACTTGGACAAGGCCTGGAAGAACTTGGAAGACGCCTCCCAGCGCTTGAATTTAAGCTATGCAGCCCGCTTAAGGCAGCGAGCCGACTGGATGGTGGGCCTGAACGCGACACGCGCCTACACGCTCACCGCAGGGCGCGGCAAGATGATTTCGGTGGGACGAGTACAGACGCCGACCCTGAACCTGATTGTAGAACGCGATACCATCGTGGAGCAATTCAAGGAACTGTACTACTACAGCGTCGTGGGCACATGGAAAGGATTCCAGGCCCAATTGCTCAAGGACGACAAAGTCGCCGTCTTCGAAAAAGAGACGGAAGCGAATGCGGTGGTGGCACGATGCAATCCGCCGACAGAAGCCGCGATCGCCAAAATCGATACCCAGCAAAAGAAGCAGTTCCCGCAAAAGCCTTTTGACTTGACCGAATTGCAGAAAGAGGGCAACAAGCGTTTTAAATACAGCGCCCAGCAAGTTCTGGATTGCGCGCAGAACCTGTACGAAAAGAAACTGCTCACCTACCCGCGTACCGATTCGCAGTACCTGCCCGACACCATGAAGCAAGAAGCCTACGCCCTTGCTCAAAAATTGGCAAACCCGGAGCAGCAAAAGATTTTCCGCACCTTCGACGAGAATTTCGTCTTTATCAATTCAAGCAAGGTGACAGACCACTTTGCCATTATCCCCACCGGAGAAGCCCCGAACGATTTGCCCGAAATGGAGCAGAAGATTTACGACCTGGCCAAGGAGCGTTTTGTGCAGGCATGGCTGAAGCCGTACGTGTGGGACGAAATGGAAATCGCGCTCAACACCGAAAAAGACCTATTCCGTTTGAAGCTCAAGCGCAATGAGGATTTGGGATTCCGCGCCCTCGTCAAGGAAGAAAAGAAGAAAGGGAAAAAGAAGGACGAATCCAGCGGCGAAAAAAGCGGGGAGTCCGAAGGCAAGGGCGACAACGACGAAATTACAAACCTGGTGGAAACTTTCCCGGAATGGGCCGTCGGCGAACACGCGCCTTTTGACAGCGTAGAACTGCAAAAGAAAAAGAAGAGCAAGCCCAAGTACTATACCGAAGCGACGCTCCTGGCCGCGATGAAAACCGCAGGCAAGCAGATCGAAAACGAAGAACTTGCCGAAGCCATGAAGGACCGCGGCTTGGGTACGCCGGCAACGCAAGCAGGCATTATCGAAACGCTCAAGAAACGCGGATTTATCGAAGCGCAAAAGAATTACCTGGTGAGTACCACCCGCGGGCGCGAAGTCATCGCCTTGATGGATGAAAAAGTCAAGTCGCCCGAAATGACCGGCGAATGGGAATACAAGCTTTCGCAAGTAGAAAAGGGCGTGCTCGCGCCTGCAGAATTCCGCGACGGAATCGTTGAATACGTGAAGCAGCTGTTCGCCGATTTGCATGCGCGATACGGCTGCCAGTTCGAGCGCGAAACCGTAACCGAAAGCATTCCATGTCCCAAGTGCGGGAGCGCGCTCGATGTAGCCCCGTGGGGCTACGTGTGCCCCAAGCCCGAATGCGGATTCCGATTCGGGCACACCGTGGCAGGCAAGATGCTTGCCCACGCCGAGATCAAGAAACTGCTCGCCGGCGAAACCGTCGGACCGGTTTCTGGATTCAAGAGCAAGAAAGGCACCGAATTTTCAGCGAAGCTTTCGGTCGATAAGGATTTCAATATTCAATTTGAATTCGAAAGCGATGGCAAGTTCCACGGACAAAAAACAGAATACAAGTGCCCGCTCTGCGGCGCGATTCTCGAAGAAAACAAAAACGCCTTATTCTGCACCAGCGCGACCGATGGAGTTGATTGCAAATTCACGCTATTCAAGACTGTCGCAGGCCATGCGCTTACCGCCGCCGAAATAAACGAGCTCTTTACCAACGGCGAGACGCCGCTGATTCAAGATTTCAAGAGCAAGAAAGGTTCTGATTTCGCCGCACGCCTCAAATGGGGCGAAGGCGAGAACAAGGGCCGCACCGTTTTTGAATTCGCCCACAGGAACCTTCCCTGCCCCGTTTGCGGAGACCAATTGCGTTTTCGCACCGGGACATCGAACCAAGGTAATGGCGAAGCGAATCACGCCGCTTACGTGTGCATGAACCCGCAATGTGGCTTTGGCATTCCGCAAGTATTCTACCAGCGCAAATTTAGCGATGAAGAAGTGGAGGGTTTGCTTAAAAACAAGTTCACGCCGGTTCTGGAGCCGTTCAAGAAGAACGACACGACCTTCCGCGCAGCGCTTGAAATCCGCGACGGCGGCAAACTCGCCTTCAACAAATTAACCGTCGAAGTCATCTCTCAAAAATAAACCGAGAAGCAGCAATGCTTGCATTGCCATTTCCGAGCCGTAGAACAGGCGTAGAAAAGGCCGTAAGGCGAGCGCAGCGGCGGCAAACTTGTTTGCCGACATTGCCGAGCCGAAGGCCTTTCTTTTTTCATTGACCATCCGGTCAATGAAAAAAGAAAGGCCCCTCTAACGAGGAGCCTTTCCTAAGAAGGAGAAAATATGAATCGGTATGTGGAACCTTGAACCTATCAGGAGGGGAGCAATGATAGTGTCGTTTGAGGATTTACCCTTCTACCGTTCACGATTCCAAATATACCCATTTATTTGCCCGCGGGAACTACCAATTTGCTTATTTTCTAAATCCGTTTCGATTACATTTGGGATTTAGTAAACAGGCGTTTACTCTTCGCGGAAAATAATCTTGCACTTCGGTACGAAGCGGAATCCACCGCGACGATGGCGTTCGATTTCAAAGAACTTCTTCACGCCTTCGGACGGATGTTCCGGATCGTCGGAGCCGTTGATATGAGCAATCACGCGGTTCAAGCGGCTTTCGAAGTTCGGACGCAGCGGGTCCATGCAAATAGACGGATCGCGCTTGAATTCACGGTTTTCAAATTCTTCACGACCAGTTGCACTGTATTCGCGCAGCAAGTTGCGGAGAATTCGAGCAGGCACGTTACGCATCAAGTGCTTGTTGTTCACCGAGATAGAATCGTCGCTCTTGTAGTAGATAATCGTCACGGAGTCGTTCATGGCTTCCAAGAGCTGTTCCTGAGCCTTCTGGATCGGTTCCCAGGAATCGAATTCCTGCTTAACCACGGCACTCATGAGCTTGTTGAACGGTTCCGGAGCCACCACATTGGCCTTGTAATCAAAGTAGACCACACCAGCCGGTGCGCCGTAATAGCAACCCTTCTGAATCAGGACTGCGCCAACCTTTTCGTCCACCACATCTTCGGTGGCGCGGATGCAGGCCATCTTCTTTTCGGCTTCGAAGTCCCATTCGAGGCCATATTCGGCAAGGCAATCGCCAAAGGTCTTGTATTCGCCCACCTGGCGGCCATTCACAAACACAAAGCCATCGCGAACTTCGGCAGCAACACGATTTTCAAGAGCTTCCACAAAAGAGGTCTGGCAAGCCTTATATTCAATTTTTTCGTAGCGAGGCGTATTCAGGAGAATAGCTCCGATCTGCACCAAGCCGTTGAACCAGCGCATGGGGTTCGTAATCAGCATACCCGGGGAGTCAAACCGGTAGGTGAAGTATTCCTTGCGGAAACCGTCGACCAGTTCACGGCGGAGGAACTTCGCATTGGAAAGCAGCGGATAACGCTTCGGAATAATATCAAGGCAGAGTTGACGGACGTCTTCAGTTGCATAGAACTGCGAAACATACGGAAGGTAAGAACGAAGCACGCTACGAGCGGGAATCGCTTCGAAAGTGGCGCAACGGTCCATAATGCGCTGTACGAATTCGTCCGGATTTTCGCCACGTTCATAGAGCCAGTTTACCACATTGTTCATCATAAGACGGTGAACACTTTCATCCACGAACGAATCTTCGAAGTAGATGTCGTTTAGCAACTTGACATTGAAACGAGGGTCACGCTTAATGAGAGTCAAGATATCCTTGACAGGATACGAGATGAGCAACTCAATGTGAGTCAACTGAAGGAATAGGTTAGAAAGCACTTTTACCTCACTCTATTGAATGGTATTTTGAAAAACGCCACTCAGCCTTTTCGGACTATTAATTTAGCAAAAATATACGTATTATACCCCCAAAAGGCTATATTTGGGGCATGAAATCGGCTGAAATACACGTTTTATCGGATGAAATCATCAATAAAATCGCTGCTGGCGAGGTCATAGAGCGCCCCGCGTCGGCCGTAAAAGAGCTGATTGAAAACGCCATTGATGCGGGAGCCACCCGTATACAGGTGTCCATCGAAGAAGGCGGCAAGAAAAAAATCCAGGTTACCGACAACGGCAAAGGCATGAACGAGGCCGACCTGGATTTGTGTTACCTGAGGCACACCACCTCCAAGCTTTTTAATGCAGACGACCTGTTCCATTTGCAGACAAATGGTTTTAGAGGCGAAGCCGTAGCCTCCATCGCCGCCGTGTCCAAATTGACCATAACCAGCGCCACCGACGACGGTGACAGCGGCCGAATTATCCTGGAAGGTGGAAACGTTGTTCAAAAACAGGATGTTCAGGCTAGCCGCGGCACGACCTTTTTGGTCGAAAACCTTTTTTACAATACCCCCGTTCGCCGCAACTTTTTGAGCAGCGAAACGGCCGAAAGCACCCGAATTTTCGATGTTGTTCTAAAAACGGCTATTGCGCACCCCGAAATCCGCTTTGATTACAAGGTCGGTGACAAGACCTTGTTTACAGGAGTTCCGGGCGAACTGCGCAACCGTATTGCCGAGGCTATCGGCTCAAAAATCGCAAAGGCGCTTTTGCCGGTCGACTACACCGAAGCCGGTGTACACGTTTGGGGTTACGTATCCCCCACCACCGAAACCAACGGTAAGCGAAACCACCAGTTTTTATTCATCCGCAACCGCCCTATCGAAAGCAAGATGATCAGCAAGGCGGTGCAGCAGGCCTACGAGCCGTACGGCGCCCAGTGCAAGCCTGTTTCGGTACTGTTTTTAGACATGCCGGACATGGAATTTGACGTCAACGTGCACCCCGCCAAGCGCGAAGTGCGTTTTGCCAACCAAAATCTGGTATTCTTGGTGGTGTCCCACGCCATTCGCGACGCCTTTACCAAGGATATGGAGGCCAATTCGCCCTTGATCGACTTGAGCGACCTCCAGGACTGCAAGCCGGAAGTCCCCTACGGATTTGAAGAACCGATTTCTAAGCCGGCTGCCCCCCCCGCTCCGAGCTTTACCCCTAGGGAATTTACCACGAAGGAATCGAGCGGCGACATTCCCGAAATGTCGAATTTCCCGACGGCAGGATTCACTTACGAAAAGCCCCGTAAGAGCGCTCCGCAAAACGATTTAGCTCAAGATTTGTTCAGCACGCCTGAAGCAGGCAAGGTCATTTCGCTGGAAGGCAAGGTAAACGAGACCCCCGAGCCGGGAACCCAATGGGTTCCGCCCACTTTTTTCCAGATTGCCAACACCTACATTGCCGGCGAAGATTCAAACGGCCTTTTGGTGATCGACCAGCATGCGGCCCATTCTCGCGTACTTTACGAACAAGCGCTCGAAACCTTAAGAAACGGGGCCGCCCTGGACAGCCAGGAGCTATTGTTCCCGGAACTCTTGGAACTTTCCAAGCTTGAAGTCGAAGCCCTCAAGAGCGTCGAAGACCAGTTCAGGCATTTGGGCTTTTACATTGAGCATTTCGGTGGCGAGACCTACCAGATTCGCGCCATTCCAAGCGCTCTCCCGCTTTCACGCGCCATCAAGGCGGTCAAGGATTTCTTGGACAGCATCGGTGACGAGGGCAAAAGCGAAGGCGACATGGTCAAGGTGCAAGACACCATTGCCAAGGCTTGGGCAAACACGAACGCCTACCAGGCTGGCGACAAGCTCAAATCCGAAGAAATGGCCGCCCTCGTTAGTCAGCTCATGCTGACCGAGGAACCGCTCAAGTCGCCCTACGGTCACCCGACGTTACTGCGATTTACGCTCGACGAACTGGCCAAGAAATTCAAGCGCTAATTGATCGAAACTTTTCCCGACGGAGAGCTTTTCTGAAAGCTCTTTCGCGACATTTTCTTTTTTGACCTTGGTAAACGACCAAGCGTCGACCCCCGACCACGGGGGGACGATGTGTTCTGAGAATACAAGACGATTCAGAATAATGTTCGGCAATGCGAAAAATTTAGTCTTGATAAACAAACGGCCCAAGCAATAAGTCAACAAATCGGGCTTGGTGCAAACCGTAAAAGAAGCCCCCGACAAGGCAAGTTCCAAGGTCGATGTTCCGGGGGCGGTCAACGCATATTCTGCGCTTTGGTACAGAGCCATTCGCTCCGCCGCACTTTGGGGAGCGACAATCACGGGGACATCATATTTCTTGAAAGCATTCACCAGTTCTTGACGAGCCGCCACCACGACCACATTTTCAGCATTCTCCAACGCTTTCAGATAAATAGGCAAGTTGCGGAGCGCCTGCGCCTTGCGACTTCCGGGAAGAAGGAGAACCTGATTTGCGGCGTCGCGAAGATTCTCGTTGAGAAAATTCTCGCTGCGACAATCTGCATTTTGGATTTCTGCGAACGGATGCTTGACGCGGACCACGTTACAGCCGGCTTCGCGGTACACCGATTCTTCAAAATCAAAGAATACGGCGAGCTTGACGTACGGATTTTCGGCAAGGACCTTCGCGCGTTTGCGCTTCCAGGCCCACACTTGCGGAGGCGCCACATACAAAGCGGGCTTGCGGAGCTCCCCCGCCCGCGCCACCAATTTCATATTAAAGCCCGGATAGTCAATCGCAATCAGCCCGAGACATTCCGGCGATTCCAACGCCGACTTTAGCGCATTGAAACTCTCTCGCAGTTTGAAATACTTGGGCAAGACATCGCCAAAGCCAGAGACCGGCAAGGTTTCAAAATCGACCAAGGGCAACATTCCCGCCGCCTGCATGCGGCGGCCGCCCGAACCTTTTACGGCAAAATTTTGAGAAACGAGAGTCTTGACTAAGGGTTCGCCAACGGAATCCCCGGAGTCTTCGCCCGCGCAAATCAGAATGTACGGCCCGCACGCCATATACTTTTACCGCTTGGCGCGATTCGAGACCCAGACCTTCGCGGCGCCCAATTCCTTACGCAAGAACTGCAGCAATTCCGGAGTATAAACGACCTTCTTGTTCTTCAAGGTAAGCACATGCACGTTGCCGGATTCCGCCTCGACATGGCAGACGATTTCGCAACCGCGTTCGCCTTCGAAGGGTTCGTACTTTTCCATGGCCGTCAGCAACTTGTCGGTGAAGTTGTCATCGATCATCGAAGAATAAACGACCATGTGAATGTGGCTCACCATGTCCGAGCGCACGCGATCCAGCTGAATCACTTCTTCGACAATAATCTGTACGCCATCGCCCATGCGCTGCTGTTCCAGGGTTCCCTTGACAAGTACACGGTCATCAAGCGCCACCGTATCGCGGAACTTTTCCCACAGGTCCTTCTTAAAGAACATTTCTAGGTCGCCGTGGAAATCCTGAATAGACCCCACGCCAATGGTATCGCCCTTCTTGGTTTCAATAGAACGCAGCTTGGTCACCACACCGCCCACAATAACCGTGCCGCCCACATGGCGCGACAGTTCTTCTTCATCCAAGGAACAAGAGGTAAAGCCCTGCAGTTCCGGGCGGAATTCATCGAGCGGATGCCCCGACAAGAACATGCCCACTACGTCACGTTCCTTGTTGAGCATTTCCATAGCAGACCATTCTTCCGCTTCTTCGAGGACTTCGGCAGAGCTATCCATAGAAGGCGCGCCGCCGCCCATGTCAAAGAGCGACATCTGTCCGCGGTCTTTATCTTCTTGGAACCTGGAGGCCACTTCCATGGCGCGGTCTACGGTTGCCATGAGTACGGCGCGGTTGCCCGGGAATTCGTCGAGGGCGCCAGCCATAATCAAGCTTTCGATAAGGCGCTTGTTCATGGGCGGGCGTTTTTCTTTTTGTTCGCCCTGGTATTCGGTCACGCGCTTGCAGAAATCAAAGATGTCCTTGAACTTGCCGCGGCGTTCTCTTTCGGCAATAATGTCTTCGACGACTGCGATACCCACGTTACGAATGCCTGCCAAGCCAAACAGGATCTGGCCTTCCGTATTGGCCACAAATTCGCCCATGGAGGCGTTAATGTTGGGCGACACCACTTCGATATCGAGGCGTTTGCATTCCAGAATGATCGTCACGATATCTTCGGTCTTACCCATCTTCGAGGTCATCGAAGCGGCCATGTATTCGGGGCCGTAATGCGCCTTCAGGTATGCTGTCTGGTAAGCCACGTAAGCGTAAGCGGCCGCATGACTCTTGTTGAATGCGTATCCGCAGAACGGGAGCACCGCATTCCACACCTTTTGAATCATGGCCTTGTCGTAGCCCTTGTCCAAGCATTTCTGGAAAAACTCCGGTTCGAGTTTCGCCATCTTTTCGGGCATCTTTTTAGCCATGATACGGCGGATGTTGTCAGCGCCACCCAGCGTGTAACCGCCCAGAATCTGGGCAAGCTTCATCACCTGTTCCTGGTACACAATCACGCCATAGGTTTCACCCAGCACCTGTTCCAAGTCGGGGTGATAGCAGTCAATTTCTTCTTGGCCGTTCTTACGGGCAATAAAGTGTGGAATCTGGTCAATCGGCCCCGGACGATACAGGGCGTTCATAGCGATCAAGTCAAAGATTCGAGTGGGCTTCAGTTCGCGCAGGTACTTTTGCATACCCGGAGATTCAAACTGGAACACCGTCGTGGTCATCCCCTTGCCGAGCAAGTCGAACGTTTCCTTGTCATCCAAAGGAATATGACCCATGTCAAGTTCAATCGAACGATTCTTCTTGACCATGTTCACCGTGTCTTGAATGATCGACAAGTTGATAAGGCCAAGGAAGTCCATCTTCAAAAGTCCGATGTCTTCGGCGTAATGCTTGTCGTACATCACCACCGGCGTATCTTCGGGGGCGGCACGGTACAAAGGCGCAAGGTTATAAATCGGAGTCGGCGTAATCACCACGCCGCAAGCATGCACACCCGTCTGGCGCGGCAAATCTTCGAGTTTTTTAGCGATATCCCACAGGTTCTGGTAACTGGCGCGGCTATTGATCATCGCCTGCAAAGGTTCCGGGCTGTAGCCATCTTCCAGGTTGTTGCCCTTCTTGTCTTTACCCGTCCAAGCCTGCTTAAGGCTAAAGTTCAAAGTGCGCTGCGGGAACAGCTTGGTAATCTGCTTTGCTTCGGCAGGCGGAAGTCCCAAGACACGCGCTACGTCGGTAATCACCGCCTTCGATTTCAGCATGCCGTAGGTAATAATCTGGCCCACGCATTCCTTGCCGTACTTGTCCGTCACATACTGAATCACGCGACCGCGGTCACGGTCCGCAAAGTCGGTATCGATATCCGGCATGGACACGCGTTCGGGGTTCAGGAATCGTTCAAAAAGGAGGTCGAAAGTCAGCGGGTCGATGTCGGTAATACCGATAATGTAGGTGACCAGAGAACCAGCAGCAGATCCACGGCCCGGGCCCACGGGAATCCCATGTTCACGAGACCAGTTAATGAAGTCCCACACAATCAACAGGTAGCCCGCCACGTTCATGTTGCGAATACAATTCAGTTCCTTGTACATGCGCTTTGCCACATCGGTTTCGTGGGCAGGGAACTTAAAGTCTTCTTTCGGGAATCGCCACTTGAGACGCTGATTACAAAGGTGCGTAATATAAATGTCGGCATCGCCGCCCGGTTTACACCAACGGCGCACACTCTTGTCCCAAGCCTTATTGTCGTCTTCATCAAAAAATTCCGGCTGCGACAGGCGTTCAATTTCAGCCTTGTCTTCGTCGGTCAGGGCATCTTCGGCAATTCCCTTGTCTGCACAATAGGTCGCCGTCACCTTTTTCTTTTTGTCCTTGATGATACCCTTGAGTTCACGTTCGCGTACGACCGGATATTCCGCGTCGTATTCCGCCTTCATGATGGCCTTGATGTTCTGGTATTCATCGGAAGCCAAGAAATCTTCAGGAATCTTGAAGCGGGGCCAGAATTCATCGCCGATACCGGTCTTGACCGTATAATTACAGCGATCTGCAATCTTGACCGTATTTTCGATGGCACCCGGGATATGCCCGAACAGTTCCACCATTTCGGCTTCGCTGCGGAAATAGAACTTGTCCGTCGGAAAGCGCTTGTCATCAAAGCCGTTCAGCGTTTCTTTAAGCGAAATGCAACGCAAGACCTTATGCGCTTCGGCATCTTCGGCCTTAATGTAATGGACGTCTGCCACCGCCACAATTTCGCGGCCCAATTCACCGGCCAACTGAACGTTATAATCGTTCAGCAGTTTCTGCTGAGGCACCCCGTTGTCGCACACCGAAATGTACAGATGGTCGTGGTCAAAAATCTTGTCGAGGGCTTCCATGTATTCGCGGGCAACGCTATTGCGCCCCGCCGCGACACTCTGGCCGTACTTGCTAAAGAAATCGCCTGCAATGGCAATAATGCCTTCTTTATGCTCTTCGATAACCGACAGCGGAACCGAGGGGATTTCTGCCCAGCGGTCACCGTCTTCGTAGCGGTAACTCACAATGCGGAGCAAGTTGTAATATCCCGCTTCATTTTCGACCAGAAGCGTCAATCGCTCAAATGTAATCGGATCTTTCTGGTTTGCGCTCGAAGTGTCCACATAAATGTGGCAGCCGTAAATTGTCTTTACCGGCGGGAGGCCCTTTTCTTTGCGGGCCTTGTTCATGTCTTTTCCACGGGTCTGGATTTCTAGAATACCGAACATGGCACCATGGTCGGTAAGGGCGACTGCAGGCGCGTTTTCGGCGGCGGCGGCAGCCAAAATGCCGTCTAGACGGGCGGAAGACTGTAAAACAGAAAATTCAGAATGAACTTGCAGGTGAACAAAGGCCATACCTGCAATTTAGAAAGTTCTTATTCAGCAATCGGATACAAGGCCAAAATTTCGCGGACTTTAGCACTGACGTTACCGAATTTCTTTTGATAACGGCGGCGGGTAGAAAGTTCTTCCGGAAGCTTTGCCAAAGCTTGCAACCAAGCCTTCGCCAGGGCTCCACAAATAGCAATTTTTGAAAGCTTTTTTCCATCGCCGGACTGCCCGGGGACACCCCCCTTGGCCATATTCAGGTAACGCACAAATCCACGAACCGGGAGCTTCAGGATATCGCCTGCCGGCAGCAAGCGGACCGCGGTACGCAAGCGGTTGCGTTCCGAATAAAATAACTTGCGCGGCGAGTAGCGAACCGTCGTCATGGAACGTTCATGATAGACCTTCGCCTCGGGGCAAAAGATGGTCCTGTACCCGGCAAGATTATGGCGGAAATACCATTCCGTTTCTTCGAAGAACAAGAAGAAACTAGCATCCATTCTGCCAGCCGCCTTTGCTGCGGACTTTCGGAAACTCATCACGGCTCCATAGCAGCCAAAAACTTCTTTTTCGCGGACATCGGCATCGGCGATATTCAAGCCGCTCGCTTCGTTTTTGGCAAACAAGTCCGGGCCAAATTGTACGCCCACGGCATTCACTACCCCGCTCTTTTCCATCACGAGGCTTGCGATAGAACCAGCTTCGGGATGGCGATCGAAACACTTCAAAAGATTTTCCGCCCAAGTCGGGTCAAATTCCAGGTCCATGTTGCAAAGCACCTGGATATCGGCGTCCATATTTTCGAGGAGTCCGTTACAGGCGCCCGCATAGCCCAAGTTCTCGGAGTTTTCGATTACCTTGCAGTCGAGCCCCTGTTCTTTCAAAAGCTGAATAGAATTGTCGGCCGAGGCGTTGTCATAAACAAGGACTCGCACTTTTTCCGTTTGTGCAAGCAAGCTTCTGACGCACTCCGAAAGTTCAGAGCCGCCGTTATAATTGATAATACCGACATCTATTCTCATATTCACCTAAAACAAGAAAGGGACCCGCAGGTCCCTTCAAATATAGTTTAAACTAGTCAGCGAGAATTACAGACCGTAGTAGCGGATGTAATCGATTTCGCCGTTAAAGAAGCGATTGTGCTTGGCCTGATTTACAGCGTCGTACGCGATACCGATGTCGTAACCCAGCTGAGAGACATCGCCCGAGGCGCCTGCCCAAGCGGTGCGCTGACCGTTCTGGTAGACAATCACGGAGTCGGCGGTACGTTCCACGCGGATATCGTTCCATTCGCCAAGAGCAAGTTCCTTACCCTTGAGGACGTTCCATTCCGTGCCGTCGACGTCGGCATCGCGGAAATGAACCGTGAGAACGCCATTGTCAACACGGACAATCCAGCCATCGCCATAGCGTCCAGGAGGCTCGGCAGCGATGATGTTCTGCATTTCGCCAAATTCAGCCGGCTTGACGCGAGCGGTTACAGCGAAGGTATTGCGCATGAACACTCTCGAGAGGTTAATCGGCAGACCGGATTTGCCATCGAGGACAAGCGTGGTATCGGCAACGACCGGATTACCAACAGCAACCTTCGTAGAATTGTTTGCCATACGGTCAAGGCCGACAAACTTCGGTTCGTTGAATTCCCAGGCAGCAAGCAGCCATTCATTCTTGGCTACCACCGCACCTTCGGTAAAGCCCTTGAACACACCGAAGCGGATATAATCCATTTCACCGATGAAGTAGCGATCATGGAAAGCCTGCTGCATGCCATCGTAACCGATACTCCAGTCGTAGGCCATTTGAGTCAGGTCACCCGTATAGGCAACGGCAACCGTCACTTCGCCATCCTGGAACAACTTGACACTGTCGGCGTTGCGTTCCAGACGGATTTCGCACCATTCATTGAGAACCATTTCCTTGCCCGGGAAAACGTTCCAATCGTCGTAATCCTTTTCGGTGTCGCGGAGATGGACCGTAAGCACGCCATTGTCAATGCGGATAATCCAGCCGTCAACACCACGTCCAGGAGGCTCGGCCACAATAATATTCTGCATGGTACCGAACTGCGTCGGCTTCACGCGGGCTTCGACCACGAATTCGTTGATCTTGATGTCATTTTCGAGAGACACCTTAAGACCCGATTCGCCATCGAAACTTGCAATGCCGGAATCCGAAGAAACAGTACCTTCACCAGCAATTGCATCATGTCCGTGACCCGTTACATCGAGGCCGACATTTTCAGGATCGTTGAAATCCCATTCGGCAATCCATTCGGTTATCACGGTGTCCTTGGTAAGGTCAATCGTGTCGACCACAGTCTGCACGGTATCGATCACCTGGACAGAATCAATCGGCGTGTCTTCGATTTCGTCGACATTTTCGACGCCAATCTGTTCCACGGAGCCGTTGTTGCAGTGGCACTGGCCCGGAACAAGGATATCAAAGCCAATCGTAAGCTTGCCGCTCACCTGGACCACCTTGCCGGAATCGTCCTTGAAGGCGGCAACAATCTGGCCGTTGACCCAGAACACGACGATCTTACCGGCGCGTTCCATACGCACGTTGGCAAGAGACTTCTTTTCGATATGCTTGTCGGTCTTGAACTTGTGCCAGTCGCCGTCGCCATGGTTACGCCAAGAATACACGATAGCGCCACCTTCAACCTGAATCATCCAGGCGGCACCGTCGCCATCGACGCCGGCAGAAGCAACCGTATACGTAGAATCGTCTTCGACCTGCACGTCTGCATCGACCGCAAAGTTGTCACTCTGCAGGGTCGTATCTACATCGACAGACACAGTCTTCGAAGAATCAGCGGTAGAACCGGAAAGATCCCAGGATTCCACAACAGAACGCCTGTACTTGGCGAGGTGCGTCTGGGCATCTGCGATATTCACGCGGATCACGTTCTGTTCTTCGCTCACGGAGCCAGTCAACGAAGACGATGACGACTCGGTGGAGCAACCGAACATTCCGAGCATCGCCATCGAGGCGAGCGCGGGGATTGCATACCATTTTTTCATTTTGTCTCCTTCACCCCTTTATTCTGGGTAAACATTCACTGTAAGAAAATAATATTTTCCAACGTAGAAAGCAAGTGGGAATGTAAACTACTTTTTAATTTTGGTCAAAAATCCGTACTGGAACGGGATATAACTCAAATGGGCCAGGATATTGGGCATGAATTTGAGCTGTTTGCGGATACCCACGATGCGTTCCACCTCGAGACCATTTTCCTTGGCGAAGCGGATAAAGCTCTTTTTGGTCCAGAAAGTCTTGTGGTTGATATCAAGGACGCCGAGTGCACGTTCACCCTGGTCCACCTTGACATAGCGGAAATCCCTGGTCAAGACAATCTTGAGGATGTTTTCAACGCAAATAAAATTGGGGAGCGAAAGGAGGATATGGCCTTCCGGAGTCAAATGCTGCTTGCAGAAATTGATGAGGTCTACCGGATCGTTCACATGTTCCAGCACGTCGCACATGACTATCAGGTCGAACTTGCGGTCTTCTTTATAGTCTTCGTAAAGCACATGGTGGTATTCGTTAAAACCGCCCGGGAAATTATCCGCCGTCTGGCAGTCGGTACGGTTTTCGGGTTCGATAGCCACCTTGTAGGAATCCTTCGGGTAAATCACGCAGTTCTTGCCAGAGCCGGCACCAATTTCCAGAACACTCTTGGCATCTTTCGGAACAAGCATGGCAATGTCGTAACGAATTTTATTCGGGTACATAAAACCTCTTTTTTTAGGCAAATATAAATTTTTTTATCAAAAATACTATTATTGTGCTCAATGGCAACCGATAAAACAGCTACCAAGCTCTTTGCAAAGCGTTTATTCCAGCTTATCGTAAGCGTGGGAGGATTCGCCTATATCTTTTACAAGGTGCCATTTTCAAGCGTCGTAGACAATTGGAGCCTTTCGATGACTCCTTGGATCCTTTTGATGCTTGTCGCCGCGAACTTGATTATGCTTATCCAGGCGAACCGTTGGAAAGGTCTTTCGGTACAAGGGCCCGAAATTCCGTTCAAGACTTACTACGCCTACACCGCCATGGGGTACTTTTTCAATAACCTGCTGCCTACGGGTTTCGGGGGCGATGCCGTCAAGTCGCTTGCTTTCGGCAAAAAATTCAACCAGACGAGCCAATCGATTTCGGCGGTACTCCTGTCGCGAATCCAAGGGCTATTGGCCATGTTCCTGTGCTTCTTTATAGCACTCCCCTTTGCTTTAAGCCAGATCGAGGTCCCTTTCGCCTACACCCTGGTTATGATTATAGCGATGCTGGTTTGCATGGTATTTGTGATTCTTTGCCTGTTTTCGGACAAGGTCCCCGTTCCGGCCGTCATTTTGAACAAACTCACGTTCATTCCCAAAATGCAGAAGAGCCTGTCTATTTATAGACAATACAAAAAGCAGGTCTTGCTTTCGTCTTTGGATTCCCTGTGGCTGCAGCTTTTGACCCTTTTTATGGCCTACGCCTACTTTAGAGCGGTGGGTCAAACGATTGACATCAGCATTCTTGTCGTTTTCACAAGTATTACTATAGTCATTTCGATGCTCCCGGTTTCTTTGAACGGAATCGGCGTGCGCGAAGGCGTTCAAGTCGCCCTATTTACCGGGATTCTCGGAATTCCCGCCCCTGTCGTGCTTTCGGCCGGACTTTTGGGCTACATTCCGTTACTTTTCCAGGCTTTACAGGGGGCCGTTGTACTTTTGGCGGCAAAAAACAACACTTTGTCCAAAAATAATTAAAATTTCTTTACATCTTCTGTTTTTTTTGTTATCTTAGTAAACAAATAAAATGGAGGAACTCATTCATGGGATTTTCAAACAAACTCTTTGTCTGCGCATTTGGCGCCATGTCTCTTTTGGCTGGCTGCGGCAGCAGTGGTTCTAACGACGACAAGCCCTCGAGCCCGGCAGCAGATACGCCCGACACCCCTAGTTTCAATGTTTCCGGTTGCCAGGAAATGACCGACGCCAACGCCCAGGCCCAGCTTGAATCGGCCAAGGCAAACATCGTAGACATTCTACAGAGTTTGGGCGAAGGTGATTTCCACAATGCCCAGGTGATTAGTGCCCAGACCAAGGCCACCTTCAAGTCCGTTCTCGACAAATACCCCGCCAGCTGCGAAGCCCAGCTCGGCTACGCCCTCGGAATCGTGACCGACCTTGTGAACAACAAGGAAATCAAGGGATTCATCGACACCGTGAGCAACAAGAACGACCTTGTCGACATGAATGTCAATGACTACAACAGGCTCCTCATGACCGCCGACGGCAAGCTCCTTACAAGCGTTGCCCAGACCGCCATGGCAGAGGCGATTCCCTCCTTGGATTCCGCAATCATCTACATGCGAAACATTGTCAACAACAAGGACTTTACTTGCAAGTACACCTACAAGGACCGCACCTTTGAACTGGACCGCGGCGAATTTGCTCCGGCACTTGCAGGTCTGTTCGTTGCAAAGGCAGCCCTTACGCTTGGCGCCAGCATGAACATCGATTTCTCGGAAAACGGCAACTACGACTGGATGAACGACTTGGAGAACTACAACGAATTCGAGACCTCGAAAGTCAGCATGCGTCAAGTCGAAAGCCTCTTGAACAAGAAGAGCTCTTTCACGACCATTTACGACAGTTGGAAGTCTAGCTACAAGAACATCCCGAACTTGCTGGACAGCGCCATTTCTTACGTGGAACTCGGCCTGCAATACGGCATTGAAGAATCCAAGCTCGGCACCGCCACCCAGACGAACGACCCCTACATTGTAGGCGATGGCGAAATGTCTGATGTAAGCGTCAAGGATTTCCAGAAGGCTATTGATTCTCTGGAATACTACCGCCAGGGCCTGCGCACCGGCGTCGAAGTCACGCTGCCGCAAGGTTCCAAGATTACCATCAATGTCGCAAAGTTCTTTGAAATCACCGACGGGTTCCAAGAATACCTGCCGTACCATCATGTCAACGATCCCTCTGTATGGTTCAAGCCGGATCAGGGTTATGGTTGGGCAGACATCTTGACCGGCAAGGCTTACGCCGAACACGAAATCGGTGTTTCCATCATGAGCGAACTTTCAAAGACCATGACTCTCACGGGCTTCCACGCATGGGTGAGCAGCTATTATTCTTGGTATTACGAAGACGTCCCCGCAGTCCCTGAAGTATGCATGGACATCGAAGACGCAAACGACTACTACTATAACTGCTACACAGCGACCGTCAACAACTGCACGGTTACCTTCACCATTACTGAAGACTCTTACAGAAGCAACGATCTAGAATTCGTTCCTTCGCCGGTAAAACTGAGTTCTGAAGTTTGTAAGGTTGAAAACGGAGTTTCCAAGTTCGCGACGGCTTACCAGTACCAGTCCGAAAACTACTTCTACTTCACCGACGCTAGCGGTAAAAAGACAGTTTCCCTGCAAGGTCTCGACAACGGTTACCTTGAAGGCAACGTCATCAAGGACTACTCCGCTCGCGACTTGAGCAAGCTCATCTACTTCCCGGACTTTACTTTTGGCGGCGTGTTCCCCGGCATGACGGCTGAAAAGTTCTGGAACATCATCATCACCGAATCTGAAGAAGATGAAGATGACTACTATGAAGGCGTCTGGAATTTCGCTGACTAAAACAATTCGTGAAGTTCTCAGTTAAAATACTGTTTTTTATTGGGGTCGCAAGCATTGCGGCCCATTCTTTCAGTAATGTAGGTTTCGCCGATTGCAGCGGACTATTCTTGTTGCACATGAGCGACAAGCAGTTTTCGGCAAGGCAATGCGGAGTCCACGATTCCTTTGAAGCAGAAAACCTGAAAGTCTATGGCGACCTGCGCCACATTACCTACCAAGGGCGCTACAGCGAAAAAAAGGACCATTGGGACGCCAAGGGTATCAACAGCCTGGACATTGCTAACGTCGGCTTTGAAAGCCGATTCAAGTACATCACCCTCGGTGTCGATGTCAGCAGTTTACCCTTTATCAAATCAACGCTTGCCATACACCGATCCGACTCGCTGTTCCGCGTCGGCACAAGCATTGGCCGCGGGGTTGTTGACTTGGGCGACATTAAGTGGGCGTCCGAAGACTACAGCAGCATCGTTCCCGAGATTTCAGTAAGCTGGGAATCGCACCTGTTCTACCGGAACCTTTCGGCTGAATTCAATCCGGGAATCCACCATTTGGGAGTATCGGGAACGTACTTGCAGTCGTCGCCAAGAAACCCGGACAAAGAATACTACGTCAGAGATTCGATTAACGTTCTTTTAGTGCACGGAGAATACGGTACAACCCTCGGCAAGAATCATTTGCAACTTGGGTATTCTTTTGCCGACGCCAATGCACGCCTGTACGGGATTTTCCAGCAGGAAGAAAGCCGCAAACGCTTTATGTACCTTCCGGTTGAGGCAAGGCTCCACCTGATTCAAGCCGGATGGCAATACGGCAGCTTGAATACGAACTTGAATTACGCCCACCTTACGGGCAAACTAAAAGCCAACCAAGACCGTTTTTACGAATCGCTTGCGCCCAACAGGGCTCTCCCCACCTCCGTCTTGAAATCGCTGTCGTTTAGCTTTTTACAGAAATTGTTCCGGATTGACGCCGACCTTGACGCAAGCGGAATCTTTGGCGGAGCCTTTTACCAATGGCATTTCGGGAATAAGTATTCCATTAACCCCAACGCAGGAATCGAAGCGTATTACGCCAGCGGCACTCTCGACATCGACAAGAAAATCGAAACACTGATCTTGGTAACCTACAACGAGCAACACGAAATCTACACGCGAGAACTCAAGAGTGCAGGCGGCGTGGCTTCGCTCGGGTTCGAGCTTCGCCGCGAAGGAAGAATCTCAATTGCCCTGGATTACGGCATTGCGCAATTGATTCCGGTATACATCAGCTACAAGGAATTCTTGCCCGACGACAAGGCAGATCCCGATATCGGCAATTCAGGTCAGGGTGGCTCCGGCAAAGGAGGCTCTTCCGGTTCCAAGGATTTCTGCAAACAGCAAGAATCCAAAAAGAAATCCGGCGACCTCGAAACAGAAAAAGGGGCCGCATTCCGTAACGGATTTGCGACCCACTTAAGATTATTATTAAAATTCTAAACGGGATGCTCAGTTGGTAGAACTTAGTTGGTAGAGCTTAGAAAAATAATCTAAGTTCTAAGCTCTAAATTCTAAGTTCTATACTACTCCCAGACTTCCGTCTTGAGTTCGCGGCCCCACATTTCCTTGATAACATCGTCCACATTCTTGCCTTCGAAAAGGAGGGCATGAACGGCATTCACGATCGGCATTTCGACACCGAGTTTGTCGGCGAGAGCCTTGGTGCTCTTGCAAGTCGGAACGCCTTCGGCCACCATCTTCATGCCGCCGAGGACCTGTTCGATGGTTTCGCCCTTACCGATGTGTTCGCCCACATAGCGGTTACGGCTATGCTGAGAAAGGCATGTCACAATCAAGTCGCCCATGCCGGCAAGGCCTGCGAAGGTTTCGGGCTTTGCGCCGAGAGCCTTACCGAGGCGGCACATTTCGGCCTGACCGCGAGTGAGAATGGCAGCACGGGTATTGTCACCAATCTTGTACTTGCCACCGGCTTCGAGGCCATAAAGCACGCCAGAAGCAATAGCAATCACGTTCTTCACGGAACCGCAGAGTTCCACGCCCACGATATCGGTAGAGGTGTAAACGCGCAGATAAGAGCAGCTCATGGTCTTCTGCACGAGCTTGGCAGATTCTTCGTTCACGCAAGCAGAAACAATCGCAGTAAGAATATGGCGGCTGACTTCTTCGGCATGCGACGGACCGCTAAAGGCAACCATTTTGTCTTCGGTGAGCCAAGGAACGTTTTCGAGCAAGACTTCGCTCATGAGCTGGTTCGTGCCTTCGAGAATACCCTTCGTTGCGCAAACCACCACCGGTTCCTTACCCTTGGCCGGAGTCCACTTGCCAAGATTCTTGGCGACACCGCCCATAAACTGGCTAGGCACCACGATCAGCACCATTTCGCAGCCTTCGAGGGCTGCATTCATGTCGGTCGTATACTTAAAGTCGGCCGGGAAAATTACGCCCGGAAGTTTATCCTTGTACTGGTGTTCCGTAGAAAGCAAGTCTACTTCGGCCTGGGAATTGGTCCAGAACATCACTTCATTCTTATTTTCGTACACCACCTGGCCAAGAGACAAGCCCCAGCCACCTGTACCTAAAACTGTAACCTTCATAATAAATCCTTACCTATCACTTTTTCCTATAATCTACAATAATTATGCCTTCGGGGTCTTGCGTTTGCTGCCAAAACCGTTTTCAGTGCCGTTCATAAGGCGCTTTATGTTGGATTTGTGCTTCACAATCACAAAAACGGCCACAATAAGGCAGGTAATCATCAGACCAAGGTTAATATCGTCGGGCGGGAACGGCAACTTGAGGTAGCCCATGACAGCAAACACACCGAGAGCCACACAGGCGGCAATACTGCCCACCGACACATACTTCGATGCAAACGTGAAAATGGCCCACACACCAAAAGCGCTAAGAGCCGTAATCGGGCAAAGGGCAAGGAACACGCCCAAGGCTGCAAGCACGCCCTTACCGCCGCGGAAACCGGCAAAGCAAGTAAAGCTGTGGCCAAGAATGACCAAGAGGCCTGCGACAAGCGGCACCCAATGGGAGTAGTCTGCACCACCGGCGGCCACCTGGGCTTCGCACATTCTCATGGCAATCCACGGTCCAAAAAAGCCCTTGAGCAAGTCAAGAAAAACTACCGGGAGTGCGGGTTTCCAGCCGAGCACGCGGAACGTGTTGGTGAGGCCCGCATTCTTGGAGCCGTAATCTCTAATGTCGAACGACTTTCCCTTTGCGATTTTTGCGATCCAGATCGCGCTGGGGATTGACCCCAGCAAGTACGCTATTGGAAGACTCAGTAAACTGTTCAAGATCTTCATCCTTTCTAAGGGTTAATTTCTGGTCGAAGTTCAAGCGGAGGGGTGCGCCCTGCAGCTGGAATTCTTCGTAAAACTGTTTGAGCAAGTAACGCTTGTAAGAATCGGCCACCAGTTCCGGCGTGCGGGTTTCAATCGCAATCACAGGGGGTTCGACCATAATCTGGCAGGCGCGAGTCAGCTGTACCACGCGGGCGTTCTGGCTCGGCACCGGATTCTTTTCCAAGAAACTTGCAAAGGCTTCGGCCACGCGGTCGCGGCCAAGCACGCGACGGCAGTTGGCATACACCGTCTGAATGGCCTGGACAATGCGGTTGACGCGCTGGCCTTCCTTGGCGCTTGCCGAAATGATCGGCACGTATTCAAGCATGGGTTCGCGTTCAAGCATTTCCTTGACCATGTGGTCAAAGGACTTTTCGGTCTTGTCCGGGAAGATATCCCACTTGTTGAGCACGAGCACCAGGCCCTTGCCGGCCTTGCGGATTTCGGTAATAATGCGGAAGTCCTGGACTTCGAGACCGCGAGTGCAATCGACCATGAGCACCGACACGTCGGAGCGGCGAATGCTTTCGAGGGTACGCATGTTGCTGAAAATTTCGACTTCGTCTTCGACCTTCGCCTTCTTGCGGAGGCCAGCCGTATCGGTCACCACGAACTTGACGCCATCGACCGCAAAGTCGCAGTCAATGGAATCGCGAGTAGTACCCGGAATATCGGACACCACAGCGCGGTCTTCGTTCAGCAGGCGGTTCAAGAGTGTACTCTTGCCGGCATTGGGGCGGCCGAGAATGGCAAAGCGAATCGGGCGTTCTTCGCGGCGTTCGCCACGAACAGGCGTCGGAAGCACGGCAATGACTTCGTCCATGAGCGAAAGACAGGCATAGCCCGTGAGCGCACTGATAGTACGCGGAAGCCCGAAGCCAAGCTTCAGGAATTCGTAGCTTTCTTGACGGTCGGCACCGTTTTCGCTCTTGTTCGCCACAAGAATCACCTTCTTGTCGAGCTTGCGGACCATGCGGGCAAACTGTTCGTCGAGCTTGGTAATGCCCACGCGGACATCGACCATGAAGAGCACCAGGTCGGCCTCTTCGACGGCGTTAAAAATCTGGGTGCGTACGCTATCGGCGAGCACATCGATGGAATCGTCCGGCAAGAATCCGCCGGTATCGACCACCGTAAATTCATGGCCCTTGTAATTCGCATTCTGGTAATGGCGATCGCGGGTCACACCATCGCGGTCAGACACGACAGCGGCGCGACGCCCCAAGATACGATTAAAGAGCGAGGACTTGCCCACGTTCGGGCGCCCTACTATACATACGACAGGTAATTTCATCGCATGTAAATATAGAAATTTAGCGGATAAATCCTAGTTGCAAAATACAAGAAAGCTCGGCCTTGGCCGAGCTTATTTTCTTACTTAAATGTTGCAGTGACGCTTGTCACTTCGCCCGGGGTAAACGTTCGGGTTGCCTCCTGAACGCCGTCGCTCCAGCCTCCGAATACGACTCCCGTGTTAGGCACCGCCGTCACGGTCACCTGGACATCTCTAAAGAAGTTCACCGCCATCGAGCTTTGGTCAAGCGCCAAGTTATGCACCAGAATATGGCCCGAGCCCTGCGTTGAAAGCGTTACCGGAGTGGGGTCGCCCAAGCTAAAGAACGTCGCCATTTCGCTCATGATTGTCTGCTGGCGGGTCTGAGCAAAGCTCTTGATCTTTTCGAGATTGCTCGACATCGAAGCTTCGTCGTAACCCCAGAAGGCTGCATCGCCTGCAACTTCGGCCTGCACCTGGGACTGCAAATCTTCGATGCGTTTCAGGAGCCTGTCGGCAGAAAAATTCATGGACAGAAGCACGCAGAAACGGTTGATGAACGCCTTCTTGAAACCTTCGTTTTCGAGCAAGCGGATCATGAGAATCGTGTGTTCCGAAATGGAGCCACCCGTCTGCTGGCCGCCACCCATACCCGGCATCATCCCCATGCCATTTGTACCGTTTCGATTGGTCACGTAGCTAAACACGTTGCCGTTTTGCGTATTGTAGCCCACGCCAAAACCGAAGTCGACATCGTACAGGAACCATTTCCATTTGCTCTTCTGGCTTGCAACACGCCACTTTTTCATGTTGTTGTGCGGCCAGTCGCCATTGTTCAGGAACATTTCGGCCTGCATGTAGTTCATGTAGTTGTCAACGTCTATCTGGTCTGCAATCTTCTGGTAGTTGGCATCGCTTGTGAGTTCGTTACTCTGGAGCCAATCCAGCATGTTCTTGTAATCGGTAGCAGAGCCTGCGCCCACTTCGTTCTGCGCATCAATGAGGTCAATGTCATTGGCGTCGAGACCATACTTGGTTTCGTAATAATATTCGTTATTGCGTTCGCGCAAATCGTGCACGCCGTAGTACGTGCCATTGTAATATACAACAACGTAACGGCCACGCTGGTAATCTACGCCAAGGCCTTCTGTCATCGAGGTTCCCAGGCGGTCGCGTACATAGTCATCACCGCAGTTGTTACCGAAATTTCGGAGCGAGAACGCCTTGAATTTCTTGAGTTCAGGGTAATCCGGGAACAGCGTGTATTTGAGTCGCTTGTCGCCGTATTCTTCGCGCAAGGTGATGGAGAACGATTTCTTTTCTTTAGCGCGGCTATACTGGCCCGAAATCTTGTAGTCGCCCATGATTCCAAAGGCAGGCGTCTTGGGAGAACCCGGTTCAAAGAGCTCCACATAGACGGGGAGTTCGCGGTTGCTCCAGAAGTTAGCACCCTTCTTCGGGTCCATCATGGCGGCACCGTTACCCGTCATGTAAAGGCCCGTATCGGGACTGAACATCGAGAGCGGATCCGTCGTGACAAACAAGGCGGCAACAGAAGGAGCCTGCCCGAAAACGTAAGTACGAATCACTTCGTTACTCGGGTAAGAGCCTTCGGTATAAACACGGCAACGAAGTACTGTTGTTGCGCTGATGTTCAAAGTTTGGTTGACCACCGGGGAATTCGCCGTAGGTTCGGTACCGCCCTGTTCGCAGCGAGTGCCTGCCGGGAACGTGACCGATACCGGTGACGAATAGAAACCGGAAGCCGGAATATTCACTTCGTTCGTCTGAGCCTGTTCAGCAAACACTTCGCCCACGGTATTGCCATAAGGCGAAGGCGTTGCAAAGCCCCATTTGCCTGCGGCATCGCGAGACCAGGAGGCGCCCGTAGGCACTGCAGAATAGCGCACGGAGTCCAGCACGCCTGTTTCGCTCACCAGGTAAAGTACACCGCCCCGGTCTTCGGCCTTGAAGGTCGTATGCGGTTCATGGCCGCGCTTGCGGGCAATGTAAGACGTAATCTTGATTGTTGTCGATTCGGAGCCCTGCGTTTCGGTCGCGAAAGTCGTCGCAGTCACATTGTTACGCTTGAGATCAGCCGCATTGTCGCCAAGGCGCACATAATAAACCGAGCTCGTATCGCCTGTACCGCGAAGATTCTTACCACCCCAAGCACTAATATCGTCGCCTTCTTTAAAGTTGACGCGAATCTTGTGAGTCTTGGTGATAAAACCACGAATCACGAGCTGGTCAGCGTCGCCAAGCTTTGCGCCGGAATTAACGACCACGCGGGTGTAAGAACCCCCTTGGGCCACCTTCATGACGGCGCCAATTTGGTTTGCGCCACCTTCGTTAAAGCAAAGCGAAGACTGTCCGGGCAAATTTTCGGCATTTCCGGTATTACCCGCCGCAGCAGCGCCACCGACTCCAGCGCCGGCACCACCGCCGGGGAATCCACCACCGAAATCTCCCATGCCGCCGCCCCAGTCACCCATACCGGGGAACGCGCCGAACCCGCCGGCAGAAGATTCCGAACTGCAATCGGTACCAATCATATTGACCGAATCCGAAGGCGGAATATAGTCGGCGTAGTTCTTGCCCGAAAGGAACACAATCATGTGACCCTTCGCAGGCACAGTCGCATCGCCAAAGACCCAACGACGCGGGTACTTGGCATCGTTACTCAAGGCAACGCCCTTCAGGCTTACCGGAGCATCGCTTGTATTGTAGAGTTCGAGCCAGCCGGGGTCATTGCCGTCGTTATCTTTAAAGTTTGCATTCGAGGGCGAAACTTCGGAGAAAATCACCGGGAAATTGCCGATAAACGGCACCGTCGTATCGATAGCAACCATGCCCGGGTCTTCACCCGGGAGCGGCCCTTCGTGGGAATCCGCCTTAGAAGACGAAGACAATCCCGTCTGAGGATTTGACGGATCGGAAACGGCTCCCGAACTTGCGGGAATCGGCTGACCGTCTTCACTTATAATTAATTCTGGACTCGTTCCAGAACTGCTACTGTCCGAGCAAGCCACCACACTCGCCAAGACCAAAGAAAACCATACATCCAAAAAAAGTAATTTTCTGGTCTTCATGCTCTAAAGATATATACCGGCCTTTGTAATTCATAGGTAAAAGATTGTTTAAGTGATGTAAGACACAACAACACAAATGCCTTTTTTCGCTTTTATTGAAGGAGTCGGGCAAAATCGTCCCAAAAAAAGTTATTTTCAGAATATGAAGAGAATCAAAATCGGCAAAATTTTCGCGACAGCCCTTTTCACCATCGCCGGAATTTCTACGGCGTGGGCAGCACCCCTGTTCATCGGCTATTACCCGGATTGGGGAAAATGGCATAAGCCCGCCTACACGGTAGACAAAGTCCCGTATGAAAAGTTGACGCACGTGCTGTGGAGCTTTATAACGCCGAACACGGACGGTTCACTTAAAGGCGATGCCGCTGACGACCCGAGCGCGCTTGATTCCATGGTAACGCTTGCGCATGATGTAGGCACCAAGGTTATCGTCTCGCTCGGCGGTGGCGGACAAAGCGAAAATTTCGTACCCGTCGCATCGGATGATGCGCTTCGCCAAAAGTTCATCGCGAACCTCGTGCAATTCGTCGCCGACCACAACTTGGACGGCCTCGACATGGACTGGGAATGGGAATACAATCCCGTGCCCGACGCCGACACCATCGCCTACAACAAGCTGCTCACAGAGCTCCGCGCCGCACTCCCCGAAGGCAAGAGCCTTTCAGCAGCGCTCCCCTGCTCGCAGTATTACGGGAAATACTTCACGCCCGAAGTCCTCGTGAAAAACCTGGACTGGCTCGGGTTCATGACCTACGATATCACCGGCGACTGGGACGAAAAAGCCATGTTCGATTCACCGCTCTACCCGCACGAAGGCTACACCACCTGGTCGTGGGAACAGACCCGTGACTACTGGAAAAAGCGCGGTGTCCCCACCGAAAAGATGGTCTTCGGCATTCCCTCGTTCGGATTTGAATTCAAGGGCGCAACGGGTCCCGGCACCGATTTTACCAAGGGCACGGCAAAGCAGGTCCCGTACAAGGACATCGTCGCGAACCCCGAATGGGAATTCTTTTTCGACAGCGTCTCCGTGTCACCTTACGGCGTCTCTTCAACCGGATACGTCACCTTCGAAGACCCGCATTCTTCTGCCGTCAAGAGCCGCTGGGTCAAGGAAAACGGCTATGCCGGAATCATGGTGTGGGAAGTCTCGCATGACTACATCGAAGGCACAGGCAACCCGATTCTCGACAGCATCTACATCGCACTGCAGGACGCGAACGCCGCCATCAGGCCAAAACACAACAAGGCCATGAGCAATGACAGGCGCAAAACCCGCGCCACCGATCTTAAAGGACGTAATGTTCCCCCAAAAGCCGCACGCGGGGCATATTATCCGGTAAACGGGAAATAAGTTCATATTTTTTACTTGACTCAAGCCATTCAACACGATAGATTTAGAGTAACGGGTATTCCCGACAGGAGTGTGTATGGTGAAAAACTTGATAATCGCAGGTAGCGCGGTTGCCTTTTTGGTAACTGCATCATTCGCGGCGGACCGTTCCGTTGCCCTCAACAAGGAAATCGAATCGCTCGAACCCATGAAGGGCATCGTGTTCTGGCCCGACCAGGCAAAAGACCAGAAGAACCTTCAAAAATCCATCTCGCTCGAATTCTCGTACTGCCTCCCCTGCGCCGTGGTGAAGGACAAGACCGACGACAAGATTGACTACGACTGGAGCAGTTTCGAAAAGATGCTCGACGATATCGCGAGCCGCGGGCACCAGGCCATCGTGCGGTTCCGCATCGAGTACCCGAGCGCAACCATCACGAACGCATCGGGCTGCACCGAAAAAGTAGAGGGCGCTACCGCAGTCCCCAACTACATCAAGGCGAACAAGTCCTACACCGAGACGTATTCCGAAGACCCGGGCGGCGACGGTCCCACCTATTACGCCGACTGGAGCAACAAGGAACTCCTGTGGTTCTACAAGCAGTTCTACACCGACTTTGCTGCAAAATACGACAAGGATCCGCGCATCGCCTTTGTGCAGGCGGGTTTCGGACACTGGGGCGAATATCACATCTACGGCACCAAGCTCAATTTCGGAGTCAACTTCGCCACCAAGGACTACCAGGCCGAATTCCTGACGCATCTTGATAGTTTGTTCGAAGAGACCCCGTGGAGCATCTCCATCGATGCGGCAGACAACAACTACACGCCCGTCGCAGGCAACAAGACCTTACTCGGGCTCAATTTCGGGCTGTTCGACGATTCCTTCATGCACAAGGAACACGACATTTCGCAGGGCGAAGGCGACAACGAGAAAAACTGGCGCGACCTGGGTACGGACCGCTGGAAAGCCGCTCCCGGCGGAGGCGAAGTCAGCTACTACACCGAAAAGGACCAGCGCGAGTTCCTGAACCCGGCAGGCCTTTACGGAGTCACCTGGGAAGATGCCGCCGCCAAGTACCACATGACCTACGTGATAGGCAACGACGCACCCGAAGGCAGTTACGCCACCAAGGAACGCGTGTACGAGGCCAGTTCCTATGCAGGCTACAAGTTCGAAATCACAGGCTACGCAGTCAACAAGATTTCTGCAGCCGTGCGCGTAAAGAACATCGGCATTGCACCGCTGTATCACAACGCCTACGTAACCGTAAAGGGCGTGCGCAGCGAAAAATCGCTTAAGGGTCTTTTGCCCGGCAAAGAGGCAACCTTTACTATCGCAGGCATTCAAATCGGCGACAGCGAATCACCCGAAGTCACTATCACCGGCGACAAGCTTCTGAAAGACGCGACCATCCCCTACAAGGCAAGCCTAGACGGTAGCGCTGCGGTCATCGAAGGACTCCTTGACGAAAATAGCACCGCCATCGGGAAGGGTCGCTTTGCAGAAAGCCGGGGAAATCGCGGCTATGAGGCAGGCAAAAACCGCGCCACAGACATCAAAGGCCGTAACGTTCCGGGGAAGGCCGCCAAAGGCGCCTACTACCCCATTTTAAGCCGCTAGTTTACACGATTTTATACAAATAATCCATAACAAAATCATTTTTTAGTAGAAAATACCCTCGCAAAAGGGTATTTTTCTATTATAGAAAATCGAGGAGAACTTATGAACATTCGCAAACACTGGAAAAAGGTCCTGTTGTCATCAACCGCGTTCTTTTGGGTAAGCTGCGGCGGCGATAGCGAAAGCGTCTCTGTAACCGGCGGAGACAACAACGAAACTCTACCCGATTCTATCGTCAAGCCCGACGACCTTGACGGAATCAAAACCGACACGCTCTATGGAGTCAGACCCGTTTACGACATTGATTCGGGCGCCGTTTCTAGTTCCGACGCTTGCGAAAGTTCAAGTTCCGCCGAAGAAGTCCAGTCCAGCTCCAGTGAAGCCGAGTCTAGCTCCAGCTATGACCCTTCGATGCCCTATAGGCTTGCAAGCGACCCTAGCATCCACTGCGCTTGGGAAAACTTTGTCGGAGCCACATTCGAATGTCTTGACGGACAAGACCATCAATCCACAGTCAGGTGGAAAAAGGAACAACTTGCCAATAACCAGACCCGAACCCTTGAGCAGCTAGATTCCCTCGAAGACAAAACAAAAGCCGTCCTAGACGAATACGATGTTCCTCTTTATGGGGTGCCTAGTAACACATGTACACATCGAGATTTGGGAACTGCGGTATATAAATGTTCCGATGGGCAAACATATCCCGCCAATTTTTATGTTGATGGGGATAAAATTCTCTATACCGAAGAAGAGTATAGAGCAAAGTATCCCGAGAAATTTCAATCGAGTTCCAGCTCAGAACCGGAGCCGGAATCCAGCAGCAGCGTTCCGACCCCGTCTCCGCTCTGCCAAAAGAACGATTTCGCCACTTATTCTGAGATGCAAGAAGTCTTCGAAAAAGACATGAACGATCTCTTGGACAGCGCCAAGAATGCGGCAGAGAACAACCTTTCGGAAAGCGATTCCAACTGTTTGGCAGACGTACATATCAGCCGTTCTTATGCAGATGTAGATGTTCTCGCCAAGAAGCAGATTTGCGATGTTGACACGACGGTAAACCCGCGTTACCAGGAACGAATCGACACGCACAAGGAATATATCCGCAAGCAAATCAAACGCTGCTTGGACGAAGAAAACTAGGTTATCAGGAATACTTGTTGTTTTTACAACTCTAGCAGCCGCTTAAACGCAAGCCTGAACCATTCGGCATCAAATTCCGCTTTTACATCATCAGCCCAGTGGTTGTAATAACGCCACTGGCTAAAAATCGCATTACCTAAAACATGATAATCCGAACAAACAGCAAACAATTCTTTATACGAGTTGCCTAAAGTATTTTCAGAATCACAGTTGCAAAGCTTCTCGAAACTTTCAAAACAATCCATTTCAAAACCAAGATTTCGACAGTCTTCATCAAACCGACCACTTTCGATAAAATCATATACCTTTGCATGGGTTTCATCAGCATCAATTTCATCCAACAAAGCACCCCATTGTTCGACGAAAGCTTCAACATCGGTCGTAACATCAAGCCAATCGTAGGAAGGAGCATTCATCCTATAGAAAATATTGAGTACCTGATTATGGAAGGTTTCAATAGCCTTTGATTCTTCCGTTTGGCCATAAATCATTCCCCTAAAATGTTTGCTCAAGAATTTATAGTGCGAAAAGCCGCCATCACAAACAAAATCATCAATTTTTGAAGGCAATGTGGAAATACGTTCCCAGTTTTCATCTATCAGTTTCTTGACCACATCGGCAGTTTCTTTGTATTTCCCTGCATAAAAATACACCTGAGTGCAGGGATCTTGCCCGTCCTGCAGCAAATTCAGGCAACCGCAGCCTTCCGGCACAGCATTCTTAATATAGACTCGCCCGTCGCTATAGAGCAGAACACCCATATCAATTGTCTCAGGAGTATAGAAACCCGCATCTGAATGACTTTCAAAAATAGTTCGTCCACGAGGTTTCTTGAATTGAAGGGCATCCCCTATTGCATATTCCCTTGCAATTTCAAGTTTTTCTTCTAAAGAGCAATGTTCAAAAAAGGCTATATAGCGATTAACATTCAGTTCATCACCACTGGAAATCCTATTGGGAATGTGCGTCACAACAAATGACAAGAAATCTTTCGCCTCATCAAAGACCTGCTCACTAGCCAACTGTTCGGCCTCCCATGCGCAATCTTTGAAGGAGTCCAAATACGGATTCCGCTGTTCGCCACGGTAATAGCGGCAGTATTTCAAGTCCCGATTTTCATTATCTGTCTGCATAGGAGCCTCCTTTCTAGAGTCACCTATAAATATAGATTCAAACAGATGTCAGAAAGTGACTACTTCATTTCACTCGTTTACACCGGCATTTATACCGTCATTTTCTTGGACATTTTCATGGACTTTTTCTTGGACATTTGCAGTTTTTTCATCAATTAGGGCGTTTTTTAGAGCCAATTTGACAAATTACATCGATTTTCTGTGTACTTTTCTATGCACTTTTCTGTGTACTTTCCTGTATACTTTTCCGTGAGCCTGAGTCAAAATCGACAATTTACTAACGCACGAAAATGAAAGCCGAGTGACGAGCTTTTCTGGTGGAGTCCCACAAATCTGTAGATACGCGAAGTAAAACTCTCTTCACAAATTGTCATTTTATGACAATTAAATGAATATATATTTGTGGTATAACCAAAAGGAGGCTATTATGGAACAGAATCAGAAAACCATTAGAGTGATGGGAACGGGCTTTGTCAAAATTGCTCCTGACACCACAAAACTCACCTTTTCTATAGATTCCAAACACGATTCCTATGAAAAGGCATATAACGAAGCCTCCATAGGCAATAAAGGCTTGAGAGAAGCCCTTGAAAAACTGAAGATTCCGAAAGACGCTCTCAAAACATCGGATTTTTCAATAGAAAAACATCGGGAATGGATTAGCAAGGATGTCCGGTGGCTTACCGAATATCATTTGAATCAACAACTCTCTATTGAACTGCCTTTAGATGGAATTCTTACATCAAAAGTCATGTCAGCCCTGGGAACAGCATGGCCTGAACTCGAAGTGAATATATCTTTCATTAGGAAAGATTCTCATGATGCCAAACTGCAAATTCTTGAGTCCGCAGTCAAGGACGCACGCGAAAAAGCCGAGGTTATCGCCACGACTCTCGGACATAAACTGGGCGGAATTGTAAGTGTTGATTACTCCAAACGGCATATTGAGATCGATGTTCATGACGATGGACAATTATGCGATGAACATTGTATTGGAGCTAGCCCAATCGATTATACTCCTGAAGATATTGAAGCAGGAGATACCGTTGAAACAGTCTGGTATTTGGAGTAGTAATCACTCTTGCTAGTCACACCTGAATTGCATAATCAGCAAGAGCCGATCCACTTGGGTCGGTTTTTGCAATATTTGGCTATTTTTATCCACAAAATGACCAAAAGTCATCTTTCGCCATTCCAATAATCTATATTGCAGTTGACATAGCCCCGTACCGAATGGTTCGGAGCGACCGGAATTTTTGAGATTCGTCTCTTATTCTCGCTATCGAAACTACCACTTTCAAGTTGCATGAGGATAAGACGAACGCTCACGTCCCAATCGGGGCGTGGGTCGTTTGTGCTTATTATGCAACAGGGTGTGGTAGCCCTCGATAGCGGTAAGCCTACGACTCCACGCCTTTTTTATTTGTGGAAATCGAGGCGCAACAAGGAACGGCTCTCGCAACATTGGAGCCGCCATGGCCGATTTGGACAAAAGCAAGATTCAAGCCGTCGCACAGTACATCGACGAGGTTTCCAAGCAATTTTCTACGGGCAAGGCGACCGAACACAGTTACCGCCCGGCACTTGCAAAACTGCTTGGCGATTTGCTCCCCAAATTTACCATTACAAATGAGCCGAGTCGGATAGAATGCGGAGCGCCGGACTATATTATTGCAAAAGGGAATGGTGCAACATCAATTCCAGTTGCGTTCGTAGAGGCAAAGGACATCGGTGATAGCGACCTGGATGGTAACCGCCAGCACAAGGCGCAATTTAATCGATACAAAAAATCGCTGGACCATATCCTTTTCACGGATTACCTTGATTTCCATCTTTATGAAAATGGCGAATTTGTCAATAGCATTTGTATCGCAGAAATCAGAGGAAATAAGATTGCGCTAATAGGCGCCAATGTTCCGATGTTTTTGGAAATGGTGGAACACCTCGCGGAATCAATGCCGCAGAAGATTACAAGTTCTACAAAATTGGCGCAGATGATGGCCGCCAAGGCGCGCCTCCTCGCCGAAGTTATTGAAAAGACTCTTGATGCCGGTAACGAAAAGTCCGGAGATTTGAAGGGACAATGGGCTGCTTTCAAAGACCATTTAATTCACGATTTGACGGAACGAGCCTTTGCTGACATCTATGCACAAACTATTGTATATGGAATGTTTGCGGCAAGGCTCCATGATGACACTCCCGACACATTTAGTCGGGAAGAAGCGGCAATACTCATTCCCAAGACAAATCCGTTCTTGCGCAAGGTTTTCCAAAATGTCGCCGCATTCGATGTAGATACAAGCATTGCGTGGATTGTTGATGATCTTGCGGAAACTTTCCGAGTGACGGATATGCCGAAGGTCATGAAGAATTTTGGAAAGACCACGGGTCAAGCCGACCCCATGATTCACTTCTACGAACATTTTCTACGCTATTACGACCCCAAGCAGAAAAAAGCCTGTGGTGTTTACTACACGCCAGAACCCGTTGTCCACTTTATCGTCAATGCCGTTGACGAAATTTTGAAATCCCGCTTCAATTTGAGTGATGGGCTTGCCGACACGAGCAAGGTGACGGTTCGGCAGACTTCGAACCTATATACGGATAATCGTACCAAAGACCACAAGAAATACGAAACGCGCGAGTACCATAAAGTTCAAATTCTTGATCCTGCAACTGGAACGGGAACATTCCTTGCCGAAGTGGTCCGCAAGATATATTCCGGCATGGAAAACCAGAAGGGCGCTTGGCAAAACTATGTGGAAGAACATCTGGTGCCGCGCCTGAATGGTTTTGAATTCATGATGGCTCCATACGCCGTTGCTCATTTGAAATTGGACATGGTATTGGCGCAGACTGGCTACAAGGCAAAACAGGACAAGCGACTTCGCGTATTCCTTACTAATTCCCTTGAAGAATGCGGTCACGATACAGGTACACTGTTTGCGCAATGGTTGGCACAAGAAGCAAATGAGGCGAATATTGTCAAACGCGATACTCCAGTAATGGTGATGATAGGAAACCCGCCTTATAGTGCAAGTAGTAGTAACAAGGGAACCTGGATAACAAATCTCTTGAAAGAGTATAAAAAGGGATTGAACGAGAAGAAGATAAATCTAAATGATGACTATATTAAATTTATACGTTTGGCTCACTATTATGTAGAAAAAAATGGGGAAGGAATTGTTGCCTATATCTCAAATAACAGTTTTGTCGATGGTATCACTCATCGAAAAATGCGTCATTCTTTAATGAAAATATTTGACGATATATATATTCTGAATTTGCATGGTGATACTCGAAAACAAGAAACTACACCTGATGGGGACAAAGATGAAAATGTTTTTGATATCATGCAAGGCGTAAGCATTAATATTTTTGTGAAAAAGGGTTGTAGTTCTGGAACAGAAGAATCCCTAGCCAAAGTTTATCACTATGAACTCTTTGGCAAACGTCCAGAAAAATACCGTTACCTTCAAACTCACTCGTTAAAGGATGTTCCCTGGCAGGAACTTAAACCATTTGACCCGTATTACTTCTTTGTCCCGAAAGATTTTTCAGAGATAGAAAAATATGATAAGGGTTTTAAAATTGATGAGTTGATGAAAAAATTTGTGTCTGGTTTTCAAACGAAACGTGATTCGTTAACAATTCATTTCAATGAGAAGGACGTCTGCGCGGTACTTTCCGATATGGAAAGAATGGATGTTGATTCGATACGGAAAAAATATAAACTAAAAGATGGACGCGATTGGACCGTTGAGTCGGCTAAGAAAGATGTGCTTGAAAAAAATGGGAACGTTCAAAAGGTTCTTTATAGATTGTTTGATGAACGATATACCTACTATTCTAAGAAAACAAAGGGGTTTATTGCTTATCCGAGATACGACATATTTCAACATTTTGAAAAGGACAATATTTGTTTATGCCTTGTCCGTATAAATAGAGATTATGCGTCAACATATTTCCTGGCTAACAAACCTGTAGATCAAACGTTATTGTCTCCTAAAGATAATGATTATGTTTTTCCTCTGTATCTATATCCAACAGAAGAGGAATTTTCTCTTGGAGAATCGCGTAACCCTAATCTAGATGGAAAGATTTTGAAAAAAATTGAAAAACTTGTAGGATGCCAATTATCTCCGGAGCAAATCTTCGATTATATCTATGGAGTACTCCATACTCCGTCCTATCGCGAAAAATATAGGGAATTTCTGAAAATCGATTTCCCACGTATTCCTTATCCCGAAAACAAGGAAGAATTTGAACGCACCGTTTCCATCGGCAATAAACTTCGCAAATTGCACCTGATGGAAGAAATTCCTCCGCAGGAAACCTCCTTCGATATCGATGGTAACAATGCCGTAACGGATATTAAGTATAAAAAGGATATTTCCGGTCAAGCCGGGAATGACAACTACGGTAAGGTCTACATCAACAAGACGCAGTATTTTGCGAATGTTTCTGAACTAGCCTGGAACTTCTACATTGGTGGCTACCAACCCGCCCAAAAGTGGCTCAAGGACCGCAAAAACCGCACCCTTACATACGACGACATCTCGCATTACCGCAAGATCATCGCCATCCTTCTCGAAACCCACAAGTTGATGCAGAAATTGGATGAGATGTAAGCCAGGGCGTTGCGGGGCCGGCGTTTGAGGCCCCGCTCGAAGGGGAAGCGAGCAACGTAGTGCGAGCGAGGGGAAGGCTTTCCCCTCCCCTTTTTATATAATCCTTTTTGCCATAATGCGTGAGAATTTCTAAATTTGCCCGCACTATGGAAACTCGTTACAATTCTAAAGATGTGGAAGCCCGATGGCATAAGACCTGGGCTGAGAATAACAGTTTTGCACCCAGCGGAAAGGGCGAACCGTTCTCGGTCGTGATTCCGCCCCCGAACGTTACCGGCGCGCTCCATCTGGGACACGCGCTCAACGATACGCTCCAGGACATTTTGGTACGCTACCGCCGTAAGACCGGCCGCGACACGCTGTGGATTCCGGGTACGGACCACGCGGGTATCGCCACGCAGGCCGTGGTCGAAAAGCGCCTTTTCCAGGACGAACACAAGACCCGCCACGACATTGGCCGCGACGCCCTGGTGGAACGCATTTGGAAGTGGAAGGACGAATACGAAGCCCGCATTACGAAGCAGCTCAAGAGCCTGGGCGTTAGCTGCGACTGGAGCCGCCAGCGCTTTACGCTGGACCCGGTTTGCGCAAAGGCCGTGCGCCACGCCTTCTTCAACCTGTTCAAGAAGGGCCTCATTTACCGCGGCAAGCGCCTAGTGAACTGGGATACCAAGCTCCAGACCGCCGTTGCCGACGACGAAATCTACTACGAACACGTGAAGGGCCACTTCTGGACGTTCAAGTACCCCCTGGCCGACGGTTCGGGATTTATCCCCGTTTCGACCACACGTCCGGAAACGATCATGGGCGATACCGCCCTCGCCGTGCACCCGAACGACGAACGCTATGCACAGTTCATCGGCAAGATGCTGAAGGTGCCGTTCGTTGACCGCGAAATCCCGGTGATTGCCGACGCTATCTTGGTGGACAAGGACTTCGGTACGGGTTCCGTGAAGGTGACTCCGGCTCATGACCCGAACGACTATGCGACGGGTCTGCGCCACAAGCTCCCGATGATCAACATCATGAACGATGACGGCAGCCTGAACGAGAACGCCGGCAAGTTCCAGGGACTCAAGGGCCAGGCCGCACGCGACGCCGTGGTGGCAGGTCTCGAAGAACTCGGACTTTTGATCAAGGTGGAAGACCACGAAATGGACGTGGGCCACTCCGACCGTTCCAAGACTGTGATCGAGCCGTACCTCAGCGACCAGTGGTTCGTGAAGATGGACGTGCTCGCCGAAAACGCAATGAACGCCGTGAAGTCGGGCGAAATCAAGATTATCCCGGAACGCTACGCCAACAAGTATCTGGACTGGCTTGCTGAAAAGCGCGACTGGTGCATCAGCCGTCAGCTCTGGTGGGGCCACCGCATTCCTATCTGGCACACCGATGCTAGCGAAGACGAACTGAAGGCCGCATTCGCGGGCCGCGACGACATCTACTTCTACAAGGCCGAAAACGGCGGCTACCTCGTGTGCAGCCAGGAAGAAGACCTCAAGGAAGACGCCGTTCCGGGTCACGAACTCAAGCAGGAAGAAGACGTGCTCGACACGTGGTTCTCCAGTGGACTCTGGCCGCATTCTACCATGGGCTGGCCGGAAAACACCGACACGCTCAAGCGCTACTACCCCACCAGCGTGCTCGTGACAAGCCGCGACATCATTACGCTGTGGGTCGCCCGCATGGTGCTCTTCAGCCAGGAAAACATGGGCACGGTTCCGTTCCACACGGTCTATATCCACCCGAAGATTCTGGACGGCAATGGCCAGACTATGAGCAAGTCCAAGGGCAACGGCGTGGACCCGATGGATATCGAAGAGAAGTACGGTACCGACGCTCTGCGCTTTGTGATGGCTAGCCTCTGCACCGACAACCAGGACGTGCGCCTGCCGGTGAAGAAGGAAAAGCAGCCGGATGGCCGCGAAATCAACACCAGCGAAAAGTTCGAAATCGGCCGTAACTTCAGCAACAAGCTGTGGAACGCCTGCCGCTTCCTTTACCCGCAGCTCGAACAGGCCGGCGCGCTTGCCGCCGAACTCCCGATGGACAAGAGCTTGTTCGCCCTGGAAGACAAGTGGATTTTGAGCCGCCTGCAGACGACCATCAAGGACGCCACCCGCATGCTCGAAGAATACCACTTCGCCGAACTCGCCGGGTTCCTGTACCGCTTCGTGTGGGACGACGTCTGCTCCAGCTATCTCGAGATTAAGAAGTCCGTGATCAACAGCGAAACGCTCACCGCCGAAAAGAAGAACGCCATGGCCATCCTCAGCTACGTGCTGAAGAACGTGCTCGACCTGCTCCACCCGGTGATGCCGTTCATTACCGAAGAACTCAACAGCATCCTGTTCCAAGGCAGCGAAATGGTGATCAGCCGCGCATGGCCCAAGGCCGACGAATCGCTCATTGACGCCAAGATTGAAGCCGCATTCGACCAGGCATTCGCCGTGGTGGAAAGCGTGCGTGGCGTGCGTGGCCGCTACAACGTGAGCCCCGCTACCAAGCTGAACGCCGTGGTGAGCGTCGACGATGCCGCAACAGAAGCAAGCGTGAAGGACTGCATGGCAATCATCACCGAACTTTCGGGTCTTTCTGACCTGAGCGTCGCCGTGAAGGCCGCCAAGCCGAAGTTCAGCGCCAGCGCCGTGGTGCCCGGTGGCGAACTCTACATTCCGCTCGAAGGTATCCTCGACCCGGCTGCAGAAATCGCCCGCCTCGAAAAGGAAATCGAGAAGGCCAAATCATTCGCCGCCAGCATCGAACGCAAGCTCTCGAACGAAAAATTCGTGAGCGGCGCCCCCGAAGCAGTGGTGAACGCCGAACGCACCAAGCTCGCTACGCAGCAGGACATTATCGCGAAGAACGAAGCAGCTCTTAAAGAGTTGAAGTAATTCTGCGACAAGCCAACAAAATTAAAACAGGTGCTCCGATTGGGGCACCTTTTTTTTTACAACATTGAATCAACATCTTCTTTTGCTGACAACCATAATTTCAGCAATTTTATAATGTCGTCGTCGCTTGTCCAACCATTCGGGAAATACTGTTTATCATCCATAGTTTGAAGTTTGACGGTAAAATTATCAAAAATGATCGATGCGTGATAATTTATGCGTTCATATTCCTTCTGCTTATTTTTTATTTTACTGATAGCAGCATTTATATTCTCCTTACTGATAACACCGTCTATAATTGTATCACGATTATATTGGTCATCAATTAAAAGCACCTGCACTTCCGAAGTTATCCTGCTTACATTATCCAAATTTATGTGCCCACCATCAACCGGGTACCAACATGCCGTACTTTTCTTGCATCCAACAACCGCCAGGAAACACATCATCATTCCCAAAAGAAAGATTTTTTTCATAAAGCACCTCTTAATATGTTTTCTCGCTAATTATTGCACAACACGCCAAGCGAGTTTTAGCATGATGTAGTTTATAATATAACCTTTTTTTTTCTTTTTCTCTAAAATTTTTTATTTCAACTTGGAATAGGGACTCCAAGCGTGCACTTGTTTTTTTCAGGGATTTCTTTACAATTCTTGCAAAGCAAGCGATATTTAACAGGATTACAAAAAAAAGAGGCCAATATGGACGAAAAGGAAATTCTCGAACTGAAGAAAAGGATCGCAGCCAGCGCCCCCAGGCGCCACCCCAAGAAGGGTGAACCCGGCTACGACGAATTCATGAGGAGTATTTTCAAGTCCGCCGCTTCGAACATGCTGCGGGACGAGCAGGAAAACGGCAGCATCCGTTGACTCAAATCACTCGTTTTTGCTAGGCTCGAAAACGGCTCTCTTTTTTTACTATTTCTTGAAGATGGACTAAAAGGAGAAAAGAGTATGAATTTCACAAAATTTCTATTTGCGGGAGCTTTTGCCGCAGGCATCGGAACCGCAACCCTACAGGCAGCGGAATGCAGCTACGAGCCACCCGTCAGGGAGTCTGGAAGCACTGGAGCTTATTTCGAATACCCAGCAGTGGCTCTCTACCTGTTCGAGGGCAGCTACCTGAACCTCTCCAAGATGGATAATCGCGAACCTGCCGTAAAGAATGCTTCCGGTGTCGACACGGTATGGATGTACAGGTCTGAGCTTGACTCCACCATGATTGTAATTGCCTCCGAGAAAGTAGTCAAGGTGGCACGCGTCGCCTATTCCAGCAACCAAGACGACTTCGTTGATTCGCTTTTCAGCGTGCATCACGACGCTGTATTCAAAGACGAGTTCGCACGGCTGCAAAAGGCGGGCGTTTTCAAAGGCACGGCGGAACAGGCTGATTCTCTGGTGGAACACGTTTTTGAGCTCTGCGGTAGATACTATTGGAAAGAAAGGGGCTACTCCGGCTGCGAATTCAACCCGCCAGAATTAAGACGGAGAAACGACGGTAAGGATATCGACAAGGCTGATGTACCGCTAGCAAGCTCGGCTGTGGCCGGAATACACGCCTTCCTCCTCGACACGCTGAACTTCTGCCCAGATTACAGGTTCGCGGCAGACACTATTACTACCACAATCCCGGGACTCTCGCAGGCAAGGTTCAGTTTCACGAAACTCGGCCAAAACCGCTACCAGATTGCAGGCGCCAAGCCTAACGCCCCATACAGGGCTTTCAGCTTGAACGGCCAACTGATAGAAAGCGGCCTTTTGAATGACGGCGTTTTTATAGCAAAAGAATTGCCCGTCATCCTGATGTTGAACGACGGGCGAAGCGTTTACTTGAAGGATTAACGTTTTTTCTGGTATTCTTCGTATTCGCCGTCTTCCCACTCGCGCTTGTATTGTTCGCAATCTTCTTCGAACTCCGTCGCGTGCATCATAAGTTCATTTATGGGCGCGCCTTGGAAAGATATTACAAAGTAAGAGACTCCGTTTTCGCAGTGTGTTTCAGTGAAATTCCTTTTCCTTGATTTTTCTTCGATACCCTGTTCGAATTCAAGGCACATGGCCGTTTTATTATACGAATTCAAATTGTAATAGGACTGTTCATAATATTGCGTGCCATTGCCGGTTTCATCAAAAGTAATTCTTTCTACATGTCCCTTATAGTTCGGGATATTCAACTTGATCTGTCCCCAGATTTTACCATCTTCATCGGTTCCACTAGTTGCATAGCAATAAAATTCCGGATCGCCATTTTGCGGGAAACTACCCTTTGCGGAAGGTTTTCCTCCGTTAGACGGATCAGAATCGGACGCACCGGATGAAGAATCGCCGCAGGCCGTAAAGGCAAGCGCAAGCACTAAGGAACTGATGGCAAAAAGGGCTTTTTTCATATTTTTCCTCTATTACATTACAAGCTTACAAACTTTCGCATGCTCGTGAAAGTCGCCGCAATGCTCAGCAAGACCGACACGACAAGCGTTACGACAGGCACGAACAGCCCGCTCAAGAAAGCCTCGTGGCCGAGCTGCACCAACAGCAATAGCGGCACGATAAGAAACAAAGTCAGATGAGTCGCAGCCCGGACCGTCTTAACGCGGAGCGAAACGACAAGCGAAAATGAGGTCGTGAGAAGCACCGCCGAAAGCGCCCCGAGAACAGATGCCACCGCAGACATCGTCGAAATTTCAGGATGCGACACCCAGTAACCGAACTGTGCGAGCAACGCAAACACCACCGGAAACGGAAGAATCGCCAGAAGCTTGCCCCAGAAGAGTTTTGCAGGAGCAATCGGCGCTAGTTGCAGGAGTTCTAGGGAATTACGTTCGCGTTCGCCCGCAAAAGTATCGCCAGCAAGGGGCGAGCCCATGGGCGCCATGAGGCAACCGAGCAAGAGCATCATGTAGCCCTGCATGCCCTCCATAATCTGGCCACCGTAACGCGACACGGCTATGCCCTGGCTAGCCGCCAAAATCACGGGCGGGATAACGAAGGGGATCCAGAAGCGCGGATCCCTAAAAATCAGTCGCAGTTCGTGCTTGAATACGTGGAACATAGCAATTATCCATCAATAAATTTAGAAAAATCAAGAGTCCGCTTTTTCTATATTTGGGTCGCACAAAAACAAAAAGAGGTCTTATGCCCGCACAAGGTGAACACAACAAATGGATTGCCCTAGCCCTTTGCATTTTGCTCGGCTATCTGGGACTGCACCGCTTTTACGAAGGTAAAATCTGGACCGGAATCCTTTGGCTTTGCACAGGCGGTCTCTGTGGCGTAGGTGTCGTTGTCGACGCTATCCTTATCGTGATGAAACCGGAACACTACTAATTAGACAAAAGAACGGCTCAATGAGCCTACAGACGAAAGACGAGAGATCTTTTAAGATGAAGCATTTATTTGTTATCGCGACGGGAAATCCCGGGAAGATTAGGGACTTCGCCCACATTCTCGGAACCGAGAACAAGGAA
Source organism: Fibrobacter sp. UWB5 (assembly GCF_002210295.1). Taxonomy (NCBI): domain Bacteria; kingdom Pseudomonadati; phylum Fibrobacterota; class Fibrobacteria; order Fibrobacterales; family Fibrobacteraceae; genus Fibrobacter; species Fibrobacter sp. UWB5. The sequence goes on along the minus strand of NZ_MWQH01000001.1, from coordinate 949,676 downwards.
TTCAAGACGCTCAAGGACATCGGCTTTACAGACGATATCGTTGAAGACGGCGATTCGTTCGAAGCAAACGCGATCATTAAGTCGAGCTCGGTAGCCAAGTGGCTTTGCGAAAAGCATATCGAGGCAAGCGTTCTTGCCGACGATTCCGGCTTGGAAGTATTCGCTTTGAACGGCGAACCCGGCATTTACAGCGCCCGCTACTGCGGCTACCATGGCAACGACCAGGCGAACAACGACAAGCTCATGCAAAAGCTTGAAGGCGTCAAGGACCGCAGCGCCCGCTACTTCTGCGCACTCTCTTACCAGAAAGCCGCCGAAGTGGACGGCAAGTGGACTGTGAGCGAACCCAAGATTTATGAAGGCGAGTGCCGCGGACAAATCAACTTCGCGCCCGTTGGCGACATGGGATTCGGTTACGACCCGCTATTCGTTCCCGACGGATTTGACCGCACTTTCGCGCAGATGGAACTTGCAGAAAAGAAAGGCATCAGCCACCGCGGCAACGCCATTCGAGCCATGAAAGCGGATTTAGAAGCCAAGGGCTAGAAATAAAAAAGCCGATGCTGACCTGCGTCAGCATGACTTCAAAAACAAAAAAGTCCCCGAACGGGGACTTTTTTCATGCGATAGAGCCGAGCGACCCGGTTTCTAATTAAAACCAGCGCCAGGTCAGGCCGAAGAGCACCATGCTCTTGTACTGCGTATCTTCGTCGAGATCCCAGTCGTAGGCCATATCGAAGCCAACCTGGAGTTCAACGAGCGGTGCAATCATCACGGAGAGCAGGTTTTCCCAAAGGCCGTCAATCTTTTCGACACCTTCGAAGTTGCAGAAGGCCCACAGACGGGTCTTGAAGCTCACGATGTCAGAGAAGGCATACTTGGCTTCGGTGATAGATTCGAGACCGGGTTCGTCACGGAACTTTTCGAACTTTTCGGTATCCTTGTCGTCGGCGTAACCGTAACCGTTAGAAATGGTCATGCGGTTAGCAAAACCGATACGCTGAGAGAAGTTGTCGTTCGGAACGTAAGCAAGACCGGCAAGCTGAGTTTCGTAGGCCGGATCCATGAAGCTGGAAATTGCCTTCTTGACTTCGTTGCCATCTTCGTCTTCGCTGTATTCGTAGCCGGCCATGAACTGAGTTTCAAAGCGGTTACCGATATAGGGCTTCAGGACTTCGGTCATGTTGAAGTCGAGCATAGATTCCCAGAAGAGACGGTCGTTGGACTTGCGCTTACCCACGCCCTTAGTCCATGTCTGACCGAGGTCGATGTCGATGAGGTTACGCCAGTTAGCGACCTTCCACTTACCCTGCACGTCGGCATCGTAGGTCACGAGCCAAGTGTAGTTGGAGGTACCGTCCTTCTGCCAGTTGCTGAAGTTGTACCAGTTATAACGAACAGCTGCGACAACGTCGGCAGTCCAGTTTTCGGGGAGAGCCCCTTCGAACATGCCACCTTCAGCCATTGCAGGAGCGGCGAAAGCGCAAGCAAATGCGCAAGCCTTGATAAGTGATTTCATCTTCATATTGATTCCTTTTTTGTGGTCCGTGCTACGGCGGGCCGAGTTTTATGCAAAACAATATAGGAATAAAAACAGGTTTTTGCGAGTATAATCGTATGTTTTGTCTATATTTGGACTATGTTTCGCACTGTTTTTAGACCCCTGTTTTTTGTAGTCCTTTTTGTTGCAGTATTTAGCCACGCCGGAGACTGGCGTTTTAGCGCCGGAGCGGGCCTTCGCAATCAGACCCCTGTCGTGCTGATTGGAGGCGTTGGCTACAACAACTTGATGGTCTACCTGCAGGGAATGGGCATGAGTAAAGGCGAAAATCACTTTTGGTGCGGCTACCGCGGCAGCCTGCTCTGGACCTTCTTTAAAGAACTCCCGTTCCACTTTGACACAGGCCTTGGTCTTGGTTACGAATACGCCGAAGCCCCGAACAAATTGCACCAGGAAATCAACAAGGCAAACGAAGGCAGGTACACCTTCCCCTACAACTATAAAGAAACAGCCGACCTTTCGCTTGAACTTTGGGCTCACCTTTACGGGCTGTACACACAAATTAGCGTCCCTATCAACCGATACAGGGAACATGATGTAAAAAAGCTCCTCTGGGGAGCCGGATACATGTTTGAATTTTAGTAGAAATAAAAAAATCCCCCGGTTTTGAACCGAGGGATTTTTTTCAATTATCTTTTCCGATTACTTCTTCGGAAGAACAACCGGCTTGCCGAAGTCGACGTTGGTCTTGTTGCCGAGCAACAGGGCGCGCGTCTTGAGCGGGAGGCCGTAGCAGCGGATGAAGCCCGTTGCGTCCTTTTGGTCGTACATGTCAACGTCGGTGAATCCGCCGAGGCCCATGTCGTAGAGGCTGTAGGGGCTCTTGATGCCGGCCGGAATGATGTTACCCTTGTAGAGCTTGAGGGTCACGTCACCGGTAACAACCTTGTTCACTTCAGCGAAGAAGGCGTCCATAGCCTGGCGGAGCGGAGTGAACCACTGGCCATTGTACACGAGGTTGGCATAGGTCATAGACATCTTCTGGGCTTCGAACAAAGTTTCCTTGTCGAGCACGAGCTGCTGCAGGCATTCGTGAGCCTTGTACAGAAGCGTGCCACCCGGAGTTTCGTACACGCCGCGGCTCTTCAGGCCGACGAGGCGGTTTTCAACGATGTCCAAGAGACCGCAAGCGTTCTTGCCGCCAATCTTGTTCAGGTATTCAAGGAGTTCGACAGCACCCATCTTCTTGCCATCGATAGCCACCGGATTACCCTTATCGAAGGTAATCGTCACGTGATCGGCCTTGTTCGGGGCCTTTTCGTACGTGTTGGTGTGCTTGAGGAATTCGTACTTGTGTTCCTGTTCCGGGAATTCCAGAACGCCACCTTCGTGAGAGAGGTGCCACAGGTTACCGTCTTCAGAGTAAATCTTCTTCTTGCTGATGCCGTTCAGCGGAATCTTGTGAGCGGCAGCGTAGTCGATAGCGTCTTCGCGGCTATGGAACGTCCACTTCGGGTCCTTCCACGGAGCGATGATTTCGAGCTTCGGGTTGAGAGCGGCGTAGGTCAGTTCGAAACGGACCTGGTCGTTACCCTTACCGGTAGCACCGTGAGCAACAGCGTAGGCGCCTTCCTTTTCAGCAATCTTCACCTGATACTTGGCGATGAGCGGACGGGCGAAAGAGGTACCCAGGAGGTAGGTTCCTTCGTACTTAGCACCGGCGCGAACGGTCGGCCAAACGTAGTCTTCAAGGAATTCCTTCTTGAGGTCAAGAACGTAGCACTTGGAAGCGCCAGTCTTGAGAGCCTTGTCTTCGAGGGCCTTAGCGTCCGGGAAGTCGTTCTGACCGAGGTCGGCAGCGAAAGCGATCACTTCGCAGTCGTAGTTTTCCTTGAGCCAGGGGATGATGATGGAAGTATCGAGTCCACCGCTATAAGCGAGGACAACCTTCTTCTTGGATTCTTTCTTAGCCATTTTTAGCGTCCTTTAAGAAAATTTTAGACAAGTCAAATATAGAAACTTTTATTTCTTTTTTGTAGAGGCTTTCGCAGGAGCCTTCGCCGACTTTTCAGAAGTCTTCGACGGATTTTTCTCCGAAGCCTTTTCGGGCTTTTTGTCCAGGTTTTTAGCTGGGGCCTTTTCCATAGATTTTTCCGATGCCTTCGCTCCCTTCGCGGAGCTGTCCTTGGGAATCGGAGCCATCAGCTGGCGCAAGGAATCCACCAGCACGCTATCCTTCTTGGGGAACATGTTCTGGTAAATCACGGCGCGACGCTTGGCCATGAACTGGCTTTCGCGCATGTTCGGGTGATGCTTGCCCGGGCTTGCGAGCATGGCGGCCAGGTTGATTGCCTGGTCTACGCTCAGCTTGGCGCAGTTCTTCTTGTAATAGGTGCGGCAGGCTTCCTGGCAGCCAAAGATATCCTTGCCCCACTGGGCGTAATTCAGGTACAGTTCCAGAATGCGGTCCTTGCCAAGCTCATGTTCCATCAAGAGCGCGTAGGCAAGCTCCTTGAACTTGCGGTTGAAGGAGCGTTCGCCACTCAAGAACAAGTTCTTTGCGAGCTGTTGCGTAATCGTGGAGCCACCGAACTTGGTCTTCCCCGCCATCTGGTTTGCGTCCAAGGCTTCGGCAATGGCACGAATGTCAAAACCCGGATGGAAGTAGAAGCCGGCGTCTTCGCTTGCAATGACCGCCTTGCGCAGGTACGGGCTGATAGAATCGAGTGGTACGTAGGTATGCTTGATTTCGATATTCGGGTTCGAATCGCGCAGGGCCTCCATGTACTTGCTCATTTCAGGCTGGGCATCCTTGAGTTGCGCCACGCCATCGTAAATATCGTAGCCGTAAATAAAGGCGCGGTACAAGGCGTAAGAGGCTGCCACCGAGAAAATGGCCGAATAGATAATCAGAATCAACAAGGCCTGACGGATAATGAAATTGATTGTACGGTAAAGCCACTTGAGTACAAACCCAGCTATCTTCGCAAACTTGGTTCCAACAAACCACTTAAAAAAGTCCTTGACCTTACCGAAATACAACTTCACTTTATCCATTACTTCTTTCCTCCGAACCAATCATTGATGTCTTCACCTTCTTTCATGGCCGTGGGCAAATTTTCCATTCCTTCGCCTAAAATTACATTATGAATGCCCGCTTGTGTGAACAAGTTGCCGATATATTCCATACCAGAGCGGCCCGCTTCATCGTGATCCAGACAAAGTACCACATTTTTGTTTCTAAAAAGATTCAACCACTCCACTTTAAAGCTGCGGACACCCGGAATTCCGACCGCATTGATCCTTTGTCCTAAAAAGGTGAGCGTATCGACCACGCCTTCGCACAAATAGACCCAGCCCGGTTTTTGGTCCAGCGCCACCATGTTGTACGGGTACGGCACCGTGCCACGCAAGTTGAGTTCCTTGGGCACCACCGTATTGTCAATCGCGCGAGACTGGAAATAGAACGCACGGCGCTGCGGATCCAGATACGGGAAAATCAACGGATGCTTGTAGTAACGCAAATGCCCTTTGTCGTTAAAGAGACCCACGTACTTCAGCACCGCCTCGCCAAAGTCCGCCTTGAGGCTGTTGTTCACCTCTTCGTAGTTGCTAATGGTGCGCAAAAGCATCTTGTCCCACACGGGCTTGTAGATGCGACGGCGAGCGAGCCACTTACCTGCAGGCGTATTGTCAACAGGGCTTAAACGCTTGAGGAACGAGAGGATGATTTTCTTGCGGTCGTCTTCGGATACAAGGGGCGGCTCTTCGGGTTCCACCGGGCGGACCATCTCGGGCATACGAGCCACGGACGAAGCTGCATGCGGGCGTCCAGCGGCATTGGCCGCGCGCTCCGCGATTTTCGCCATCTCTTTACGGGCGGAGGCCGGCACCAGGAACGGGTACTGTTCCATGAGCCAGTTCAGCGATTCGGTAAAGCCACAATCCTTGACAATCTGCACCAACGAAATCACGTCCCCGCGAACATCGTCGCAAACCCAGCAACGGAAAGTCCCGCGTTCTTCGGAAATTGAAACCGAAGGCGTGCGGTCTCCATGGGCGTGGCGCTGCGGAAAGAAACAATGGCACTTGCCATGGGACACATTTACTCCCAGGGTCTGCGCGACGGCGGTGATCGAAATCGCCGACTTAAATTGTTTCAGTTCCTCGTTAGTCATCGCGAGGTAATATACAATTTTTCTTGGCAAAGCTATATTTACAATATGCAGATTCTCGAAAACGAATTGATGAGCAAGCACACCTCCTTTAAAGTGGGTGGGTCCGCACACTATTACGTGAAGGCGGAAACCATACAAGACCTTCAAAACGCGCTGGAAATGGCCCGCGAAAAAGGTCTTCCCTACTTTATTTTAGGGAACGGAACGAATCTGCTTGTCTCGGACAAGGGTTTTGACGGCGTTGTCATCACGTTCGCCGGAGAATTTTCTGCCATCGAAGATTTAGGAAACGGAGCGTTCAAGGTCGGAGCGGCAACCCCTCTCGGCAGGTTCGCCCGCAATGTACTCAAGTTGGGTTTTGCAAGCATCCACAAGCTCGCCGGAATCCCCGGAACCTTGGGCGGAGCAATTTACATGAATGCGGGCGCCTACGGCCAAGAAATTGGAACCTGTTGCACGCAAGTCACCGTTCTTGACAGCGACGGAAACATTCGCGAAATTTCTAACGCCGACTGCGCCTTCGGGTATAGACAAAGTATTTTTCAGAAGAACAAGGCGATTGTTCTCTCGGCGACATTCCAGTTGCAAGCAGCAAGTGTTGAAAGCAAGACAATTGCCGACCTCGAAGCGGAACTTGCCGAATGCATGGCCAAGCGCAAGGCAAGCCAGCCGCTGAACATGCCGAACGCAGGCTCCACCTTCAAGCGCCTAGAGCATGGCACCGCCGACATGCCGCAACAAATCGCGCCGGGCTATTACATCGAGCAAGCAGGCCTCAAGGGCTACCGCATAGGCGGTGCCGAAGTCAGCACCGTGCATGCAAACTTTATCGTGAACGCAGGCGGCGCTACCGCAAGCGATATCAAGCAATTAAGCGAATACGTACAGCAAAAAGTCGCCGAGAAATTCGGCATTGAACTGCACCGCGAGATAATCTTGCTCGGAGAATTCTAGTTTTCTACGGAAGACTGTTTTTCGGACACCGGGTCGTAGCGATTCAAGATTCGCGTAACAATGGCGTAAACAACGCCACCCATCAGGCCACCGGTCAAGTCAGCAACCAAATCGAGCACGCTGCTGTCGCGGCCCTCGACAAAGCTCTGGTGGTATTCGTCGGTGCAACCATAAGCAAGCGCGAGAACTCCCACCACCAGCACACGCAGCCACTGGCGCTTGGACCATTCGTTACGGGTCCAGAGCATGGCATAGCAGCCGGCAAGCGTCGCGTATTCGCAAAAGTGAGCCAGCTTATCCCAAACATGCGGGAAATCTTGAAGCTGTTCCGTCGTGAGCGAAGACAGTTTAAAGATGATAGCCATGCAGAGCACGCAGGGAACGGCTCTAAAGAAGGGGTATTTGTCAAACACGCTTTCAAACATCGTGGCGCCAAATGTAGAAAAATGCACCCTATTTTAAAAGCAAAAATTTTCCTACATTTACCTTCATGAAAGCAATTACCTTGAAAGCCGGACGCGAAAAGTCCGCACTGCGTTACCACCCCTGGATTTTTAGCGGAGCCGTTGACGAAGTTATCGGCGACCCGGAACTTGGCGACACCGTTGAAGTTTACAGCTACAAGAGCGATTTTCTGGGTCTTGCGGCGTACTCGCCCAAGTCCCAGATCCGCGGGCGTTTCTGGACATTCGGCGAAAAGGCTAACATTGACCGCGAATTCTTTAGCGACTTGCTCGACCGCGCCATTGCCGCGCGCAAGAGCCGCGGTTTCGACATCGAAGACAAGGACAGCGCTTTCCGCCTGATTAACGCCGAGAACGACGGCATTCCAGGCTGCATTATCGACAAGTACGCCGACATTTATTCCGTGGAAATCTTGGCCGCCGGCGCCGAAGTCCACCGCAAAGACATTTACGAACTGCTCGCCGAAAAGACGCACTGCCGCGGCATCTACGAACGCTGCGATTCTGACGTGCGCAAAAAAGAAGGCCTGCAGCTGCGCACCGGTTGCGTTTACGGCGAAGTGCCCGACGAACCGGTCATCATCAACGAAAACGGAATTCTCTTCCCCATCGACGTGAAAAACGGTCACAAGACCGGTTACTATCTGGACCAGCGCGACGCTCGCCGCCGTATTGGCGAACTTTCCAAGGGCAAGAAGGTTCTGAACTGCTTCTGCTATACCGGCGGTTTCGGGCTCTACGCTCTCCGCGGCGGTTGCGAAAAAGTTTATCAGGTGGATGTATCCAAGGACGCTCTCAAGCTCGCCAAGGAAGGCATCATGCGTAACAAGCTCAGCACCGCCCACGCCACACACGTGGAAGCTGACGTATTCCAGTACTTGCGCAAGTGCCGCGACAAGGCCGAAACCTTTGACCTCATCGTACTGGACCCGCCCAAGTTCGTAGAAAGCAAGGACAACCTCCAGAAAGGTGCCCGCGGCTACAAGGACATCAACCTGCTCGCCATGAAGCTCTTGGCCGAAGGCGGCATGCTCGCGACTTTCAGCTGCTCGGGCCTTATGGAAATGGACTTGTTCCAGAAGATTATCGCGGATGCCGCCGCCGATGCACATCGGCGCGTTCAAATCATTGAACGCTTCGGCCAACCCGCCGACCACCCCGTGAACACGGCATTCCCCGAAGGTCAGTACCTCAAGGGATTGCTCGTACAAGTCGTCTAAAGACTTTCAAAAAAACGCCTCTCCGCAGAGAGGCATTTTTCATTGCAAAGCTCTTATTTTTTGAACCGCCGGATATCCGTGCGGTTTTTATTTCGCACCACCACGTGGTACACTCCCGGAGCAAGCGACTGCACATCGAGAATTGCGGAATGTTCCGCACGCTGGCGCAAGATTTCGCGGCCTTGCAAATCAAGGATTAGCACATTCGCGCCATTCTTGAAGGCACTTGCCAGTTCTACAAACAACTGGCCGTCGGCGTAATGCACCGAGGTTCCGTACACGTTTGCGAAATTGCCTAGATTCGGGAGCGCAGTCTTGCCGGTGTCAGTTACAGACGTATCTTTCTTCGTCGTATCCTTCGAGGGAACAACATCGTCCTTGCCGAGCAGGCGCCACATCTGGTTCCATTCCCAGTCATCGGCCCAGCTCTGCACCACGCGTTCGCCATCCGTGGTTGCACGCAGGTACATGTTACTGTGCTGCATCTTCATGCGCACCACGGAGCCTTCGTAGCCGGACTGTTTTTCCATCACGACCTTCTGGTGTCCGCCACCGTTCCACTTGTACAAGCCCATTGTAATGCCGGCATCAGTCGACTCGTTCGGAGTGTCAATGGACAAGTCGCCAAAGTTGATGCGGTAAGTAGTCGAAGAAAGCGGCGTGATTGTAGCGACGGCATTGTCGCCATTGCAGTCACCCAACGCAAGTTTGTCTTCGGAAGTCCGCACCATGCAAGTTCCAAAATTCATCGAGAAGATGCGTACCGTATCAGGCTTTGCGGGCTTGGCCTGCCACACACGCACCCAGTCTGCCTCAAAGTAGGCAGGCTTATCGGTCGTGATATCAATGTCATCTCCAGCCCAGCCACCAATGGCCAGGTTCACGATGATGTACTGTGCCGCAAGCTGCTTGATTTCGGTCGGGCGGTTGTAACTTGCGAACCGCTTGTCGTCAAAGTAGAAGCTGAGTGTGCCTTCGTCCCATTCCACGCCATAGTTGTGGAATCCTGCGGAACGGTCCACGTCGTCATCCTTGTGGCCGCCGAAAGAGGCTTCGTGGTCCCAAGCCGAGCCATGGCTGCTGTACCAGCTGGGGTCGGTGTAATGCAAGTAGTAATGGTGCTGTTTGCGCGAAGCAGGAATTTCCAAGATGTCGATTTCGGGAGGCCAGCCATCTTGCAGCGTCCAGAACGCAGGCCAGGTTCCCTTTTGCGACGGGGCCTTGAAACGGCCTTCAATGTAACCGTACTTGACTTCAAAATGGCCCTTGGTATCGATGGCACCCGATGTGTAGTCAACCGGGATTTCTTTACCGTTGAACTTGGCCGTTCTGCCGCTAGCATCGGGGTGCTTTTTCTTTTCGCCTTTAAGTTTGAGCGTACCATCGGAGACGATGACGTTCTCTTCGGCGCAGTAGGCGCGGTGGTTGTGCGTCGGTCCCCAGTTGTATGTGGGGTTCCACTTTTTCTTGTCGAGGCTTGTGCCGTCGAAGTTGTCTTCGAACACTTTTTCCCAACCGCTAAAATTCGCCGGCGGGTCGGCGAACGCGAACGACGCCGACAAAGCCACAATACTCGAGATTACAAAACGTTTTTTCATATCCAATCCTCGCCCAACACTTGTCTCTTAAATATACTTTCAAGAAGCCTTTTCACAAAGAAAAAAATCGGTAGCAAGTAAAAAACGCTTGCAATAAGGATTGCAAGCGTTCATTTTTGTGAATCCGTAAAAGGAGATCCCCACCCTGGTGGCCATGCGCACTAAAGAGCAAAGCTCTAAGTGCTGTCCGCCGGGTCTAACGCCCGGGAAGACAATCAAACTATCTAGTTCTGCGAGGGAGCTCGGAAGCGTGCTTTTCAAGCCACACGGCATCTTCGAGTGCACGTTCGGCTTCGGCAGCCCAGTCAGAATCCGGGAACTGCTGCACCACTTCGCGGTAACGCACCACGGCGCTATGGAAGTCGCGGAGTTCGCGGTATGCATTGCCCAACTGCAGCATGGTGAAGTAACGTTCTTCGGGCTGCAGTTCAGTTTCAAGCAAAGCCTTGTACATCTTGACAGCCGCTTCAATGCTACCGGCGCTATAGAGCAAGTTTGCATTAGCAATCGTCGGAGCACCAGACGGAGCGTCCGCAATGTCAGCCACCTTCGGTTCTGCAACCGGAGCTTCTTCCACAGCCTTTGCCGGAGCGGGTTCGGCAGCCTTCGTTTCAACCTTTGCAACCGTTTCGGTTGCCGGAGCAGCGGCTGGCTGGTTCTTCGAATCCTTTTCGGCCTTGATTTCAGCAATGCGGGCTTCGGCAGCGGCACGGTACTTGGCGCTGGGAGCAGCCTTCTTCATGTAGGCGGCCAAGAACTTGAGTTCCTGATCCTGTTTCTTGTTGTTCTTTGCAATCAAGGCGAGGAAGTAGTTGGCGTCGTTGCCTTCATCCTTGTATTCAAGGCCCTTCTTCAAGTTGAATTCAGCCTTGTCCATTTCGCCGAGCTGGTAACGGGTCAGACCCGCGTAGAAATACGCACCGGCGTGTCCAGGCTGCTTGCGCAAGACTTCACGCCACAAGGGAGCGGCTTCCTTATACTTGCCCTCGGCATAGAGAGCCTTGCCCTTTTCAAACGGATCGTTCGAGGCGGCATCAACCTTCGCCGGTTCTGCCTTGGCCACTTCTGCCGGTTTTTCGACAGACTTCGGAGCTTCGGCAACCTTTGCAGGTTCCGGCTTTGCCACTTCCACAGGCTTCGGTTCCGGCTTGGGTTCGGCGACCTTGGCGGGTTCAGCCTTGGCCGGTTCCGGAGCTGGTTCTGCAACCGCAGCCGCTTCAATCGGGGCTTCTACCACCGGATTGTTCTTCGGATCCTTGGCACGTTCGGCATCAGCCTTCGCCTTTTGACCGAGAACCTCATAAACCTTGGCGGCACCTTCGTAAGCGGCGCTCATCGTTGGTTCAAACTTATAAGCAAGGCGGTAGTTGGCAAGCGCCCCGCTGTAATCCTTCATTTTCATGCGAACTTGCGCGGCGGCAAAGTAGGCGGCGGCATCACGCGGATTTTCGGCCAGAACGGCGCGGTATTCGCCGAGAGCCATTTCAAAGTCGCCTTTCGCCTCAAAACGGGCGCCCTGTTCCATTCGCGGGTCAGCACTGAACGATAGACCCACCAAACATGCCAATGCAATCGCAGAAATTCGGATATTCATGCTTTCAATTTAGCAAATTTTACACCAAAAGCATTCCCTTTGCGCCAAAGAAATACTACATTCAGGGCATGAGCAAACTGATCGCACGCATCTTTGTCGGAGTCGCCGTGGCCGCCGTCCTGATGGCCATCAACGAATTCCTCGTACCCGAAAGCCTCTACATGAACGACGCCTTCAACCACTTCATGAGCGTCTGCTACTTTGCCTGCATCATTGTCCCGTGCGTCATCTACTTTATCAAGACGCCCCCCGGAACCAACAACAAAGGCGAACGCATCGGCTAAGGAAGAACGTCTCCAAAAATAGCGCAACAACGCAAAAAAGGACTGTTTCACAACAGTCCTTTTAAAATTTATTTCAACGTTCAATTCCTGATTTACTTCTTGCACCTACGCACGGCAGCCACTGCGCCGAGGGCAATCAACAGCACGACGGCAACCAAGCTCACCCAAACGGTCTTGTGGAACGGAGCGCTGCGGTATTCCATGCGGACTTCGGAATTGCCCGCCGGAATCTGCACGGCGCGCAAGGTTCCAAAGGCCTTGTAGACCTTAGCTTCCTTGCCGTTCACGTAAGCCTTCCAGTACGGATGATAGTTGCCCGCGACAACCATGAAGCCTTCGCGGTCAGCATTCACGCTGAACACCTGCGTATCCATCTTGGGGCTTGCGACAAGCTTTGCATAACCCTGAATCGGGCCCTTGGCAGCCACGCTGCCCTTGCCGTCGAATTCCGGGGTTTCAGACAAAATAACTTTTTCGCGGTAGAAGAACTTGCCCGGTTCATCGCCGAATTCAGGCGCAGCGGGAGCGGCGGGCTTTGCAGCCACAGCGCTTGCGGAATCAGCGGTAGCGCTATCGGCGGTCGCCACGGCGGAGTCTGCAACAGGTTCTGTCACCGGTTCGGCAACCTTCTGTTCACGAATGGCGGCCTGCGTCTGGAGAGTCTTGATGGCAGCGGAATCATCCATCACCACGGCTTCGCCGTAGAGGTAGGCCTCGCCCATCGCTGTCGGAATCGGCATGTAGGTCGTTCCCTGACGGCTATCGAAAACGATTGCACCCACGTTCATCAAGTCGAGGAACGGGTGCACTGCCGTCGGGTCATTGATATTCATCAAGTAGTTGGCATCATTCTGGCCGCCACGGAAAACGCGGTAGCTCGCAAGCTCGTTGTCGTGAATACCGTCGGCATTGCGCATGTGATACTGCGAGAAAATGTTTCCGCTCAAAGCCTTGTTTCGGGAAAGCGAAAGCACGCGCGGCGTATTCAGGGAATCCGCCTTGTACGGAGCCTTGATGGCGGCAACCACGGCGTTGTTCGGCTGCAGGTATTCGTTTGCAGGAACATTCTGGATGAATGCGCCATCGATAAAGAAGAGTTCGATGCCAGCAGCAAGCGCAAGCACGCCCGCCTTGTGAGCCACCGGAGCCTTCCACTTGGCCACAAAGAGCGTCACCGCGACAATCACCAGCACCAGCACAAAGCCAGGGACAGCCTTGCCGGCAGTCGCACTCATCACGATTTCGTTCAGCGGCTTAAAGTAAGGAGCCGTAATCGGGTCTTCCAAGAGCTTCTGACCGCTCATGAGCATCACGCCGAGGTAGGCAAAGCCAATAAAGATGCAAGCCTGCAGTGCACGCGGCGTTCCCGGGAGTCCCTTCTGGAAAGCCTCGGTCAAGTTGGCGATAGTAAGCTTTTTCTTCTGGTCATCGAGGCTCATCACACCAAGGCAGAGGGCGGCATAAACAATCATCACCACCAAGCCGACAGGGCCAATAAAGGTTGTCCAGGCAAAACGGGCAATCAAGGCAAGCACCAGGAGCACGCCATACATGGCAGAACCATGCAACAGGGCGCGACGGTTGTCTTCGGCTTCGGCGGCTTCTTCAGGAGTCTTGCCTTCGGCGCTCAAAGCCTTGAGAACCGGGCCAGCCATCATCACCAGCAACAGCGGCAACCAGAACAGGGCCATGCCCGGAGCACGGAAGTTCTTGACACCGGGGAGCACATTGTACCACAGCTTGAACAGCGGAGAATGGTCGCCCATGCCGTAGCTCAAAGCTACGACAGCACCCAAGCCCCAGAAAGCCGCATAGCGGCGCTTGCCCGGCAGGAACAGACAAAGGAATCCGAGGAAGGTAAGGAGCGCGCCCGCATTGTTGTGGTCGAGCTTGAACGCATTGTGGCCCCAGTAGAACGGAGAGCCGCCCTGCAGCTTGCGGTATTCATCCATGGAGAAGCTTACGAAAGAGGAGCCTTCGAGGTCGCCCGTCTTTTCGTTCTGTTCGTAAACGTCTACGCCCACAAAGCCCGGCAACAGAATCTGCGCCATTTCTTCTTGGTGCAAGGACCAGCTGACGGCGTGGCCATAATTGGTATGGCTGTCGTCGCCGCGCACCGACTGCGTAGTGGTGTACATGTAGGGCGGCACAATCTGGAAGCAAGAAAGCGCAAGTCCAAAACCGAGGCCCACTGCCGCAAGGCCAAGGCGCTTGCCGCGAGTCTTTAGGGCATCACAATGGAAGGCGACTTCGTAAAGTGTGTAAAGGCCGGCTCCCCACAGGAACAAGTAAGTGAGCTGCAGGTGCGAACCGAGAATCATCCACGCGACCGAGAGCGCAAGTACAATCATGTAAGGGACACTACCCGAACGCACAATCTTCCTGATAGCGAGCAGCGAAAGCGGGGCAATCGCAAAAACCATCATCTTGCCATCGTGGCCGCCGTAGAGGTAGGTGAAAAATTCCGGCGAAAAAGCGTAAAGCATGCCGAGGAGGCCCGCCCACCAGCGGTTCCCCGTCAGGTTCCAGGCGAGAGCCATGGCACTCATGAAGGCCACCCACAGCGTGAGGATAAACTTGAAGCCCACGGCGCGGGCCGGATCCATCAGGAACTGCACCCATACCAGCGGATGGTAAGCGTCGGCGAACAAGGCATCGATCGTGGGCACGCCACCCAGGCGGGAATCGTCCCATTCCGTGAGCACGGCACTTTCGGCACGCAGAATGCGGCTACCGATACCGTTCAGCTGGTCGCTGTTGAGCATGAGCTGGTTCGGGTCGAACGCAAAGTCGCGGAACACGATCAGCAAAATTCCAAGGAAAATGGCGGAAACCGCCACAAAAAATGCGGGCTTCTTGTTTAGGAAATTCATGCAGTTAATTTAGTTAAAGTAGACGGTAGGAAATAGACAGTTGTCTGTACAAACAACAAAAGCGGCTATATTGCATAGCCGATTCATTTACAAAAATAAACGTAAAATTAATCTTCCGACTTGTTTTCGAGTTTGTCGTCGGCAGAAGAATACTTGATCAGGCAATACACACCAAATGCCGAAATAATGCAAGCGGCGGCAATTGCGACATACTTGATAATCTTACCCATGATATTCTCCTATAAAAAGCTCTACCTATAAGATATACAATTTTTTCGCTCGGCGCAACAAGAAATGTGAAAAAAAATCAGTAGAGATCCTTCGCTTCTACCCAAAGGGCATAACTCAACTAGAGAACTAAAGTTCTAAGTTTCGTTTAACTCAGGATGACATGTCCGCTACTTCTTTTTCAGAATCATGCAAATGACGGGCAGCTTCTTGTCGACTTCGTTTTCGCTCGGGATGATTTCGCTGGAGACGACATCGCAGTTGAATTCCTTCACAAAGAATTCTAGCTGACTGCGGTCAAAGCCAAGCCAAATGTGACCGTGCGTGGTGCGGAAGGATTCTTCCTTGTGCTGAGCCAAGTCAAGCAGGGCAAGAGTTCCGCCGCGCTTGAGGATACGGACCGCCTCCTTGAGGGCAAGGCGCGGGTCCTTGGCGTGGTGAAGTACCTGACTCATGAGCACGAGGTCGGCAAAGTTGTCGGGCAGACCCGTGCTGACCATGTCGGCCACCTTGGGCGTCACGTTTTGGATGTTCTTCTGCTTTAAAATCTTCTGGAGCCCGCTGATGATTTTCGGGTCGTAGTCGAGGGCAGTTACGCGCTTGCAGCTGTTGCAGAGTATGAGCGTGAGATCGCCGCCTTCGCCACAGCCCACATCGACCGCGTTTTCGAACGGGTACATGAGGCGACCGAACAGGCTGATTTGCGCCTTGAGGCTACCGCCCGCCTGGTCGAGCTTGTGGATCTGGCCCTTGGTCTTGTCGGTGCGGTCTTCGAGCACCTGGGCGGCACGGCATTTGAGAATATCCTTGTCCGGGAGTTCTTCGTAGGCATCGCGGATCATCGAAAGCATGCGGGTGCTCAGGTACAGTTCTTCGCTCAGGCGGTAATAGGCCTTGATGCCGTCGCGGCGGTCCTTGAGCAAGTTGCAAGCAGAAAGCTTTGCCAGGTGGCGGCTCGCGTTACTCTGGTGGATATCCAGGATATCCTTGATTTCGTTGACGGTGAATTCCGCCTGGTCCAGAAGCAACAGGATTTTGAGGCGCATTTCGTCGGAAATGGCTCCGAAAAGGTCCATGCTGGGTACAATCGGTTCGCGAGTATTTAAAGAATCTGCCACAAAAGCTCCATTCGTTTACGATAAAGCAATATAATTTTTTTAGCTTAGGGGCTGTATGCGAATTTTCAAAAGGTCATTGATTGTAGGTATTTTGTTCCTGATGGTTTTTGCGCAAGCTTCTGAAGTGGAACGCCCTACATACGAGCTGAACCTTGAAAACGATATCCCGGTCACATTGGCCGCGGGCGGCATGTTCGGAATCGGCATGTTCCCTTATTCCCGCATGGAGACCCCCGAAACGATGAAAGACAAAGACGACCTTTTGCCCTGGGACAAGCCCCTGGCCGGCCGCTACAGCGAATCTGCCGACAAGGCGAGCGACATCGGGTCCGTTTTAGCCATTGCCCCGCTGGTGGTCGGCGGCATCGCCTGGCACGACGGAAGCTCCACCGGGGGTGAATTCGCCACCTTCACCTTGATGTTTTTCCAGGCCATTGGCATCGGAAACGGAATCAACGTGGCCATGCGCTCGCTCGAAATCTGGCCCCGCCCCTACATGTATGCAGAATCGGGCGAAGGGCGTGAAAAGGCCGAAAGCGCCAAATCGGAGGCCTACGGGTCGTTCTTTTCGGGGCACACCACCGCCGCTTTTACAGTCGCCACCTTTACCGACCAATGGTTCAGGACGGCCTACCCGAACTCCCCCTACAAAGGAATCATGAGGGCATCGGCCTACTCGCTTGCCACCATCGAAAGCGTACTCCGCATCGCCGCGGGTAAACATTACTTTACAGACGTGCTGGTCGGAGCGCTTGTTGGAACCGGTGTCAGCATCGGAATCCTGGAGATGCACAAAAAACGGGACGAAAAGTACTCATTTTGGGTAGGGCCGAATGTTGCCGGCGTCACACTCCGATTTTGAAATAAATTTGTAAGAATCTTTTCCAAAAACTCCTGTATATATTCAAAAGTGTAGGCGCAACAAAATGCCTCAGGAGTATGGAAATGTTTGGTATCAAGTTCAATCGTCTGGTCGCTGCAACTGCAGTTCTCGCCCTTTGCTGTGGCGCTAGCTTTGCTGCCGGTCCCAAGAAGATGGGCATGCACAAGATGACGAAGGTGTCTGTCAAGAAGACGAACCTGGTCCACAAGGGCAAAGCCGCCAAGATTGAACAGCCCGAGCAGAATTTGAGCGAAGAAGAACTTTTTGCGCTCGCCCTTGAAAGCAAGAACATTTCCAAGGACGGCAACACGCTCACCGACACCCGCGACGGCAAGACCTACAAAGTTGAAATTCGTGGCGACAAGGCATGGATGAAGAACAATCTCTCCTATAGCCTTTCTACCCCCAAGCAGTGCTTGCTCGAAGACGAAGGCAACTGCAAGAAATTCGGACGTTTCTACAGCCATAAGGAAGCCTCCAAGGCATGCCCCAACGGCTGGCACCTCCCCAACGACGGCGAATGGCGCGACTACCAGAAAGATCAGTCCAAGCTGGACTGGAACAACCTGGGCAAGGGCGGCTGCAAGGACTGGGACGGTTACTGCGAAGGCGATAACACCGGTCACTACTGGTCTGCTTCCAAGGTGAAAAAGAACACCGCCCGCTCCTGGGAATTCCGCAGCATGGCCCACAGCATCAACCGCACCGACGAAAGCCTCTCTAAAGGCCTCTACGTTCGCTGCGTGGCCGACCTCCGCTAAGATTTTACCCGTATATTAGTAAGGCTCCCGCAAGGGAGCCTTTCTGTTTTTAGAAGCTTTCTGTTTTTATTTCATGCCGTTGACCATCAATTTCACGATGCCGCGTGCGAATTCGCCCGGCTGGATTGACTTGGTGGTCGGAATTCCCTTTTCTTTCTTGAGGTCAAGAATCAGGTAGTCAAGGCAGTATTCTTCGTCATTGCCGCTGTAAGTGACGTCAAAGAAGAAATCGTTGAAATCAAACGTTTCCTTGCTCTTGCTGTCCTTGTAGTCGGCATAGGCGGCTTCGCAATCCTTTTGTTCGAAGGCGTAACGCAGGTGGAAGTCCACATTGCAAGAACGCTTGTCGTAAGAAATGATGATTCTGCCCTGGGATTCCTTGAAGTCCTGGACGCGAATCTTTACGAGACCGTCGTACAAGGAAAGTTCATCGCAGTCGATGGCGCGAATGTCGGCCAGCATCTGCTTGTCGTCCACCGGGCCTTCCTTGGTCTGGAAACGGGCGTAGAATTCCTTGAGCTTGGCATCGATATTTTCGATCGCGTTGACTTCTTTGTTGAATACGGAATAGTAATCCTTCATGAAGCAGTTGCCGTCGTAACGAATCACGCGGTTCATCACGTTTTTCTTGTTCAGGCGGTAACCGCCCTGGATCTTCTTGGAGGTGTTTTCTTCATCACCCCAGAAAGCCCTCGGGAAAGAACCATCGCTGAGGTTATACTTACCCACGACATCTTTA
The DNA here is from genome assembly GCF_002210295.1 of Fibrobacter sp. UWB5. Taxonomy (NCBI): domain Bacteria; kingdom Pseudomonadati; phylum Fibrobacterota; class Fibrobacteria; order Fibrobacterales; family Fibrobacteraceae; genus Fibrobacter; species Fibrobacter sp. UWB5. The sequence goes on along the minus strand of NZ_MWQH01000001.1, from coordinate 931,281 downwards.
CCCTTCATGATGGTAATAATGCCCTTGTTTTCGTAGGCTTTGTATGTAAGGGTATCCCACATGTCGGCTTCGGCAGGTCCGACCAAGTTACCGAGCGTGCCTTCTTTACAGACCGGTTCAATACGCTTGAAGGTAGAATCCTTCTTGTTGTAGTCATACTTTGCCTTGTCGAGAACCATCTCGAAGGACTTTTCCATGCTGAAAATTCCGGAAGAGGAATCGTCACCGCAAGCCACCAAAGCCGCAGACGACACCAAGGCGAAAGCGCCCAGGATTCCAAAATTTGCAAAGTGCTTAATCATATTTTCTCCATTTTTTAAAATCAGATTTCACCCTTGAAGAATGAATCAAAATCGATATCGCTCACCATGTCGACAACAAACTCGGGCTTGACGGTCAGCTTGTCCAGATCTTGCTGCTTGGTTTCGCCACAGAGCGGGAGCACGAAGCGGCAGCCACTGCGCTTGGCGAGTTCAAAGTCCGTATACAGGCGGTCGCCCACGAACAGAATCTCTTCGGGCTGGTACTTTTTGAGAAGGCCCGAAAGCATGGCAGGATTCGGCTTACCGAAGCTGCGTTCAGGTTCTACGCCGTAAGCAGTCTTGAGGAGCGCCATGAAACTTCCGATATCGGGCACGGGGCCGTTTGCATCGGGGCAGACGAAGTCGGTATGCGTGACCCAGAACGGGATCTTGCGCTGCACGCGGAACGACAGTTCGCAAAGTTCGCGGTAGTCGAAGCTGTTATGGTAAGCGATCAGCACCAGCTCGGTGTCCTTGACATCGGGACGCAGGTTCAGCGTCGTGTCTTGCGCGGCAAACCATTCCGTGACTTCGGGGTTTGCAAAGAAAAACACGTTCTTGATGCCTTCTTCGTGAATGGCGTCGAGCGAAAGGTACAAAGCCGAAATAATGGCATCGTCGGCCAGCGGGAGCCCCATGACCTTGAGGCGGTTTTCGTAGAAGACCGGCGACTTGCTGGTATTGTTGCTCAAATAGTAGACAGGCACTTGCTTGGCGACGCGGCAAACCGTCTTGACCGCCTTCGGGTAGGGGCGGCCACTCAGGTACAAGGTTCCGTCGAGGTCAAATACGACAGCTTTTATAGGGGTGCGCTTCGGCATGTTCCTCAAAATAGCAAAAGATTCTATCTTTGGTTACATGAAGACACCCGATAGTCGCTTTTATTGCCCGCTGATTTCGGTCGGCACCATTACCCTTGACGAGAACGAGAGTACGCACGCAGTGCGCGTGTGCAGGGCGTGCGCAGGCGATGTTTTGCAGCTGTCCGATGGCGTGGGGCACTTCGCTGACGCAGTCATCGATGTGGCCGACGCAAAGGCCTGTGTAGTTCGGGTGGACAAAGTGATCGAGGCGGAACGCCCGCGGCCCAAGGTGTCGCTCGGAATCGCCTGCCTCAAGGACGACGCCTTGGAAGAAGTCGTATTCCATGCGGCGCAAACTGAAATCGACAAAATCATCTTCTTGCGCACGGACTTTTCGCAGGAGCCCAAGAATTCCGATTTGAAGAAGACGGTGCGCCGCGCCGAGCTCAAGAGCCTCGTGAGCCTGAAGCAATCCAAGAAAGCTTGGATGACCGCAATCGAAGGCCCCGTTGAATTCGACAAGTGGCTTGAAAACTACAAGGGCGACTTGATTCTCTGCGACATCGATGGAGAACGCCAACTGAACTTGAGTGGCGACGGCTCGGGCGCAAATGAGAATGATGCGCCCATCACCCTGCTCGTCGGCCCCGAAGGCGGATTCTCGCCGCGCGAAATAGAAGCCATAAAGACCTTCCAGAACGGGAAGGTCCACTTGCTGAATTTGGGCAATACGCGCTTGCGTGCACGCACTGCCGCGATTATTGCGCTCGGAAAAATACTGTAATAGATTGCTTCGGGGCTTAGCCCCTCGCAATGACGTTGGTTTTCACTTACCGGATTGTAACCGCTTTCGTTTGACCCGCGACCCGGATCAAGTAGCGACCAGAGCGTACGACATTCAGACTAACGTTTGAACCACTTGCGAAACCACGCTGCAAGAGCCTTCCCTGCATATCCAGGAGGGCGTAGGCCTCGCCCGCTTGCATTCCCGAGATTTCAACCATGCGGCCAACGCTGCGAACGTTCACAAGGGACACCGCGCGAGAAACGACCGGCGAAGTCTTGCCGGATTCGCTGGAAGAACTGGATTCCACCACCGAGGAACTACTCGAACCGGGTTCAGACGGAGTCACGATAAATTGTTCTGCATAGGCTTCCACAACATCCTTTTTGAAATTCGGATACGGATCGCCTGCAGCTTGGGTCCATCCTTCGCCGTTAACGTCACCTTTAGCGTAATCATGCAATTTTTTAGCAAGAGACAAGTCTGCAAACGCATCTGCCGTTGCTGCCGAGCCGCCATTCTTTGAAGGCACAGATTCAAAGAAGAACACATTATCTGCCGTCAACTTATAATTTTTGTTAGTCTCTGCAACAAGCGCGTCCGAATAGGAATCCGGCAAAAGAGTTCCTTTATTGAACACATTCGTCAAAACGATGGGATTAGACGATTGGGATACAATTCCACCCACAGATTGAGTCTTTGCAGTCACATCTCCAGCGTTATAGGCGTTCTGAATGGTTGTCGATGTATATTGGTTCGCGATTAATCCACCAGCAACTGCGCCCCTTGACGCATTGACTAGTCCGTCATTATAAACATACGCCATGAACGTACGAGAATCATCACCACCCGTCACTTCGCCCACCAAGCCGCCAACAGTCGAACCTCCTTGAACAAGACCCGAATGATACGCGTTCACAATGAATGCCTTGGCATCTTCAATACTGCCAACAAGGCCTCCCACATAACTACCCCCACCAACGTGACCCTTATGATAAGCATTTACAAGATACAAAAGCGATTGCTTTTCAGAGTCTGCATTGAAGGCTCCAATCAGCCCACCAATATCAGTGTTCCAAGAATTAATGACGCATTCGCTATAGACATTGGACACATACAAATTAGTCCCACTAGCAGATTGTCCTACAAGACTTCCTGACTTTCTTCTTCCTTCAAAATAGGAATCCTTTATTCCCAAATTCTTAATAACCACCTCATCCGAGACTTCGTTTTCTTCACCAACGGAAGCGAAAAGTCCCGCATTTGGATTACCATCATTCCCCACAAAAATCAAACCCGAAATAGAGTGCCCTTGGCCATCGAATGTTCCCTTAAACTTTTGAATGGGAGTCCAAGCACAGAACTTCGAGGAATCTGCAGTATTGAGCGAATCACCGACAACCACCTTCTTGTTATCTACAAGGTCTGCCGTTAATTTGACACATGTATTTTTAGAATATTGCTGTCGATTATACAGATTGGCAAAATAATACAGTTCGTCAATCAACGCGATTTCATAACAATTGTTGACGAATTTGGGAATATGCCACCACTTAGCGTAAAACGTTTTATCACCAGTAGCGTCTTTTGGAATCGTCGTCGTTGACTTACCGTAAAATTTTTCATTATCATACCACCCCGCAAATTCATAATCTTTACGTTCGGGTAAGGGAAGCGAACTTTCAATTCCTTCAATATACTGTTTACTATACGTCACCGTATCAGCGTCATAGGTAATCAAGTGCAAAGCGGACAACTTGAGAGATTGGCCACCATCGATTTTCCCCGAAAGAGTCGGATATTCATCTGTGCCAACATTTTGTCCCCACACGCTTCCATCCACATTTCCACTTTTAAAAAGATGCAGGACACGAGCAATGGTTCCGTCTTCAACCTGTTCGTCGTAAAATTCATGAACGCCTTCGGGGGGTGTTTCACTAAAAAACACCATATGCATACGGAAAACATTACTGTACTTAACGTAAGAATTTTCCGTTTTACCTACAAGGTTATAAACGCCATTCCATTGATCGCTAGGTGTATATCTAGAGAGCGCATAGCTGTTTTCGACATATACATTTGCATTTGTTGCAGTACCAACGAGAGCCGCTTCCGCTGCATCAGAGAAGTTGTTTTGGCAGTACGAATTAAAAATCCTTACCGTACCAGTAGTTCCCGCAACCAAGCCCGCATTGGTTCCTGCACCATAGAAATGCCCCTCAACATGAGACTCTTTAATAGTCAGCCATCCACCTTGGTGCAAACCGACCAAGCCGCCTCTGTACCCTCTGACATCCTCTTCTAATCTAAGTACTCCAATGGAGATTTCTACATCACAATTTTCAATAACAACTTCATTGCTCAGCGAATCTATTTTGCCAATTAAACCGCCACCATTATCTATATCAAAAAAGTTCACCCCTTTTAAAGTCAAATTCTTGATACGCACTGGCGACAGAGAATTTCTACTGGAAACAACACCAAAGAGGCCCGCATTTGGCAAAGCAGGTACTTCGTTCGTTGTTGAATTACCAAGGGCAAGTCCCTCAATAGTATGACCTTGGCCATCAAAAGACCCGCTAAAAAATGAAATGGGTTCCCATTTGACGGTACCGTCTTCTTGGCCAGGTTTATTCACTATAATGTTGGCAGTGAGCTTACCACATTCGTCATGCGTCGCAGAGGTATTCACAATATCGGCAAAGCCGAAAAGTTCTTCTGCTGTTGAGATTGCGTAGCAGCCGTCGGCATCTTTCGACGGCGTTTCTGGCGTAATAGCCGCTCCTGCAAATGCAGCTGCGGCAAGAGCTAAAACCCAAAATCTTTTCATGTTCTCCTCCTTAAAAATTCACCCCACTCTTGGCCAAGAATTTTCTTCTCAGGCAGGAACAGGAAATCGCGCATCAAGTAAATGCGCGCTGACAAACTACAGAGTCACTTTGACTTTTTCGCGCATGGCCATGACCTGAGCCTTGGCTTCTTCGACGCTATTGCGGCGAGCAAGCAGCACGCCCAAGCGGCGGTGGCCCTTGAGTTCGGGCTTGCCAAACAAGCGGAGCGCGGTGTCAGGTTCTGCAAGCACTTCTTCGAGGCCGCCGAACTTCACGTGGTCGGAATTGCCATCCACGACGATTGCCTTCGAGGCGCTCGGACCGTGGAAAGCGATGTTCGGAATAGGCAGGCCGAGAATGGCGCGAGCATGCAGCGCAAATTCGGAAAGGTCCTGGCTGATGAGAGTCACCATGCCGGTATCGTGCGGGCGCGGAGAGACTTCGCTGAACAGGACTTCGTCCTTGCACACAAAGAGTTCTACGCCAAAGATGCCACGACCGCCGAGAGCGTCGGTGACCTTCTTTGCAATCACCTTGGCCTGTTCCAGCAGTTCCGGCTTCATCGGCTGCGGCTGCCAAGATTCCTGGTAGTCGCCGCCCACTTGATGGTGACCAATCGGTTCCAGGAAGCTCGTGCCCGCCACATGGCGAACCGTGAGCAATGTAATTTCGTAATCGAACGGCACAAAGCCTTCCACAATCACGCGGCTCGCGTGGCCCGTGCGGCCTTCGTGCTGAGAAATGTCCCAAGACTTCTGGATGTCTGCTTCGGTCTTGATGACGCTCTGGCCGTGGCCCGAGGAACTCATGACCGGCTTGATCACGCACGGAATGCCGATTTCCTTTACGGCAGCCTTGAAGTCTTCAAAATTGTCGGCGAAACGGTACGGGCTCGTCTTGATGCCGAGTTCTTCGGCGGCCAGACGGCGAATACCTTCGCGGTTCATGGTAAGCTTGGTCGCCTTGGCCGTCGGAATGACGTTGTAGCCTTCCTTTTCCAGTTCCACAAGCGTGTCGGTCGCAATGGCTTCGACTTCGGGAACAATGTAGTCCGGCTTTTCAAGTTCAATCACGCGGCGGAGCTCGGCACCGTCAAGCATGTTAATCACGTGACTGCGATGGGCCACCTGCATGCCAGGAGCATTGGCATAACGGTCTACGGCAATGACTTCGACGCCGAGACGCATCATTTCGATGATAACTTCTTTACCCAGTTCGCCGGCCCCGCAAAAGAGGACCTTGGTTGCACTAGAACTTAGAGGTGTACCGATTTCTGCCATAAAATACTCCTTGGTTTACAGGAATAATATAGGTATTAGACGCGGGCCCGATTTAACTAGAACTTCGTATCGACCGGATTAAAGGTCATCTTGATGCCAGAACGGATCCAGCCATCCTTGCCATCTTCGTGCTTGTCGTGCGCCAAATTCTCATAGCTGCGGAATCCACCGCCGAGGTAGAAACCAAGCCAGCTGTTATACTGCATGGAATAGAGGGCATCGACCAGCGCCTGCGATTCCTTTACGCCAGACGGGGCCTTTCCTTCTTGAATGGCAACATCGTAATCCGTGTAGAGTTCCTTGTCGCCCTGTTGCAGCCAGGCAAGCGTGATTTTCAGGTTGTGCCTACCCCATTTCCAGCCGAGGTCGAGCCACATGTCCAAAGCGTCGGAACCGCGACGGTAACCGATCGGGTAATCCACAAAGTACATGTCGGCGTAATCGGGATCATCCTGTTCGCGGTAATTGCTGCGGTAAAGGCGACGGCTCGAATATTCCAGCAACGGGAGGCGACCGTTGTTATGCAACGGGTCGGTGCGAACCACGTCGAAGCGCCAGGAGAATGTTCCGTAACGGCGCGTCGGAATTTCCTGGTAATAGCCTGCCATAAAACTCATCATGCTACGGTTCGTGCCTTTGTCGTCGTCTTCGCCCACGGGGCTATTGATGTCTTCCATGTTAATCTGGCCGTAGAACTTGGAATAACGGGCAGGGGTAAAGCCGAGTTCGAAAGTCGTGACCGCCTTGGTGTAGCCGCCCGCAAAATTGTTATGCAGGAACATGAACGGATTCATGGAACGGAATTCCAAATCCTTGCCACCCACCATGCTTTCTTCAATCACGTAAGTCCAGAAATGCTTGGTTTCAACGCCGATGCGGTGATACACCAGGTTTTTCACATTCTCGTCGTAAATGCGGTCGCGCTGGTTGCTCGCCTGCTTACCGCGCTCCGGGCATTTTTGTTCTGCCGCTTCGGAGCCCTTCGGGTAAACACAGCCCGTTTCGTCTGCAGCACCCGGGATATCGTCAAAAAGCCAGGCGTTTAACGAGCTCACCAAGAAGTCATAACGGAATATGCCGGCCTTGAACCTCCAAAGCAAACCATCGTGGTAAGGGGCTCCGCCCAAGGCGAGGTCGTTCGGAGAGACTTTCAAATCAGGGTCAAAACGGCCCAACTGCACATAGCCCACCGGGTTGTTCCACAAGGCGTAGGCATTAATAGGCACGCCAATGTCGAGTTCGCTCGGCTTGTAGGTAAAGTTTGTCTTGAGGTCGCTATCGTACCAGGCTTCGATATCCTTGCGGAGCGGCGCTTCCATCAAGAAATGGAAATCCTTGTAGCCCGCACGGAAACTAAGCGTAAAGAAAGGTTCAATATGTTCTTCGTAGCTGCGACCGTTTTCGAGAGGCACACGAAGCCCACGCCAATTGTTGCCATAATACTCGGCCGTATCGACAGCGAACGTCGGGTCAGTCGGACCACCGTTAAACCCGAAATTAAAATCCGTACCAATCTGGAAATAGCCCTTGTACGCCGCAGAATCCGAAGATTCTGCAAAAGCCAAAGCCGTTCCAAGAGCACATAAACCAAAAAATAAGGACTTCAATTTCATAGAAAGAAATTTAAGTAAAAAAGGAGAAGCCCGCCTCCGCGGGCATGACAAATTAAGGTTTTCCAGCATAACGCGAGCGGATTGGGCGCGAGCGGATATAACGTGAGCCGGAACGACCAAACGCAAGTTGGTCGTGAAGGCGAGAGCGAGGCGATATCACATTTTCATGAATGCTATAGAGCCGAGCGGACATAATAAGGATCACCCAGGCAGGGAGACCCAGGTGACCCTTTTGTGTTGTGGTGAGTGCGCACTCGCGCACTCGTTGTGTGTGTGTTTAATTCTTGGGGAATTCAGCAAAACCCACCGGGGCTTTCGCCGCGGAACAGACCTTGCTGATTCTTTCAGCAAGACTCATTAGAAGTTGTTCGTGTTCATTCTGTTGCGCAGGTAGGCAGGCAAGCTGAAGTCGATCGTTGCCGGAGTGGCAGGAGCCGGTTCTTCAACAACTTCCTGACGCGTAGCAGCCGGGCGTTCCATGGTCACGGTAGCGCCATTGGCAGCATTGCGAGCGTAAGCAGGCATGTCGTACTGAGTTTCGTAAGACGGAGCTTCGTAAGCCGGAACACCACCGTTCATGCGGTCTTCTTCGGCAACAGCAGACATTTCAGAAGTTTCGGAGCCCTGGGACACCACTTCTTCTTCGGCCGGAGCAGCAGCGTTGAATTCCGGAGAGCTGAACATGGCAGCATTCACAGAACGCATCACGGACGTTTCGGTCAGAGACGGAATGGAAGAGGTCATAGCTTCAGGAGCCGGCTGAGAAGCGGGCGTGTACTGCGGACGGGTAAACATTTCCGTGGATTCGGGCTTAACGGTCTGGAAATCGAACACGTTGAAACCGGTCGGACGCGGAGTAGCCTGCTGGATGCCAGCCGGAGCGGCAGGAGCCTGCTGAACCGGAGCGGACTGCTGAATGGTCTGCTGCGGAACAGTGAAGTTACCGAAGCCAAAACCAGCGGAGCTGACCTTGGGCTGGTTCACAGCAGTGCCACCGCAACCCGTTGCGATAATGGTAATGCAAACCTTGTCGCCGAGAGCCGGGTCAGTGATATCGCCGATGATGATGTTCGGGTTACCTTCTTCGCCGACCTTTTCGTAAATGTGATCCATAGCTTCGCTATGTTCGAGCAAGGAGTAGTTTTCGCCGTGAGCAACGTTCACGAGCACGCCAGAAGCGCCTTCGATATTGATGTCTTCGAGAAGCGGAGAGGCAAGAGCCATGTCGGCAGCCATGATACCGCGGTTTTCGCCCTGAGCGTAACCCGTACCCATGAGAGCAGAACCACCCTTGAGCATGACCTTACGGATATCGGCAAAGTCAACGTGCACGAGGCCGTGACGGAACATGATGCCGCAAATGCTCTGGACTGCGTTACCGAGGATTTCGTCAGCCATCTTGAAGGCCTCATCCATGGTAGCCTTCTGGTTGGAGGCCTGGAGGAGCGTGAGGAGCTTCTTGTTTTCGACAACGATGATGGTGTCAACAGCAGCGCGGAGAGCGTTAATGCCTTCCTGTGCGATAGAAGAACGGGCATTACCTTCGAAGCGGAACGGCTTGGTCACCACGGCGACCGTGAGAATACCGAGTTCGCGGGCAATGTTTGCCACCACCGGAGCAGCACCCGTACCCGTACCACCGCCCATACCGGCGGTCACGAACACCATGTCAGCGCCCTTCATGGCTTCCCTGATGTCGTCCAGGTTTTCTTCGGCTGCCTTACGGCCAATTTCGGGGTCCATACCGGCACCCAAGTTTCTGGTGGTCTTTTCGCCAATCAGAATCTTGTGGTCAGCAAGGCTCAAGTCCAAAGCCATTGCGTCGGTATTGATGGAATAGTATTCCACACCTTCAATGTTCATACGCTTCATGCGGTTCACGGTGTTGCCGCCTGCGCCGCCGACGCCGAACACCTTGACCTTGGCGTTGTTGAAGGATGGTTCCTCGCCCATAACGCGAGACTTTACCTCGAAGTTGAAGTTATCGATTTCACTCATGTTTTTATCTCCCTGATGTTGAGTGTTGATGTTGTTATAGATAAGTCCTGATGATTTCGAGAACACGCTGGAATCCTTTCTTCATGGAAACAGCGATCTGCGTTCCCGTTTCACGATTTTTCTTTTCGCGGTGCTGCTTGTTCGCATAGTAAAGCAGGCCGATACCCGTTGCGTAAGACGGATTCTGGTATGCTTCCTGAATACCGCTCATGCCCTTGGGGCGACCGATGCGAACCGGCTTTCCGAACACCTTGCATGCGACATCTTCGATGCCTTCCAAAGCGCAGCAGCCACCCGTAAGCACGATACCGCCATTGATAATGGTATCGAGCTGGTGAACCTTGAGCTGTTCATTGAGCTTGCAGAAGATTTCGCCTACGCGCGCCGTGATAATTTCGGCAAGAAGCTTGCGGGAGCAAGAGACATCGCCACGGTTACCCACGGCCGGAACCGGGAAGGTATCGTCTTCGATCAAGTTGCTGATGACGCAAGTTCCAAACTTTTTCTTGATTTCTTCGGCCTTCGAAAGGGCGATAGGCACGTTGAGGCAGCGGCTGATATCGCTCGTAATCGAGTTACCGGCATATTCGTAAGAGAAGGTGAAGCGCACGGATTCATTCACGAACACGGCGATGTCTGCCGTACCGGCGCCAATGTCGACGAGGGCCACGCCCAATTCGCGTTCGTCATTGGTCAGCACCGCACTTGCAGCCGCGAGCGGTTCCAGCACAAAGCCTGCTACATTGAGGCCTGCGCGGTTCACGCACTTGGCCAAGTTCTGCAAGGCATTCTGCTTCACGGTCACCACCTGGACATCGACGCCCAGGCGACGGCCCGAACGGCCCTTCGGGTTACGGATATGCGGTTCATCGTCCAGGTTGTATTCGCCCGGGAAGATGTGAATGATTTCGCCGGCCTGGGTAGGCAAGGTACTCGCCTGCTTTGTCACATTCTCGATGTCTTCTTCGCGAACTTCGCCCATGGGGAGCGTCACGATTCCCTGGGTATCCAAGGAACGCACGTGCTTACCCGCAATGCCCACGTACACATCGTGCACATCGACGCGAGTCGTATTTTCAATGACTTGGACAGCCTGCTGCAATGTTTCCACTACAGAATCGAATTCGTCGGCATTCTTGAGCGGGAAATCGCCGCATTCCACAACGCGAACGTTTTCACCTTCGGAAACACCCACGAACAGGTTTATCTTCGATTCACCAATGTCAAGGCCAAAGATGTATTCGTCTTTTCTTTTGTCCTGTTTATTGTCATCCATTGACGCACCTCTTATCATAATTTCTTACATAGGCAAAGCCCGAATAGCGCATATCGACTTCACCTGCGCAAAGCAAATCCTTTGCAAACCCGTTTTCAAGCGACTTGTACAGTGTAAACTGATCCTTGTTCGACTTGAGATCCCTAAAGAGCGCGGTAAAGCCCGCATCCCTGAAGTAAATCTTCATGCATTCATCTTCCGTAGACCAGGTTACCTGCGACACACGATTATAAAGTTCAGCATCATACTTACGCATTTCTACCAGGAACTGCGTTACAGTCTTCACATGCTCCATTGCAGCCATATCCATTACCGGGAGCCTCATGGCCGTTGCCACCGAGAACGGAAGCGGGAATCCCTTTTCGGAATAGATCGTTGCGCGACCTTCAGAAAGGACAGTAAGCACCGGCGAGGTTTCTTGCAGCTTGATGTAGAGCGAAGACGGAAACTTCTTTTCGACCTTCGCCGAAAGGATCATCGGAAGCTGCATGAGCGAAGCTTCGACAGAATCGGCATTCAGTTCCGACATGAGCATTCCCGTTTCGACCTGGGCGCCCTGCATCACGTCTTCCCAAGAAAGCATGCGGTTGCCTTCGATTTCCACATACTGCAAGTGGCGCAGTTCCAGCGGATTGAAATGCTGCAGGTAGAAGCGGTTGTGAATTGCAAGGACAGCAAGAACCACCAAAATGATGGTGAAAATCCAGCCGCGGCGCTTGAACCAATGCCACACCGAAGACACGCCGTCCTTTACCTTGCGGACGCGCTCTTGCTTGCGCTTCAGTTCGTTATAGCCCATTCGACGGCCGAGTAATGTTGTCTTACGTCCAGTCAATTCTAATCCCTAATACTTACAGGCATTCCTTCAAAATTCTTTCGCCCAGCTTCCAGATGTTGCCGGCGCCCATAAGCACCACCACATCACCCGGCTGCAATTCCTTCTTGAGAATCGGCAGCAAGTTCAGCTGGTCGCCCACAAAGCGAGAGTCACGGTGACCGCGATCAGAAGCGCTATTGGACACCAGCGCGCCCGTCACGCCTTCAATGGGCTTTTCGCGGGAGGCGTAAATGTCGGTCACCAGGAGCACATCGCAGTTCGCAAACGCACCGCCAAAGGCATCGTGCTGGTCGCGGGTACGGGTAAACAGGTGCGGCTGGAAGGCAACGATAATGCGGCGGTCCGGGAAGGCATCGCGGAAGCCGAGCAAGGTAGCAGTCGCTTCGGTCGGATGGTGAGCATAGTCATCAAAGACCAGAACATCATTCTTTTCGCCGATGAATTCAAAGCGGCGCTTGACGCCTTCGAATTCGGCGCAGGCCTTGCGAGCGACATCGGCAGAGATGCCTTCTTCGATGGCGAGGGCTACGGCGGCAGTTGCATTCAGCACGTTGTGACGGCCTGGAATCTGGAGCTTGAATTCGCCCAAGCTTTCGCCGTCGTTCAAAATTTCAAATACAGGGTAACCCTTTTCAAAACGGAGGTTATCCACGCGGTACTTGGCCTGACGCGTAAAGCCGTAAGTAATCACGGGCTTCTTGAGGCGGGCCAAAATCTGCTGCACGTTCGGGTCGTCCAGGCAGACGATCACCTGGCCGTAGAACGGAATCTTGTTCGCGAACTGTACGAAGGCATCCTTGATGTCTTCGATGTTTTCGTAAGTATCCAAGTGGTCGGCGTCAATGTTGGTAATGATTGCAGAAGACGGCATCATCGAAAGGAAGCTGCGGTCGAATTCGTCGCTTTCGGCAATCAGGTAGTCACCCTTACCGACCTTAGCGCCACTGCCCTTACCCTTGACTACACCGCCCACGATAATGGTCGGGTCACGGCCGGCTTCTTCCCAAATCTGGCCCACGATAGAGGTGGTCGTGGTCTTGCCGTGAGTGCCGGCAATCGAAAGCGTGTACTTCATGCGCATGAGTTCGCCCAGCATTTCTGCTCGGCGAATCACCGGAATGCGGCGGTTGCGTGCTTCAACAAGTTCCGGGTTATCGTGCGGAACTGCAGAAGAATAAACCACCAAGTCCGTATCTTCGACGTTGGAAGCTTCGTGCTTCGAGAACACCTTAATGCCAAGGCCTTTCAGATAATCAATCACCTGGCTTTCACCGGTATCGGAGCCGCTCACCACGAAACCGTTGTCGTGGAGCACTTCGGCAATACCGGACATACCGGCACCACCGATACCTACGAAATGAAGCTTACGGACACGCTTACAATCATTAATCTGCATTAATCATTCTCCTTAGAGAGGATAACACGAGCAATCTGGTCGGCAGCATCGGGCATTCCGAGCTTTTTAGCCGCGACGGCCATCGAATTCAAACGGTTTTCATCAGCCAAGAGCTGTTCCACCTTTTCCCACAGGTGATTTTCTTCGGCATCGAGTTCCACAAGGGCAGCGCCAGCCTTTTCGACCACGCGGGCGTTATGTTCCTGGTGGTTCGCAGTTGCATGCGGGAACGGCAAGAGGATCGAAGGCTTACCGAAGGCCAAGATTTCGGCCAAGGCAGAAGCTCCTGCGCGGCTGATAATCAAGTCGGCATGCTTCATGTAGGCGTAAATGCCATCCAGGAATCCGCGAATGGCCACATTCGGAACTTCGCCTACGCGGTTGCTGATGGTTTCCACGTTCTTTACACCCACCTGCCACACCACGGAAACATCGTTGCGGGCGGCAATGGTCTTGATGCTTTCTTCAATCTTGTTGTTGATGCCCACAGCACCCTGAGAGCCGCCCACAATAAACACGGCCTTTTTGCCCGGAGCGAATTCGGCAGGGCGAGCGAGAGAATCGCCAATCGGCAATTCACGAACCGGGTTGCCAAAAATCATGCACTTTTCTACCGGGAAGAACTTGGCTGCTTCTTCAGAGGTTACAAAGACGGTCTTTGCGTAACGGGCGCCCACCTTGTTGGCAACGCCGGCCACCGCATTCTGTTCCTGCAGGTAAACCGGAATGCCGGCAGTGCCTGCGGCAAGCACGATCGGGAGCGATACATAGCCACCGGTTGCAACGACTACATCGGGCTTCACCTTCTTAATCACGCTCTTGGCGCGCACCAAGGCCTTGGACAAATTGAACGGCAAGGCCAAATTCTTGAGGAACGGGCCACGGTGCAGAGGAACAGCCGAAATGTATTCGTAGGGCCAGTCTTTTGCCACCAAGCGTTCTTCCATGGAATCTTTACGGCCAGCAAAAGTAATGTCGGTCACGCCCATCTTTTTAAGGCTATTTGCAATGGCTACGGCCGGGAAAATATGGCCACCGGTACCGCCACATACGAAAAGGAACTTTTTCATACGCCACTCCTTGAAAATTCATAGTTTCTGTAGGCACTGCTTTCGAGCGAGGCGCCGCTCATGTAGGGTTCCTTGATCATCTTGCCTGTATTGGATCTGGAAATGTTCAAAAGAATCCCCACTGCCACACAGCTGTAAATTAGATTGGTTCCGCCGAAGCTTATGAACGGGAGAGGTTGGCCCGTCGTGGGGAAAAGTCCCACGCAAACGCAGACGTGAACCAAAAAGTTGAAGAAAAGCGAGAACGTGAGAGCCACGGCCAGGTACTTTCCGAAACGGGTCGAAGACTGGCGGGCAATCGAGAATCCCTGAGCAAAAAGGACTGCGTACAAGGCCAACAAGAAGAAGGTTCCCATGAATCCGAATTCTTCGCCGGCCACCGCATAAATCACGTCTTTATGGACTTCGGGCAAGTAGCCCAGTTTCTGCACGCCCATGCCGAAGCCCGTTCCCGAGAATCCGCCGTTACCCAAAGCGAGCAAAGCATGTTCACCCTGCCAGTTCGAAGCGACCATTTCGCCTTCGGCCGCCGTAAACGCCTGAATACGCTTACTCGAATGCCCTGTCATGAGCAACATGATAATTCCCGGCGGAATGGCAGCACCAATGGTAATGGCGAGGTACTTGTAATTCACACCAGCCGTGAGCATCACGCAAATCACCACCATCGAAAGCATCATGAGCATCGAATAGTTCGGCTGCAAAATCAGCAAGAAAGCGGTAATGCCAAAGAAGATTCCCGGCTGAATGATAGTGCAAGCGACACTCTTGATGTTGTCGCCTGCCTGCGAGAACTTTCCGCAAATGCAGATGAGCATGCCGAGTTTCATGATTTCAGAAGGCTGAATGCCCAAAATCCAGCGGTTTGCGCCCTTGACGCCGTGGCCCGACACAAGGGCCGCAATGGTAAGGACAACGCCCACAAAGAAGGTAATGCGCCCCAGCCATACCCAGTGACCGTAATCCAGGAACCGGGCAAGGCCAAGCATCAGAATCAAACCGAACACCGCCTTGATCAAGTGCTTTTGCAGATAGTATTCTGCAGGAAGTCCATGGGACACAGCGAAATGGGCCGATGCCGTATAGACAATAGGCACGCCCAAACAAATCAGCAGCAACACTACTACCAAGAGTAGCTTGTTCATGCCGGTATTTGCGACTGTGTTTTCCATTCCTTCGTGAGTCCTAAATTAAGCCTTGACCTTCGTGAGTTTAAGCATGGCATCCACCACCTGTTCCATGTGCATGCCGCGGCTGCCCTTGATCAAGAGCACGTCGCCTTCTGCCACGATTTCGGTAAGGGTGTCGATCAGTTCCTGTACGCTTGCAAAATGGTGAGCGGCCTTCATGCCCTTGGACTTTGCGCCCTTCACATAAAGCTTTGCCTTTTCGCCCACGGTCAGGAGCATGTCAAAATTCATTTCGGGCACCATGGCGCCCATTTCCTGGTGCAGGGCGTCGGTCTGGGCGCCGAGTTCCAGCATATCGCCCAAAATGGCAATGCGGCGGTTCACCTTCATATTGCCAATGGTCTGCAAGGCCATCTTGGTCGAAGACGGGTTTGCATTGTAGCAGTCCGACACAATCTTGAAGCCGTTGGCATTCTTGATTTCCATGCGCATGTTGGTCGAACGGAAGTTGGCAAGAGCCTTGGCGATGTCGGCCTTGGGCACTCTGTACTGCAAGCCCACGGCGATAGCGGCGAGTGCGTTATAGAGGTTATGAATGCCCGGCACGTTCAGCGTGAACTTGGTTCGGTCCACAAAGAAGGTCGCGCAGTTGTCTTCGTTCCATTCAAGCTTTTCGGGCTTAATGATACCGCGCTTCACGCCAAAGGTCACCACCTTGTAGCTCGTAGTGCTGCGGCACTTGCAAAGGCGCGGGTCGTCGGCGTTCACAATGAGCACGCCGTTCTTCTTGAGGCCCGCGACAATCGTCTTCTTTTCGGCGAACACGCCGTCCAAATCCTTGAGGCGTTCCAGGTGAGAAGCACCAATGTTGGTAATCACGGCGACATCGGGTTCCACCGCCATCGAAAGCGGACGGATTTCATCCGGACCACTCGTACCCATTTCAATCACGGCCGCTTCATGGCAGTGCTTGAGCTGGAACAGTGTCATGGGCACACCGATGTGGTTGTTGAAATTACCTGCGGTGGCGTGGGTGTTGTACTTCTGCGAAAGAACGGCCTTCACCATTTCCTTGGTGGTGGTCTTGCCGTTGCTGCCCGTAATGGCAACCTTCTTCACCTTGAAATTCTTCTGGTAGCCCTTGGCGAGCTTGAGAAGCGCTTTCGTCGTATCGTCGACGGGCGCATACATCTTGAAGTTTTCAATGCCTTCGGCATCTGCATTCACGACACTCATCAATGCTCCATTTTTTTCCATTTGTGTTACAAACTGGTGGGCGTCAAAACGGGCGCCCTTGATCGGCCAAAAGACCACACCCTTGGCAGGTTCGCGAGAATCCATGCAAAGATTCACTTTGCGGTTCTTGGTACGGCCATCAACGCCTACCGAGTAGGTTTCGAGGATTTCCAAGAGTTCCTTGATTTTCAAATCCAGCTTATACATTTTCCATCGCCTTCACCGCTTCTTCGCGGTCATCAAAATGGTGTTTGGTCTTACCCACAATCTGGTAGTCTTCGTGGCCCTTGCCCGCAATCACGAGCCAGTCGCCGTCCTTGAGTTCGGCGCAAGCCTTGGCAATCGCTTCTTCGCGCTTTTCCACAACGCTGAACTTGTCCGTCTTCATGCCGGCGCGCACATCGTTAATGATGTCGGTCGGATTTTCGGTACGCGGGTTGTCGGAGGTGAGCCAAGCCTTGTCCGCAATGCGTTCGGCAATCGCACCCATAATCGGGCGCTTGGTCTTGTCGCGGTCACCGCCGCAGCCGAATACGCACGCGAGGCGGCCTCGGCAGAGGCTACGCGCGGTCGTAAGGACGCGTTCGAGGGCGTCGGGAGTGTGGGCGTAGTCCACAATCACGTGGCGGCCATTCTTGTTCCAAACTTTTTCAAAGCGGCCCGGAACGCGAACTTCTGCCAGAGCCTTGCGCATGGCAGATTCGGCAAGGCCGATTGCCTTAGCCCAGGCAAGCACCAGCATCACGTTGTCCACGTTAAAGTCGCCGCACAACGGAGTTTCAAACGGTTCTGCACTAATGGCAGGCAACAGCATCTTGAGACCGTCTTCGGTATTCTTCACTGCCCCTTCGGGCTTCACAAGAGCACTAACGACCCCTAGACGCGAGACAGCCACCCTCCGGTCCGCTCCTATCCCGGCTAGGGAATCGTATAGTTTCAGTCCGTACGCATCATCGATATTGACAACAGCAACGCCGTCATCTGCAAGATAACGCGTAAACAGAAGCTTCTTTGCCTCAAAGTAGGCATCCATTGTCTTATGGTAATCGAGATGGTCTTGCGTAAGGTTGCTGAACAAGGCGCTCTTATAAAGCACGCCTGCCATACGTCCCTGATCCAGCGAGTGCGAAGACGCTTCCATCACCAAATCCGTACAACCGGCCTCCACCCCCTTGGCGGCAAAGGCATACAAATCCAAAAGTCCCGGTGTCGTAAGGGTGGCCGGTACCGAAGTATCGCCAATCTTGTTCTTGATCGTTCCAAGGAGAGCCACCTTATGGCCTGCAGCCGTAAGCATCGCATCCATCAGGAATGCGCTGGTGGTCTTTCCGTTCGTACCCGTCACTGCATGAGCCGAAAGCTTTGCAAACGGGTTCTTGTAAAAAACTTGTGCCGCTTCGAGGCGAGCCGCCTTCACATCAGCCACCTGGATCCACTTCGAAGTCAAACCTTCGGGAGCGACCGTTTCGCTCACCACGGCCACAGCACCCGACGCCAAAGCGGTTCTTGCAAATTCATCGGACTTTTCGCCCGGCATCGAGAAAAACAAATCTTTTGCCTTCACGCGGCGGGAGTCGTCGCACAGGCCCTGCACATTCAATTTCTGCATCAACGTTTCAGAAATCATTTAGCCTCTCTCCTTGAGCGTAAGCTTGCAAATTTGACCCTTATGGAGCGTTTCCCCGACTTTCGGCGTCTGGGACACAACGCGACCCATTCCGGTATATTCCACATTCATGCGAATGTTTCCAGCAATTTCAAGAGCATCCTTCAGCGAAAGCCCCTTCAAGTCCGGCATCGTCGAAGCATCGACATCGCCAAGCTTGAGCACCAGCGACAAAGAATCCGTCTTGTCGCGGCGCACGGCAATCACTCGAGAACCTTCACCTTCAAAAGTCACCGGGCATTTCTTGTTTGCCGCCACCGACTTTGCCGTCTGGGCAAGCATTCCCACGTAATCGCCTTCGCAAGCCGTATTCTTCTTGACAAAGGCAAGGTCATGTGATGCCGGCGAAAGTTTCGGATGGTAGTAAATGCCTTCCATAATGCGGCGGAAAATCGGGCCCGCCGTTGCACCACCCGTATGGCCATAAAGCTTGTCGGCGTTCGGGTCGTCTACCAGCACCATGCACACGTAGCGCACATCTTCGACCGGGGCAAGGCCAATAAACGAAGCCACCTGGTGTTCGCGGTCATACTTGCCGGTTTCCTGGTTGTATTTTTCTGCCGTACCGGTCTTTCCGCCAAAAATCACGTCCGGAATCTTCTTGCTTGCCACGCGCTTTGCCGTACCGCTGTTCACCACGCGATTGAGCATCTTGCGGATCGAGGCTGCCGTGCGTTCCGAAATCACGCGACGCACCTTCACCGGATCCTTCTTTTCGACCAGGTTTCCGTCTGAATCGCGCCATTCCTTTACAATCATCGGTTCCATCAGAGTGCCGCCGTTAGCGATAGCTGCATAAGCCATCACCATCTGGATCGGCGTTACAGAAACAGCGTGACCAAAGCCCATGGTTTTAAGGGTACGGTCATCACGAGTCAGTTCGTACGGCATGTAAAGGCGACCGGCTTCTTCACCAGCCAGGTTTTCAGAAGTCTTCATGCCAAAGCCGAAGTTACGGGCCATACGGTAAAGCTTTTCGGCGCCCACCTTGTCGGCAACCTTCGCATAGACAATGTTCGAAGACTGCACCATTGCCTCGGCCATATCCATATCGCCATAAATGTGCGTGTCGCAAATGCGTTCGGCTCGGGCGCTCCAGCTCCAGCACTTGCCTTCGTTCACAAACACGGTATCTTCGGGCACCACGTCGTTTTCAATGGCAGCCGCAGCCGTAATCACCTTGAAGGTAGAACCCGGTTCGTAAGACATCGCCACGATGTCGTTCTTCGCCATTTTGCCCACACCCTGCTTTTTAGAGTTCGGGTCAAAAGTCGGGTAACTTGCCATGGCCAGGATTTCGCCCGTGTACGGGTCCACCACCACGGCAGAGGCACTGGCAGCGCTGAATTCGATCACGCCGTCCTTCAGGGCCTTTTCCACAATTTCTTGCATGTCGCGGTCAATGGTCAGCACCAGGTTCTTGCCCGGCTTTGCTTCGGCCACGTTTTCGGAGCGTCCCAGAATTTCGCGTTCCTTGGCATCCTTGATACCCACGCGGAATCCTTCGTTGCCGCGCAGGCGCAAGTCGTACATGCGTTCCATGCCCATGCTGCCTTCGCCATCGTAGCCGACCTTGCCCACAATCTGGGAGGCCAGCTTGCCCTGCAAGAAAATTCGGCTGTAGTCTTCGGCCTTGCCGGTATCGCGCAGGTTCTTGGCGAACACCACACCGTTACGGTCCAGGATTTCGCCGCGTTCGGCGTAAATGCTCTTGGTACGGGTTACCATGCTCTTGGTTTCGGCCTGGTACACTTCGCGGTTCAGCACCTGAATGTTAAAGGTCTGCCATGCCAAAACACCAATTGCGCCAAGCACAATCATCTTTGCAACCGAGAGAGCATCCATATTGATTATATTCATGGAGCCCCCGTTACGCGGACCTTGGTCGGCATGCCGTTCAAGTCAAGACCAACACTGTCTGCAAAGACAGACAAGTTTTCAAGAGAAGACAACTTGTTGATTTCAAGTTCCTGCAGGGTTCTTTCGCGCTGCAGCTGCCCGATCTTATAAGAAAGATCCTGGGACTTCAAATAAAGCTTGGACAAGCAGTTCTGCATATACAACGGCAAGATCAGCAAAAGCCCCGCCACCAACACGGCGCAGATAAACACCCACACAATGGTGCGGTTAGAGTTGAACAGGGATTTTTGATTCTTTTCGCTCATACCCGTTCGTACACCCTAAGCTTCGCAGAGCGAGCCCTGCTGTTGTTCGCAATTTCTTCGTTAGAAGGCAGAATCGGCTTGCGATTCACCTTTTTAAGGCGCTGGTGATTGCCACCGCACGTGCACACAGGCTGACGTTCGGGGCAAATGCAGGCGCGTTCAAATTCAGCGGCCGTTTCCTTGACGCAGCGATCTTCCACGGAATGGTAGCTCATCACCACCAGGCGACCGCCCACCTTGAGGCAATCTACGGCAGCGCGCAGGCTATCTTCGATTTCCTTGAGTTCGCCGTTCACTTCCATGCGAATCGCCTGGAACACGCGGGCCAAAAGGCCATTCACTTCGCGGCGCTTGTCGGGGAACACGGATTCCACCACCGCCTTCACGTCAGAAGGCAAGATTTCCTGGTCGCCCTTGGAGGCAGCCATTTCAACCAAACGGGTTGCAAGCTTGAAGCCGCGATCCATATCCGCATTCTTGCGGAGTGCGGCAGCGAGCGTATCGGCATCCACCGTCTTGAGCCATTCCTGGGCAGAAACGCCTTCGCGGCGGTCCATGCGCAAATCCAGCGGATTGTCGCCCACAAAAGTAAAGCCACGGTCAGAAGCGTCTACCTGGTGGCTGCTAATGCCCAAATCGTAGAGAATGCCGTCTAAAGTATCCGGTGCAATTTCGTTCTTGAGTTCACCGAAGCGAACCGGATGCACAATGAACTTGGGCTTTACACCGGCAAGGCGCTTGGTGGCAAAGGCAACGGCTTCTTCATCGCGATCAAAGGCGTGAAGCGTTCCGTTTTCGTCTAGTTTGTTTGCAATAGCGTAAGAATGGCCGCCACCGCCCAGGGTGCAATCGCTATAAGTGCCGCTCGGCTTGATGTTCAAGCCTTCAAGGCATTCCTTCAGCATCACCGGATCGTGATAGAACACGCCGTTTTCGACGCCTGCAAGGGCGGCTTCGGAATGGGCAGCCGCTGCGCGGCCGTTCAAAAATTCATTTGTACGTAATTCGTTCTTGCGGAGGCTATTTATTGCCATCGGACCCCTCCGTCAAGCTTTCTCCATAGAACGCGGCATCGAATGCGGCCATCGCATCTTCAGTTTCCAAGCCATACTTGGCATTGTAGCGTTCAGGATTCCATAGTTCAAGAGTTTTTCCGCTAGCTTGTACGTAAAGGACTTCACCCTTAAGACCAGCATACTCCAACAAAATCTTTGGAAGTAAAATGCGGTTCTGGCCATCCAGCTCCACCACCGTGGGCCAGAGGCTTCTCCGAACTAGGTCAGCTTGACGGCGGTCGGACCTCGAGTCCAAGTCCGCCATGAACTTTTCGTATTCCGGCAAGGTATACAACCGCAGGGTTTGAGCAGGGCCACGCGTGACCACGAATTGCTCCCCTTCGGTTGGCCCGAGCTGACGACGGAATTCCCTGGGGAAGGAAGACCTTCCCTTTCCATCGATAGCCGTTTGGGCTTGACCTATGAAAGACGTAAAGTTCATACTAGTTTGACACATTTTACCACAACACAGTACAAATCTACCATTTTCTACCACTTTGGCAAGATAGAGCAGACATTTTCACCCCGAAAGCATACAAAAAGCATACCTCGAACCCAGGTCCGATTTAATTTAAGTGAACAAGCGTTCACTACATCAAAAAAAATTCCCGGTTGTTCACCGAGATTTTTCAAGCCCTAAATATTTTGAATAATTAGTCTAGAATACGTAGCGGATATCTAAAAGGTACGACGTTCCTGTAGAGGCCCTTTTCGACACCGGAGTGAACATCGCACCGTTCAGGCCCCAATGCTGATTGAAGTCCCAGTTGAAACCGGCCGATACTTCGGTCTTGGTGTCAGCACCATGAGCTTCGTTGACCAAAGTAAAGCCCGTGAGGAAATGGAAATTGTTGCCGCCCAAGTAAATCAATGCCGGAACGCGAACATACTGCGTGCGGAATTGTTGCCACATCATGTCGAATGTCATGTACACGCCATTTTCTTTACTCAAGCGAAGCTTCAAGCCAAGGCCTGCATCCAGCAAGCCCGCATGCAAAAAGAACCGACAGCGGGAACTATTCGAAAACTCCGCCGACTCCTGCGTTGATTCTTTTGATTCCTTTTTCTTAGATACAGACTTTTTTGCGGCAGAGGACTTTGCGGCAAAGCTAGTCGTCGACAATATCAATAAGCAAGCAAATAGAATCTTAAACAGCTTCATTTATTCCGCCCAGTGATTGCCGTTATAATTGCGAGCGGTGTCCGCATCCATGCCAATCTGACGAACCAGATCATCCAAGCTCGGGAATTTCTGTTCAGGGCGCAAGTACGCCATCAAGTCAAGCACCATCGGGCGACCGTAAATGTCTTCGCTAAAGTCGAGCAGGTACGCTTCGATAGCCAAGCGCTGGTTGCCGGTAGAAGGCTGCGTTCCAATATTCACTACGGCGCGGAAAGAACGCTCTCCCCCGTTGCCATCGGGCAAGCGCGCGGTTGCCACATACACGCCATGCTTGGGCAAGAACTTATACTTTTCCACCTGAAGGTTCGCAGTCGGGAAACCGATGGTATGGCCCAAGCGTTTGCCTTCGACAATCGTTCCGGACAAACGATACGGGCGGCCCAAATAAGTTTGCGCGCGCGAAACATCGCCATTCAAAAGCGCATTGCGCACAGCAGAAGAACTCACGCGTTCACCCTTGTGGAGCACAATCGAAAGCATGGCAGTCGAAAGTTCCGGGAAGGCTGCGGTAATGGTTTCGTAGTTACCCTTGCCGCCGGCGCCAAAGCAATGGTCGTGTCCAAAGAACATCGAACACACGCCGCGCTTTTCAATCAGTTCCTGACGGACAAAAACATCGAACGGGAGCTTCGCCACCTCGGGCGTAAACGGGAGCACCAAAAATTCAAGACCCAGGCTTTCAATAAATTCGCGCTTTTCTTCGGTAGTCGTGAGGAGCAGCGGATCGCCAGGAGTGCGCAGCACATAGTTGGAATGCGGCTCAAAGCTAATGACGGTAGGCGTCAAGCCGTTCACTTCGGCAACGGCCTTGAGCGTGCGGAAAAGCGCCTGGTGTCCCAGGTGGCATCCGTCAAAATTACCCATCGTCACAGCACGCTTCATTTTTCATCCTCACCCAAATAAAATTTCGGCTTGATTCGGCCCGGCTCATAAAAACACAGGCTCAAGACTTCGCCTTGCATGTTCGCGGCAAACACATGGCCTTCGGGGCCTACGCCCTCGACTTTCTCTTTCCACGGCAACCAATTGCCCTGGCGAATCACGGCCACCTGTTCGTCGGTAAGGCGCACCACCGGAAAGTCGAGCACCGCATCGACCGGCAACAGATTTTCACGCGTCAAGTCCTCGCCACGCACCGCCTTATCGAGCGTCACATTGCCGATGCGGTGTCTGCGTATCTGCGATACGCACGCGTAGGTTCCAAGCGCACGCCCGATATCGCGACCGAGCGCACGAATGTAAGTTCCCTTGGAGCATTCGCAAATCAAGTCAAAGGTCGCAAATTCCTTGCCGGAGCAGCCTTCCGTCACTTCGCCCTCGCCTATCACCTTGAGTTCGCCAATGTGAATCTTGCGGGGTTTCAATTCAATGTTGCGGCCACGTTCCATCAAGTCGCTGGCACGCACGCCGTTGATTTTCACAGCACAGTACTTGGGCGGAATCTGTTCGATATCGCCCGTAAACTGCGGGAGAACCGCTTCGAGCTTTTCGCGAGTCAGCGCGAGCGCTTCGCCCTGCTCCACAACTTCGCCGTCCCATTCGAGCGTATCGGTTTCGTAGCCCAAATGCAGTCTAAAGCTGTAGCACTTGTCCTTGGCTTCGATAAAGGGCAACAGTCGCGTGCAGCGGCCAGTCGCCGCAATAATCAAGCCCGAGGCACGCAAATCCAGCGTGCCCGCGTGGCCTACTCGCTTTGTAGAAAAGACCCTTTTCAGTGGGAAAAGGGCCTTAAAAGAAGTTTCGCCAGCAATCTTGTCCAAAAGAACGAAGCCGGAATTGCTCAATTACAAGTCCCCTTTCTGCTTCAGTTCGGCCAGAATGCTTTCGATATGCATGGCGTGTTCCAAGTTTTCATCCAGAACAAAATTCAGTTCCGGAATCTTACGGATCTTAAGCGCCTTGCCTAAAACAGTGCGGATATAACCCGCCGAATTCTTGAGGCCAATCAGCGAATCACGCTTTTCCTTGTCGGAACCCATCACGGACACCATGACCTTGGCGTAGCTCAGGTCATCGGTAATCGTGACGCGCGTGATGCTGGCGAGGCTGCTCACACGAGGATCCTTCAAGCCCTTCTGCAAGAGCTTGCCGATTTCCTCGCGGAACTGTTCGTCCAATCTGTCAGTTCTACGACTCATTGGACTCCTCAGCCTTCTTGGCCTTTTCTTCGGCTTCTTCGCGGGCCACATCCTTCAGGGTACGGGCAACCTTGACTTCCTTGAAGAAGATCAAGCTATCGCCTTCCTTGATGTCTTCGTAACCCTTAAGACCGATACCGCATTCAAAGCCACGAGCGACAGACTTGACGTCGTCCTTCATGCGCTTCAAGGACTGGACCACGGTCGTACCGAGTTCCACACCGTTGCGGTACACGCGCACATGGCTGGTACGGTCGACTTCGCCGTCGGTAACCATACAGCCTGCGATGAGACCGATCTTCGGAATCTTGAACACCTGGCGGATTTCGGCTTCGCCGGAGAGTTCTTCGCGCATGGTCGGCTTGAGGAGGCCTTCCACAGCGTTGGTGATATCTTCAATGCAGTCGTAAATCACGCGGTAGTTGCGGATTTCGATGCCTTCCTTCTGGGCCATTTCGCGGATAGAGAGCGACGGCATCAAGTGGAAGGAAATAATGATTGCCTGTGCGGTCGTAGCGAGCAAGATATCGGATTCCGTAATGGTACCCACACCCTTGCGGATAATGTTGACGCGCACTTCCTTGTTGGTAAGCTTTTCGAGGCTTGCTGCAAGAGCTTCTGCAGAACCGCCCACGTCGGCCTTGACAATAAGGTTGAGTTCGGAGAGCTTGCCTTCCTTACGATCGTTGAAGGTATCTTCCAAGGTCTTTACGTTACGAGAACGCAGGTCGCGTTCACGAGCAGCCATACGGCGCTTGGAGGCAATTTCACGTGCGGTCTTTTCATCTTCGACCACGATCAAGTCGTCACCGGCCTGCGGAGTACCGTCAAAACCGAGCACCTGACACGGAGCAGACGGAGGAGCTTCCTTCATCTGTTCGCCACGTTCGTTAAACATAGCACGGACACGACCAGCGTAAATACCGCAGACAAACGGGTCACCCACATGGAGCGTACCGTTCTGCACGAGGATCGTGGCCATAGAACCCTTACCCACGTCGAGCTTGGATTCCACCACGGCACCGCGAGCGTGAGCATCGGGGTTAGCCTTGAGTTCGAGCACTTCAGCTTCAAGGGCGAGCGTTTCCAAGAGGTCGTCCATGCCCTGACCCGTACGTGCAGAAACTTCGATACAGCTGGTAGAACCACCCCACTGTTCCACTTCCACGCCGCGTTCAGCGAGTTGGGCGCGAATCTTGTCGGGGTTAGCGGTCGGCAAGTCGATCTTCGTGATTGCCACGACCATCGGCACCTTTTCGCGCTTGGCAAGTTCAATAGATTCAACCGTCTGCGGCATCACCATGGAGTCGGCAGCCACCACGAGCACGATCACGTCGGTCACCTGAGAACCGCGAGCACGCATAGCACTGAATGCTTCGTGACCCGGGGTATCGAGGAAGGTCACCTTACCCTGCTTGGTCGTGACTTCGTATGCACCGATGTGCTGGGTAATACCACCCGATTCGCCAGACACCACGTGGGTCTTACGAATCCAGTCGAGCAAAGAAGTTTTACCGTGGTCAACGTGGCCCATCACCGTCACCACCGGGTGACGCGGCTTCAGGTTTTCAGAAGATTCTTCTTCCACGCCGAGCACTTCTTCTTCGTATTCTTCCATCAGCTGGGCTTCGTAACCGAATTCGTCAGCCAAGAGCTGGATGGTTTCAAAATCCAAGCGGGCGTTGATGGTCACCATCATGCCCATTTCCATGCACTTCGCGATCACGCGGGCCGGCATCTGGTCCATAAGGCCAGCGAGTTCGCCCACAGTGATAAAGTCGGAAGTCTTGAGGATTTTCTTTTCTTCGCCCGGAGTATTGTCGTTATGCTCCTTGCGATAAACCTTCTTGACAGGCTTCTTGGAAAGGTCAGCCATCACGCGGGAAACGTTCTGGCGTACGGCTTCCTGCTGGAGTTCCTTCTGTTGCTCCATGCGGTCCTTGCCATTGTTACGACGGTTCTTGTCGTTCTGGCCATGTCGACCGTTCTGCGGCTTGCCGCCCTTGCCCTGGTTCTGGCCGCCAAATCCCTGGGCGCCACCATTGCTTGCATTAAAGGCATCCTGCATCGAGTTGCCGGTAAAGCCACCCGTGCGACCGGTAAAGGTACGACCGCCGTTGTTGTTCGGGCCGCCGTTACCATTACGGTTGTCGTTACGACGATTGCCGTTGCGGTTGTCGCCATTGTTCGAAAGGCGACCGAAAGTTCCTGTATAACCCTGCTGGTTTCCACCACCGTTGCGGTGTCCGCCGCGGTTCGACTGGGCCTGTTGCTGAGACTTTTTGATACGGGCAAGAATGGCTTCGTCCGGTTTAAACACCTGGGCCTTCATCGGAGGCTGCTTGAGTTCCATGCCCGGGGTAACCATGGCAGGCTTTGCAGCGGCCGGTGCGGCAGCAGCGGGGGCTGCAGGGGCGGCCGGAGCGGCAGGCTTGACTGCCGGAGCTGCGGGCTTGACTGCAGCGGGAGCGGCAGGAGCCGGAGCAGGTGCTGCGGGAGCGGCCGGAGCCTTCGGGGCAACCGGGGCGGCAGGCTTTGCGGCGGGAGCAGGTGCTGCGGCAGGAGCTTCAGCCTTCGGGGCAGCAGGGGCAGCCGGAGCGGCAGGCTTCACCTCGGGTGCCTTCGGTGCTTCGACAACGGCAGGGGCCTCGGCCTTGGGGGCGGGGGCAGCTACGGCAGGTTTCACCGTAGCGGCAGGCTTTGCAGCGGCCGGTGCGGCAGCAGCGGCAGCGGGTTTCGCCGGCTTCTTAGTCCTGATGAGCTTGGCCTTCAACTTACCATCGCCAGCCGAAGCAGACTCACTCTTCTTGTCAGAAGAAGCATTGGAAGTTTCAGCGGAAGACGCCTTTTTCAGATTCTTGTTGCGAGCTTCAGCCTTCTGGCGTTCAGCCTCGGCGTCCGCTTCGATTTTCTCATAGTCCTTAGCGTCGAGCTTGGACACTTGAGTACGGACAGCAACGCCCGCATCGCGAAGCAGCTTCATCACGACATCAACCTTGATGCCGTGGGTTTTAGCCCAGTCTACTGGTTTAATTTGTTCTTCATTAGCCATGAATAGCTTCCAATGTTCCTTTTTTAAAAATTAGCGAGCAGCCTTACGGTTCTGGTTAAAATCGGCAGCGGACGGAGAGGTAATCTTAGCCTTCGTTTCGTCGTCCTTTTCGTTCCATTCATTTTCACCGAACACGTCGAGGTTACGCTGCACGAGTTCTGCAGCGAGCTTCACATTCTGGCCGTTCTTGCCAATTGCAAGTGCGAGGTTTTCGTCGCTGATAATCACCACGGTACGGCGGGTTTCGGGCACGTGAATCAGCTTGATCACGTTAGCCGGAGTCAGGGCACGCGTAATGAAGGTATCCAGATCCGGATTCCACTGCACGATGTCAATGCGTTCGTTACCGAGTTCGCGCACAATCGTCTGCACGCGGGCACCCTTCATGCCGACGCATGCGCCGACCGGGTCAATCTTTTCGTCACGGGAATACACGGCAATCTTGGCGCGGAAACCCGGTTCGCGGGCAACGCCCTTGATTTCAACCGTACCTTCGTAAATTTCCGGAACTTCCTGACGGAAGAGTTCCTTGAGGAAGTCACCGTTAGCGCGGGACAGCACCACCTGGGCACCGTTCTTGGAAGATTCTTCCACGCGGGCAATCACGGCCTTGATGGAATTACCCTGAGCCCAGCGTTCGCGGCGGATCTGTTCACGAGCCGGAATCATGGCTTCGGTCTGCTTGCCGAGTTTCACGATGATGTTACTTTGTTCAAGGCGGAGCACTTCACCGCTCACCATGGTACCGATACGGCTGCGGTAGGTATCCATGATCTTCTGGCGTTCGGCATCGCGGATCTGCTGGTTCAGGAGCTGCTTTGCAGTCTGAATGGCCTGGCGACCGAATGCAGAGATCGGAATTTCCATTTCGAGGAAGTCACCCGGCTGGGCGTCTTCGTTAAAGTCGCGAGCTTCTTCGACCAGCATGTAACCCTTGTCGAGTTCTTCCACTTCGGCAGCGGTCATGTTCGGGTCGTAGTCCGGATAGTCATCGACAACGGCCACGCGCAAGAACACATGGACTTCGTTGGTTTCAGTATCGAAATCCACATCGATCTTCTTTTCGATGTGCAAGTACTTGCGTGCTGCCGTCACCAAGGCTTCCTTCAAAGCGTTGATGACAATGGAATCATCCATATCCTTGGCTTCGACCACATCTTTCAGCACATCGAGCAAGTTAACTTTCGGTTCGTTCTTCATAAAATGACCTTCCTATTATATTTGTACATCCACTTTTGCCACCAGCACTTCGCTGCGGGGCACAACCACGTCACCGGCATTGCCTTTAAGGGTGAGCGTCAAATTTTCTTCGTCAGCAGCCACGAGCTTGCCCGTTACAGGCTTACCGGTACTGCGGGTCACCCGCAAAAAACGTCCGATATTGCGGGTAAAATCGGCAACCGACTTGAGGGGGCGGTCTAGCCCCGGCGACGACACTTCCAAAGTGTAGGCACCTTCGATAATATCCGGATCGGCATCCAGGGCGTCGGACAAGTGGCGGCTCACGTTAGAGCAGTCGTCAATCGTCACCCCTTCGGGCTTGTCTATGTATAGGCGCAGCGTCTTTCTCTTGCCTGCGCGGAACATGTCCTGTTCCACCAATGTAACGCCGGCGGCTTCGCATGCCTGGGCGATCAATGTATCCAATTTCTGGGCTACCAAATAGACCTCGTATAATAAACGGCGTTCGCATACGGCCCCGAAATCTGCTCATTTAAGCCTAAATCGAGTCCACGAACGTCAAGACAGACCAAATAGAGAAATTTTTTGGGGGCTAGGCAACCGGGATTTTAGAAAATGAGGCTTAAAAACCCTGTTAGTAGAGCTTAGTTGGCAGAACTTAGATAGAAACTCTAAATTCTGAGTTCTAAGTTCTAAGCTCTAATTACTACATTTGGCGCATGGCTTACGTACTTTTGATTCTCGCTACATTAATCGGTCTTGCAGGTTGCGCCTATTTTTTGCGCAAGAACATTCTCGTGATTCGCGAAAAGAATAAAAACGAGCCCAAGGCCTACAAGCGTAAATTGAACTACGTTCTTACAGGCCTCTGGTATGGTTACTTAACCATTTTCTTCCTGGGCCTTACAATTAACAACTTGGGAAACTGGTAATTACCGTCTAGATTCCAGCCAGCGTTCGTACAAGAAGAGCGCAATCAAGTTCTTTCCATCGATAAATTCGTGAGCGGCTTCTTCGTAAGGGAGCACCACCGTTTTAATCCATTCGATTTCTTCAGTGTATTCCTGATCCTTGCCGTCCATGGCCTTCAATTGTTCCGGCGTCACGTCACGTTCAATTGCATACAAACGAATACGTTCGTCAAGAAGTCCGCAACTCGCCGCAAAGCCATCGCTTTTGCCCTTGTACCAAAAATCCATGAGGTCAATCAGTTCGGAATCTTCAGCCTTGATCTGGGCTTCTTCTTCAAGCTCGCTCAGGGCAACCTTGCGGTAATCTCCCGTCCAGTCCAGAATGCCTGCCGGAATTTCAAGGGAAGCCTGCTCGCCTATCGCAAAGCGCGGCTGCCTTACCAGCAGCAAGTACTTCTTGCCTTCGCAGCGCAGCACCACCAAAACGCCCACGGCATTCCCGCGCACAAGCACAATGCCATGCACCGGGCGCCCATCCGGAAGCGTCGCGGTCGCATCGAGCTTAATGAACAACGGTTGGCGCCCCTTGCGCAAAAAATCCACTGAAGAAAAGTGAACCTTGGTCACTACGAATTTTTCTTGAGATTTTTCAAGCCAATCCTTGTAAATGCGGGATTCAAGGATAATCGGGCGATCTGCCTCGGCAATTTCGGGAGAATAGGAATATTCAATCATTTTTCTTTCGGGGCGTCCGGAGCAACCGTCGCCTTCTTCCAGATTTTATACAGAGAGTCTAGAACCGTAACGCTGTCTGAATCGACCACCATCTTGTTGGTCGACAAGTTATAGACCATCCAATCTTTTTTAGAATTCGGACCGCAGAACGATTCGTCTTCATCGGGCGTAAACAGCTCGCGAATAAAGCGGGCCTGCCCACCGATCACAAAGGAGTTGATCGCAAAGTGACTATACGTTCCGCATTCCGGAATCTTTTCGGTATAGTAAGTGCTGTAATGCCAAATGGTATCGGGACGTTCCTGCAGCTTGCCCAGTTCCGTCGAATCGTTTTCCCACTTGGAATTAATGCAGTACACCGAATCGGAATCGGCGCAGGCGTAATGCACCGGCACCAAGTTCGTGTCGTTAATATTCCAGGAACTCGGGTAAATGGTATCGGAAACCGTATTCTTGCACATGTCCACACGGTGCGTGCAAGTAGACTTCATGGTGCGCCAGAAGAACACACGCGGCGTAAGGGAATCAAGCACGCGCATGACCGTCGGGTAATTTTTTCCGTGCTTTTTGTCTTTAGTGCGAAGCGGGAACGCCTGCACGTCCGCAAAAGCGGAATCCAGATACATTTCAAAAGTATCTCTCGAAAGGCTTCCGCGGCGAAGGATAATGGAATCCAGCGACGTGTCGGCATCGTTTTTCACCTTGATGACTCCGATACCGGTCATTTGCTTCGACGAAAGCAGAAGCTTGAGAGTCGTATCGGGGCGGTAATAAGGAGCGGCACAGTCTTCGGCCGTCGCATGAATCGAAAGCGTCGGCGCAATCCAAAGAACAGAATCTTCCTTGTCGTAATCCAGATTGATGGACTTCAAGGCGCAATTCGAGAACGTCCACATTTTCCCCATATCCAAATACAGGGTGTCCTTGGACAAGTGAATTGTCTTGCCGGAATCGAGGCGGGCGTAGGCGAAGAATCCTTCGCCATCGTAACTAAAGTCTTCTTTCGAAACATTCAGGGGGCCGTCGGTGTCTTTTTCGCAACCGGCAAAAAATACGACTGCAGACAAAATCCACAGCAATGCAAAACCCATGTATTTAGAGCGAAGACGGTTCATGAGACCAAAGGTATTAAAAACCGTTCAACTTTTCAAACGATGCAAGCGAATCCAATGCGACAGGATGCGTCGAAGCGTAGAAATCGCTCCAACGGACAAACTGACCATTCAGGCGAACCGACAAAAAGAAGGTCGCGCTGTCTTTCGGAGAAAGCCTGCCCAGCACCGACTGCACGCCAACGGTATCGCCCACCGACAGGGAATCGTTGGGAGCGCCCATGCCCAAAGTTTTGCTCGTGACGTTATAACCGTGGTCAATTTCAACAAAGTAACCAAGCGAGTCGTGTCCTGTTTCAAGCACGCGCCCCGCAAGCACCGGATAAATCGGAGCTTCGCCGACACCGCTAAACACATCCATCGCCAGCAACGATTCCTGGCCTTCGAAGTCGAAGCCTTCGTCAATCGAAAGCGCAGACCATTCCAGCGGAAGTCTCGGACACACTCCGGGGAACTTGCAGCCCGTATTCTTGGACACCCATATGTAGCTGGAGTCCGGTTTCATATAACGTAAATACACCGACGGTACGCTGTCTTCGTGCATCACGAGCAACGCATTACCGAAGTCCTTGACCGGGGCAATCCAGTGGAGTTTAGACTTTTCGGACTTGCGGAGAGAACCCACGTAACGTAGGAACGGGTTCGGCAAACGCGAAACGGGAATGGAATCGACCAACACCCACGAACACTGCGCAAGCCCCTGCTTTAACACGAATGGCTTACCGCCATAAAGTTTGCAGCGGTAATCCCAAGTTTCAATCGGCTTTTCTTCTTCGTTACCCGGAAGCGGCAACGCATTTGCGATTTTAGAGACAAAGCCCGAAAAATAGGCCGTCAAAGCCGCCACGGCCACAAGCACGAGTCGGATTAACGGGAACTTATGTTGAGTATTAAAAGTTTTTTGCTTACGTGTGTATTCTTGGAACTCGACAGGCATCGGACTAAAGGCTGAAAATCGCGATGGCACCGCCCACAGCAGCCAACATAAGCAAGGCAACAATGATCACTGTCTTGGCCGAAGACGGTTCTTCGTCGAACGGAACATCGAGGCCCTTCTTCTTGGAATTTTCCACCGGTTCTTCCTTGGCAATCGCATTGAAGCTCTTGGTGAACCTGCGATGCTGACCAGTACGGCGATCCAAATGAGACGGAGTCACATCGATAGAACCCATGGTGCTGCCCATGTTCTGCGATGCAACCGGAGCCGGTTCTTCGTGAGCAACTTCGAGTTCGGGTTCAGCGGCTGCAGCCGGAGACTGGGCCTGCAACGAGAACGACATCAAGTCTTCTTCGTAAGCGAAGACCATGATGCTTTTGTCGAGACCGGCCTTCTTGAGGCCAACAAGAATCGTCTGGTTGTTGGTAAGGACGGCAAAAATGCCCTTACGGTCATCCATTTCCTGCTGGAACTGGATAAAGGCATTGTAAGCGTCACTATAGACAAAGTCGAGACCCGTCAAATCGACGGCCAAATACTTTTCATCAGGCTTTTCAGCGAGAAGATCGCGAACATCTTTCTTAAACTGTTCGGCATCGAACGCCCCAATCGGATTCAGGGGGGCGGACATCAAATCAAAAATTCCAACTTCGCGATAATTCTTTAATTGCGGCATGGTAAAAATATAGCCTAATTATGGTTCAACGTGTGCGACCTATCACCAAAAAGTGCTCCTAAACTCGATAAAATCGCGGTTTTTGCCCCAAATTACTCTAAAACTTCGTCGTCTGTTTCGATGATTGCGTTCCTAGCCGGAGCGGGAGCGGCCGGCGAAGCGGCTGCCGGGCTTTCGCTTTGAGCCTCGGATGTAGACTGTTCCTGGTCAGGGGCAGAACCCTGTTCGGGAGCATTATCTGCAGCGCGAGAATCTTCGTAAGGTTCGCGTTCCATATCCTCGTAAGAGGTTTCGTCATCGGGTTCTTCAGTCAGGTTCTTGCTGCGGCCCGAAGCGGCTTCCGGCGTACCCGGCTTAGGCGCATGGCTGAACAAGTACGGACTGATACTCACGCTCACGCGATGCACCGGAGAAAGCACCGGGTGCGATTCGAAAGCGTAGTCGACTTTTACAAATTTTGCAATAACAAGACCCGCACCCGCAGTCACGCTTTGGAGTGTGGTAAAGCTCGAAAGGCCCGCCCTAAGCAAAAGGCCGAAATCAAAGGTGTATTCGATACCGCCGCGACCGCCCGAAAGCCAATCCAGCGGATTTTCCCACACGCGCTTGCCGCGGGACTGGTCCATTTCATAATCCAGGTCGCGAGCTTCACGGTGCAAGAGTTCTGCACCCTGCCAATACAGGTTCAACTTGCCATACAGGTAAGGCACCGGAAGTCCATAACTGGCTGCGATATACAGCTCCGGAGAAGAGTATTCGAACTCGCCCGATTCCCAACTGGTCGCCGAAGACGTCCAACCCTTCAAGAGGGCGGACAAATAAAGTTCATCGACCGCATTAAAGCGAAGTCCGGCATCGCCGCGGAAGCCCCAACCACTCTGGTCCATTTCGCGGTAAAGGCCGTGGAACCCGATACCCAAATCCAAGCGCTTGGTGAGCTTGCGGCCAAAGGTTGCCGAGAACACGTAGTCTGCAATCGAAAGCGTGTTGTAGTCGGAACCTTCGGGCAAAGGTTCGCCCTCTTTAATGTACGGGATATCGTCGGCACCGAATCTGGAAAAAGAAATACCTAAGCCCTGACCCTCACCCAGCGGCACCACCGTCGAAGCATAGTCATACTTTGTATCTTCATAGTATTCGGTATGCGAGAAAGATGCCCACGCGTAATTCACATTTGCAAGCTGGTAGGGGTTAGACATGAGCCCCAGGTAATCGCCATCGACGGCCATCGTCGCAGAACCCAATGCAGCGGAACGCGCACCCGGTTCAATATCCAAGGTCGCATTCGCACCTACCACACGGTCGGCGGCAAAAGAACTCGCAACAGCAATTAAAGCAATACAAACAGAATTTTTCGCTAATGTCATACTTTGACCTTCAAGATAGATTATTTTTGTTTCGTAGACCAGCGAAAAAGTATTTTAGATGAACCTTTCGGAACACATCGAGCAATATTTACAGTACATCGCGGACCGGCGACGTTTTTCGCCGCGTACAATCGACACGTACCGCAAGTCGCTCACAAAATTTCTGGAACATCTCGGCGAAGGCGCAGCGGACTTTCCGCTCAACGCCTTCTCGGAATCTAGCGTCAAGACATTCGTGTGGGACTTGAAGATGAAGCAGAAGCTTGCGCCCACAAGCATTTGCGAACACCTGGCCGCCTTAAAGAGTTTCGGCAAGTTCCTGGTCAAAAGCAAGACTCTTGAAAAGAATCCCGCCGAAAACGTGCCCATGCCCAAGCGCCCCAAGCGCTTGGTGAACGTTCTTGGACAAAAGGACTTGGCCGAAGAAAAATTCCCGGACATTGCGGACCCCACGCTCCAGCAAGTGCGCGCAAGGATTCTGCTCGAACTCATTTACGGTTCAGGACTGCGTATTTCGGAATGCCAGAATCTCACTTGGGATCGCATCGACACTAGCGCAAAACTCGTGCGCGTGCTCGGCAAGGGCAACAAGGAACGAATCGTCCCTCTGACAGAAAGTTTTATCGACCGCATCGCAAATTACAAACAAATGCAAATGCAGGCCGGTCACATTCCCTCCGCCACGGGCTACGTGTTCTTGAGCGAAGACGGCAAGCCGTTCGGCCTGCGCACGCTACGAAACGACATCCAGCACCTGCTGCGCGAAATCGGCTGGGAAGGCAAGGCCAGCCCGCACGTGCTACGCCATAGCTTTGCGACGCACCTGCTCGAAAACGGAGCCGAGATTATGAGCGTAAAAGAGATGCTCGGTCATTCGAACATCTCCACCACTCAGGTTTATACTCATGTAAATGCAGAACGCCTGCGAGCCGCCTTCAAGAAGACGCACCCGCGAGCATAACTCACTAGAAGAAACTTCCCTTGATGCCGACGGCGATAGTCCACTGCTGGCCAAAATCGGACCAGTCAGGAGTATCCCACTTGCGCATGGGGCTTTCGTCGTATTCGTCATCGGGGTCAGCCGCATTGCTCTTGTCATGGAGCGGCAAGGAGACCGCGAGAAACACCGGGAAGTCCGCATTCGAGAATTCGATGCCATAGGCAAATGCCACAGACCATGCCTGATGATCGGGGTCCGGACGCGGGTCGTAAGTTCCGACCTTTTCGGAATTAATCCAGGCGACGCCGAGCGGCACGGAGAAATTCACGCCGAAGCTCTGCACGATTCCCGGACGGCCGCGATAGCCGTAAGCAATGGAACCGCCCACTGAAGGAGGAGTGTAGGCGCCGAGGTCATTTTCGCCATAAGGCTTGAAACGGTACTCAAAGCGATCGCCCTTATGTTCCATGTCCTTCCAGTAAGAATCGTTGAATTCGTTCTCGCCCGAAATCAAGTGCATGGCAAACGGGTGCGTGTAGCTGAGACCATAAAGCCAAATACCTTTGTCGGTATCGCGGCTGTAATCCCAGCCCACCGTAAGCGAATACAGGCCCGAGCCCTTCTGGAAGCTGCTCGGCAAAAGTTCCTTGCCGGAATCAGTACCGCGCTTGATGTCATACTGACCTGTCGGAATGGAGAGGCTCGCAGAAAGCGATGCTGCGCCGCCACTACCGATTGTCTTGCTAAAGTCGATAGACACATCGCCCACGCCGCCTGTGGTGCGGTCTGCCGGAATCTGGTTACTGCGGTACTGCACTTCGCCGCTATGACTCGTCCACGGAATAGATACGCCGAGCTTGGTCGACCACGTCGGCTTGATAGACAGATGCGGAGTAAACGAGACTCCCGTAAAGTTCTGGCCGACCGTGTACTTGGTAAACGCTTCGACTTCAAGGTAACCGCCAGAAACACCCTGGCCAATCCACTTGATACCATCGCCAGAACCGCCACCGGAGCCGCCTGCGCCGCAGCCACCAATAGACTGCCACGGAGTCGCCACTTCTACAGGCGAATTTAAACCGGCATAAAACGCGCCACCGGCCACAGCAGCCAAGGCAACGCCAGACAAAATCCCGCTAAATAAATTCTTCTTCATCTTTTACCTCACGGGAGTTTCATCAAATAACCATTGTTCGCACCGGTCGCCAGGAAGAATCCATCCGGCGAACGTCCACCAATCATCGGGATCGAGGCAATTTCTTTCGCGTTGTCCACCCATTCAAACGCAAGGTCTGCAGGGGCATTGGCAGCCAGCTTGATTTCACGCATCACCGTACGGCCAGCGCTACCGTTTTGCACCGACGCATCAGACAAATCGTTCTTGTTCACGTACTGCGAACCTTGCGGGAATTCCGCCCACACCACAAAAAGACGGCCGGCAAAAGAGAACCAGTGAGGCTGAACCGGTTCAGAAATCATACCGGAAGTCTTTTCAATTTCAAACGGAGCGGCATCCTTCGAAAGTTCTTGAATAAAGGACCGCCAACCCGTCATCGAAGGATTGATGACGTTGTAGACCACATAGTTGCCATCCGGCGAAATCATGGGGCTATCCATCATCCAGCCATCGACATCAGACGGCTTCTTGAGCGTAACGGCCTTCTTGGTTCCGCCATTGGCGTAATCCACAAATACAATCTGGTCTTTCTTGTTCACATAAACCAGGCGCACTTCATTGGTGCCAAAGAATCCTTCAATTTTGGAATCATCTGCCGAAGAATCGCGCACGGCATCGGGATTTACCCACAAGTGCGGAGTGGCAAATTCGCTAATGTCCTTGTCGTAGAAGAAGAACTGCTTTTTGTCGGACATGCGAACGGCAAAGATTCCGTAATCCAAAATATCCGAGCAAGACTTGCTGTCTTTAGCCTTGAAGCCTCTAAGGGCTACGATATAGTTCGGATGCGTACTCCATTCCGGGTCCTGGAACTGGCAATCGCCCGCTTCGGTATCGCGCATCAAGTACCAAAGAACCTTGCCCGACGTATCGGACACCGAAAGACGGTCATGCTGCACCACCTTCGAAGTCGTGTACACCGAATCGGGGGCTTCTACATTCAG
This sequence comes from Fibrobacter sp. UWB5, assembly GCF_002210295.1. Lineage (NCBI taxonomy): Bacteria > Pseudomonadati > Fibrobacterota > Fibrobacteria > Fibrobacterales > Fibrobacteraceae > Fibrobacter > Fibrobacter sp. UWB5. The sequence goes on along the minus strand of NZ_MWQH01000001.1, from coordinate 893,484 downwards.
CTTGCCGCCAAAGTTCAGCCAAAGCATTGCTGCCGGATAATTTTCAGGATCCTGGGAAACGGAAGGGTTGCAAATTTGCTTGCCACCGTTCACCGCAAAAATCGAACCCGTGTCAGTTTTTTCATTGGAGGTTTCAGACTCCGTAAACTGTTCCGGCTCGTAAACGCAAGCCGAAAGGGCTAATACAAAAGATAAAGCAGTAAGGCTAAAGTAACGCATCATCCGAAATATACTAAAACTTAGCACGCCGGACATGGTAAAAATAGATTCCCATAATCACAGATATCGTAAGAATCCAGCTTATCGGGTACACAACCATCAACGAGGCGAAAGATTTGTACTGGGGGAACACGAAAATCACCCAGAGAATACGGATTCCGCAAACGCCCACCATGCAGGTAAGGGCCGGCGCCAGGGACTTTCCCATTCCCGAAAGCGCTCCCGAAAATACGTCCAGGAACACGTTAATCGCCAAAAGCCCCACCACCACGTACATGCGGATAGAACCGATTTCAATGATTTCGGCATTAGACGTAAACACGCTCAACATGGGCTTTGCAAAAATGCAGCAAAGCGCGCTCAACACGATTGTAGAAGAGCAACCCAACAGGAGCGTCCAGCGGACCGTGCGACGACAGCGTTCCATATTCTTCGCGCCATAGTTTTGTCCGACAAAGGTTACGCACGCCTGCGAAAAGGAACTGAGCCAGTAATACACCACGAATTCATAGTTCAGCGCCACAGCCGAAGCCGCCACCGTGGCAGAACCAAGGCTGTTAATGGCCGACTGCAGGCACACATTGCTGAACGAGAACACGACGCCGCGAAGCCCTGTCGGAATCCCTACGCGCAGAATGCGGCTCAAGAAGAAGGGCGTCACGCGCAACTTCCAGAATTCCAACTTGAAAGGGCCCACCTCGTGCAATAGGAGGTAGAACAAAATAACGCCACTAATGACGTTTGCAATCACTGTCGCAATGGCCACGCCTGACACGCCCATGTCAAAGCCCGCCACCAGAATCAGGTTCAGCACCACATTCACCGCCCCCGCCACCATGAGTACATAAAGCGGACGCTTGGTATCGCCCTTGCTACGCAAGACCGCCGACACAAAGTTGTAGACCATCACGAAGGGCATGCCCGCAAAGTAGATTTGCAAGTAGCGCACCGCCATGTCCAACACGTCTGCCGGAGTCGAAATCAGTTCAAGAATCGGTCTTGCAAAAAAGATGCCCACGAAAGAAAGGAATATTCCGCTAAAGAAGGCGACCATCACCGACGTGTGCACGCTACGGGTCACGGAACGGTAACTGCGTTCGCCAATGGAATTGGCCACCACCACGTTCGCACCTACGGAAAGGCCAACGAACAAGTTGATTAGCAGGTTGATGACGAAGGTGTTCGCGCCCACGGCGGCCAAGGCCTTGTCGCCCGCAAACTGCCCCACCACGGCAACGTCTGCCAAGTTGAACATCTGCTGGAAAATGCTACTCAAGGCAATAGGGATAGCGAACCTCAGGATTTTTCTCCCGAGGGGCCCATTCAGCATATCGATGTTCGTCTTCGATGAGAGCCCAGCCATACCTTACCTTAAAAACGGGCGTAAATTTAGATTTTCATGGGACTGCCTACAAGGGCATTTTTCTACCTTTACATCGCAAAAAAACGAGCGGCAGATATGTTGCCGCCAAAACTGGAGATTATCATGGGTTTTAAATGCGGTATCGTAGGCCTCCCCAACGTGGGCAAGTCCACCATCTTTAACGCCATCACCAACGCCGGCGCCGAAGCTGCCAACTATCCGTTCTGCACCATCGAACCGAACGTGGGCATGGTGAGCGTGCCAGACAGCCGCCTCGACGAACTGGTCAAGGTCTACAATCCGAAATCCATCGTTCCCGCTGTTACAGAATTCGTGGACATTGCAGGTCTTGTAAAGGGTGCCGCCCAGGGCGAAGGCCTCGGCAACCAGTTCCTGACCCACATCCGTGAATGCGAAGCCATCATGGAAGTCATCCGCTGCTTCGACGACGAAAACATCGTGCACGTACACGGTTCCGTGGATCCGGTCCGCGACGTGGAAATCATCGAGACCGAACTGATTCTGAAGGACCTCGACTCTGTCGAAAAGCGCCTCGCCACCGAAGCCAAGGCTGCCCGTATGGGTGGTGCCGAAGCCAAGGCCCGCCTCGCCGCTTGCGAAAAGCTCCGCGACGCCTTCCAGGAAGGCAAGGCCGCCCGCACCGTGATGCACGACAGCGAAGAAATGGAACTCATCGTGAAGGACTTGGCTCTCCTCACTGCAAAGCCGCTCTTCTACTGCGCCAACGTGAAGGAAGACGACATTCTGACCGGCAACGCCTACGTGGACCAGCTGAAGGAATACGCCGCCAAGAACGGTCACGAAGTCATCATGATCAGCGGCAAGATTGAAGAAGAACTCTCTGCCATGGAACCCGCCGACAAGGTTGAATTCCTCAAGGAACTCGGCATGAAGGAATCGGGCCTCGACGCCGTAGTCCGCAAGGGTTACGAAATCCTCGGTCTGCGCACCTTCTTCACCGCTGGCGAAAAGGAATGCCGCGCCTGGACGTTCCACGCCGGCTACAAGGCTCCGCAGTGCGCAGGCGTGATTCACACCGACTTCGAACGCGGCTTCATCCGCGCCGAAACTTTGAGCTACGAAGACTTCCTGAAGCATGGCAGCTGGAACGCCGCCAAGGAAGCAGGCCTTGTCCGCACCGAAGGCAAGGACTACGTGGTACAGGACGGCGACATCATGTACTTCCTGTTCAACGTTTAATGTTTGCTATTTCAATTCAAAAAGGGAACGCAACGCGTTCCCTTTTCTTTTTGCAAATTTATTGCGCCGACAGGCGCCCACGAAATAAACCGCAAGTCAGAACTTGCAACCAGAATATCGCGGTTTATTGAGTGCCGGGTAGGTTTTAGGGAGGGCTAAGCCCTCCCTAATCTCATTTATTGTTTCTTTTTGGCGGCGCGTTTGGCCTTGATTTCTTCAACAATCGGGCGAATAATCGTCGCGAGGTTCATCGCGGTCCCTATCAGAATCATGAACGATGCGGCATGAATCCCGATGCCGGGTTCCACCTTCAAGAGCGACATTCCCATGGCTGAATTGATCTGCGCGAGTTTCGAGAGGAAGAACCAGAGCGAAACCATTGTCAGCATGCCCATGGCAATCGAACCGAGCGGAGTGATCAGCGCGAACAAGCCCGCAATCACAGCCCCCGCAAGAATCACGTAGAGGAACGGTACCGGTTCCATTTGCGGGAAATGCGGCATGGTCTGCCGGAACTTTTCCATGGCACTCGGGTTACCCGTTTCCATCTTTTCAAGAATACCCAAGGCAGGCTGTTTCAGTTCCTGTCGCAGATCGAGACCCGAGGCAAGCTCATAAAGATTGGGCTCGGCAATCACGTCGTCAGCACAAGAAACATTTGCCAAGGGCATCAGCAAAGCAACAATAACAAGCAAATACGGGATCGCCGTAAGCTTTTTAAACAGACGCATTCCTTTAAACATTACTTTCCTTCAAAAAGATCCCTGGGGAATGCGCAACGGAAACCGATGGCATCAGACCAGTAACGCGGATCTTCATCATCACGTTCAGTCAGGTTCAGCAGACTTTCTTTGTCTTTCCAGGAACCACCCTTATACACCTTGGAAGAACCCATCATGGCGCCCGTCGGGTTAGAAGATTCCACCCAGACCGAGAACATGAAGTACTTGTCGCGAGTCCATTCGGCGACGTTACCCGACATATCGAAGATACCCCAGGCGTTGGACTTCTTGGTGCTTACCGGCTGCGGACCATATTCGGGACTCTTCTTGCCACGGTTATAGGAGTTCGCCTTGTAAATGGCGTACATACCCGGGTTCGGGTCTTCGTCAAGGTTCCAAAGAGCGCCTTCGTTGTTGTCGGCGCGGCCAGCAAATTCCCACTGGGCTTCGGTCGGCAGGTCGCCACCGATTGCCTTACAGAAGGCTTGGGCATCGTTCCAGGTGATGTTGTGCACCGGATGGCGGGCACCCGTAAAGGTAGAGCGATCCTTAATGCGCTTCGTAGAATCCACCTTGGCCATCACGTCCTTGAAGAACTGCTGAGTCACTTCGGTCGTGTGGATTGCGAACGGAGACAGGGAAACCACCTTGCCCTTGTAACGGAAAGAACCGGAATCGATCAAGGCCACCGAGCCACGGTCGCGGTCGCGAATGACGCGCGGGACCTTCATGGAAACATCGAGCGTCACGCCGCTGTCGTCCACCTTGAGCACCTTTGCCTTGGGTTCCTGCACCTTATGGGCTTCTTCTTCGATCGGGCGGTTCAGCCATTCCTGAACTTCGGGTTCGTCAAAGATATACTGCGGAAGTTCAAAAGCACCACGGCTCTGGACCGGTTTGTCGTTCACGACCAGTTCGTGCTTTTCGTAACGGTAATGATGGCGGCCCTTCAAGTCACCTTCGTGATAAATCCAGACGGGCTTGTTTCTTTCGATAGAGATAAAGGCGCGAGAAGAGGCTCCCGACGTGAGCAGGGCGAACAAGGAGTCTGCGGTATAACCTTCGGCGTTACCCGACCAGGAAACATCGTAGCGGTCGCCTTGCTTGCCGTAGTTGATGCGAACAGCCTTCATCTTGCAGACCGTCTTGGTCTTGGGAGCAGGCGGTTCGGCCGGAGCGGCTGCAGAATCCTTGGCCGTAGAATCGACCTTGGCCGGGGCAGGTGCCGGAGCTGCAGAGGAATCAATCACCTCTTCGCAGGCATTTTCATCGTAAATAGCCTCGATAGAGGTAGGCACCAGCGACACGCGGTGCGGCAAAGCCTGCAGGCTATCCAGTTTATGGCGAATGGCGACGTTTACAGCGCTTGCGGAACCCATCCTGTTCATGCGCCAATAAAGCTTGGCTTCTTCGCGCTTGCCATTGTAGCGATTGCGGTACTTGATATAGACGCTGTCATCGGAAGACACGCCGAGAAGCAGGGGCTTGCGAAGCGGCGGATAAATCTTGTCAAATTCGTTCGTATCGACCTTTTCAACGGTGGCCTGGACATCGTGGGTAAGCACATCGAACAGGCGTTCGGTTTCTTCGAGAGTCTTGGCGGCAGCAACCGCATGCAAAGTGACCGTGGTTGTCGCCTTGACCTTGGAGGCGGTATCTACAACCGGCAATTGCGGTTTAAGCTCAACCATGGAACCGCCCGGAACAGAAATGGCATCGACATACGGCAGGTGGTCCGGAGCCGAGAGCGAGAACGCATACATGCCCGGGTTAATCGGATAAAGCAAAGACGGGACTTCTTTCATGGGAACAGAAATCGAAACCGCTTCGAGGCCCTTAACGTTGGACTTGATCGAAATGATGCCCGGGCGTTCCGTTTCCTGAATCATCTGCCATTGGCCATTCTTTCTGAAATAGAGCTTCGGCACACGCGGAGAATAGAGGTATTCCCTATCGAAATAGATGTCGGCTTCGTCCTGGAAAGCCCTGGAGGTCTGGGAGCCGTAGAAACGCAGCAGCATCACTTCGGCCGGACGCAGATAGTTATCGGCCAGGCTAAAGGCGTGAAGTTTTTCAAAGTTCTTGACATCAATGGGACCCGAGAACCAAAGGTATTCCTTAGGACCCTTCTTATGGCGCATGAACATGATGTTCGGGCGCAGCGGAACCATCGGGGATTCCGACAAGATCATTTTTTCCTTCTTGACAATCGCCATATTGGCGACAGGCTCCATCAGAGCGCCTTCCTTGAACATAGTCGGGGCGACCCTGAAATTCTTGTCGCTGTCGGCTGCCCAAGTCAGTACCGGCAACAGCAACAAAAGCGGAAGCAAACGAGTAAGGGACATATTTTCTCCTGTTTACATTTCTAAACGAAATATAAAAACATTTCTTTTTTTTCACACAGCGATGGTATTTTTAGGTCTGATTTGCCCCGATTTTGAGCAAATGACCACCTTCGGCACCGCCAACAGGCCCAAGTTCCACTTTCCAGTCCGAAAGACGGATGATATCGGGGTGATGTTCGATGACGATGACCGTATCACCGCGGGCAGAGAGTTTGCGCAACATGTTCCAGAGAATCTGAATATCCTTGAGGTGGAGCCCCGTGGTCGGCTCGTCGAGCAGGTAAACCATTTCCTGGGCGGGTTTGCGAGCAAGTTCCGCAGCCAATTTCAGGCGCTGGGATTCGCCACCGCTGAGCGTCGTTACAGACTGACCAAGTTTCACGTACGGGAGGCCCACATCGCGCAGGCATTCCAGCTTTGGCAAGATTTTCGGCTGGTCCTTGAAGAATTCGCAGGCTTCGGCCACGCGCATGTCGAGCACGTCGGCGATATTCTTGCCCTTGAACGTGACGGTGAGCGTTTCTTGATTGTAACGCTTGCCGCCGCAGACATCGCAGACTTCCCACACATCCGAAAGGAAGTGCATTTCTACCGAGATGGCGCCGCGGCCTTCGCAGGCCTCGCAGCGGCCGCGAGCCAAGTTGTAACTGAAGCGCCCGTAGTCGAAGCCTTTCAACTTGGCTTGCGGCAGTTTGGCGAATAGCTTGCGTATGTCGTCAAACACGCCTGTGAAACTCGCGGGCGTGCTGCGAGGAGTTCCCGAAATCGGGCTTTGGTCGACTAACAAAACTTCGCCATTCTGCTTCTTGCGACCGCGGGCCTGGAATTTCTTTTTGAGGCGCGGGTAAATTTCGTCCATGACCATGGAACTCTTGCCCGAGCCAGACACACCGCAAACCACGCTGATGGCGCCCTTCGGGAACTTTACAGACAAATTCTTAAGGTTGTTGTGATTCAACTTTTCGAATTCGTAGAATTCCGTGGAATCGGTAATGGGCTTCGCCGCAATCTCGTTTGCCATCGGGATGGTATGCGTCAGGTACTTGACCGTTTCGCTGCGAGGGAACTGTTGCAGGGCATAAGGCTTGGAAAGCTGTTCCGGAGAACCTTCGGCAACCACTTCGCCACCGAACTCACCCGCCGCCGGGCCCATATCGATAATATGGTCCGCCGCCTGCATCATCTTCATATCATGTTCCACCACAACAAGCGTATTACCGAGGTCGCGCAGGCGGTAAAGCGTATTGAGCAACATAGCGGTATCGCTTTCGTGCAAGCCCACCGTGGGCTCGTCAAGCACGTAGAGCACACCTTCGAGGCCGCTACCGATTTGGCTTGCAAGGCGAATACGCTGGGATTCACCGCCGCTGAGCGTGTCGCCCGCACGGTCGAGGCCGATATAGCCGAGCCCTACACCCTTGAGGAAGTTGAGGCGGCCGACAATTTCGCGAAGCAAGGGTTCGGCCACCGTCATCTTGCCGTCGGCATTCTTGTCGTCCCCGAAATTGTCTCGCTTAAAGTTTTCGTTGCTGAACCATTCGAGCGCCTGGGCGATGCTCATGTGGTTCACATCCATGATATTCTTGTCGCCAATGCGGACCGCCAAATATTCTGGTTTCAAGCGTTCGCCATGACAATCGGGGCAAACTTCGCCATCTTTAAAGTGCCCGAGGCCAAGACAAGTTTCGCAGGCGCCCCAGTGAGTGTTAAAGCTGAAATGCTTCGGGTTCAGCGCCGAATCCATGTACCAGCCGCAATCGGGACAACCCGGCTTTTCGGAGCAGGCCAAGCGACCGCCCTTCTCGTCTTCCACATAAAGGATTCCGTTGCCGTCGCGGTAACCGCGTTCAAAAGCTTCCACCAGGCGAGCGCGATTGTCTTCTTTCACCACGACCGTATCGACGACGGCGAACAACTGCTTTTCGCGGGTCGGGATTTTCGGCAGCGGAAGTTCCACGAGCTTGTTGCCGAGGTAAACCTTGCGGTAGCCCTTCTCAGTGAGGATTTTTGAAAGTTTGAGCACATCCTTGATTTCGAACGGGGCAAGCACCATGACTTTCTTGTTCAAGTCGCGGTCGAAGGCGTATTGCATCAGGTCGCCCGCGCTGTACGAAGACACTGGCTTCCCGCATTTCAAGCAATGCGGGGTCCCGACCCTCGCCCAGAAAATGCGGAAGTAGTCATAAATTTCGGTGAGGGTCGCGACCGTACTGCGCGGGCTCTTGCTGGCACTCTTCTGGTCGATGGCAATTGCCGGCGCAAGGCCCGAAATGGAATCAATGCTTCCGTGGTCAGGGCGACCGAGGAAGCGGCGGGCATACGTGCTCAACGTCTCCACAAAGCGGCGCTGGCCTTCGCTAAAGAGCGTATGGAAAGCGAGGCTCGACTTGCCGGAGCCCGAAACGCCTGTGACCACCGTAAGCTTGTGACGCGGAATCGTGACGTCAATGTTCTTGAGGTTATGCTTGCGGGCACCATGCACCTCGATATCGAGGGACAAGTCTTCACCGCCCTTGAGCGTGCGATCAAAATGATGGTTTTCGCCATGCTTTTTCGCAAGCACCGGAGCAAGGTACTTGCCCGTCTCGGATTTTTTGCACTTCGCAATCTGTTCCGGCGTTCCCGTAGCAATCACGCGACCGCCGTGAATACCCGCATCCGGGCCCAAATCGATAATCCAGTCAGCGCACTTGATCACGTCCAGATTGTGTTCGATAATCACGACGCTGTTGCCGAGGCTACGCAAGCGATTCAGGCAATCCATGAGTTTGCGGATATCTTCAAAGTGCAAACCCGTCGTCGGTTCGTCGAGCAAGTAAAGCGTCTTGCCCGTACCCGGGCGGCGCAGTTCAGAGGCTATCTTGATTCTCTGCGCTTCACCGCCGCTGAGCGTTGTCGATGGCTGTCCGAGCGTCAAGTAGCCAAGGCCCACTTCCACCAGCAAATTCAGCGGTTCTGCAATCTTCGGGATGTCCTTGAAGAATTCCGCCGCATCAGCAATGCTCAAGTCGAGAATTTCAGAAACATTCTTGCCCTTATAATAGACTTCACGCGTTGCATCGTTAAAGCGCTTGCCGCCGCACACATCGCAAGTCACCTGCACACTCGGCAAAATATGCATATCCACGATTTTCACGCCTGCGCCTTCGCAGGCATCGCAGCGGCCACCCTTCACGTTGAAGCTGAATCGGCTCTTGCTGTAACCGCGAATCTTGCTTTCTTCCATACTGGCGAAAAGGTCGCGCACATCGTCCCAAATCTTGGTGTACGTCGCCGGATTGCTTCGCGGCGTGCGGCCAATCGGCGTCTGGTCGATTTCAATCACCTTGTCGATGTTTTCAAGGCCTTCCAGGTGGTCAAACTTGCCGACCGGTTCTTCAGAATTGTAGAATACGCGGGCCAATTCGCGGCGCAGAATCTGGTTGATGAGCGTACTCTTACCGGAACCCGAAACGCCCGTCACCACCGTCAACGCACCATCCAGCGGGATTTCCACATCGATATTCTTCAGGTTATTTTCGGCAGCACCGCAAATCTTTAATTTCGGCGTATTCTTGTCAATCTTCTTGCGGGTTGCAGGAATTTCAATCGCCTTGCGGCCGCTCAAATAAGCGCCCGTCAGCGAAGCCTTATTCTTTTCCAGTTCTTCAACAGTTCCTGCCGCAATCACGCGGCCGCCCTCTACGCCGGCACCCGGCCCCACGTCAATCACGCAGTCCGCATGGCGCATGGTATCTTCGTCATGTTCCACGATAATCAGGCTATTACCCTGCGCCCTCAAATGCTCCAACATCCCGAGCAGTTTATCGTTATCGCGGGGGTGGAGCCCGATGCTCGGCTCGTCAAGCACGTAAAGCACACCCTGCAGGCCGGCGCCCACGGCGCTTGCAAGCCTGATTCGCTGCGCTTCACCGCCCGAAAGCGTGGACGCCTTGCGGTTGATATTCAGGTAGCCAAGCCCCACCGCATTCAAGAACGAAAGTCGCCCGCGGATTTCCTTCAAAATTTCCTTGCCGATTCGCTTTTCCTTTTCGGACAAGTCAATCTTGTTGAAAAAATCCACCGACTTTTCGACGGACCATTCCGTCATCTCGGTCAGATTCACACCATGGAACGTGACCGCATTCGCCGTGCGGTTAATGCGCGTGCCGTGGCATTCGGGGCAAACGCCAATCTGCATGTACTTGCGGAAGTGGAAAATGTGCCACATGTCCCACAGTTCCTGCATAATCGGGATAATGCCGCGTTCCGATTCACTCGGCGTACCGTACAGTACGGCATCCTGTTGCGCCTTTTTGAGCTTGTTCCACGGCGTATCCAGCGAAAAATGCATCTCGTTTGCGATGTTCCTCAAGTTGCGGCGGCCGAAGTCGCTGAAAATCAGCGTACCGTCGTCCTTCTTGATGGTCGCGATACAGCCGTCCTTAATCGATTTCGTCTTGTCCGGGATAATCAAATCCAAATCGAACTTGTAGCTTTCGCCCATGCCCTTACAGGCGGGGCAACGGCCCTTCGGATCATTAAAGCTGAAAAATCGCGGTTCCAGTTCCGGAATAGAAATGCCGCACTTGGGGCAAGCGAGCAACGTGCCCTGCAGGCGATATTCTTCCTTCCCCTCTCCGGCGCCATCCCTGCCAGAACCGCCCGCAGCCAGCAAGAAACTCACGAGCTTTCCGTCGGTCAGCTTCAACGCACCTTCCAGCGCCTCGCGCAAACGGCTCTTGTTCTTGCGCTCCAGCGTCAAGCGGTCAATCACCGCCTCAATCGTGTGCTTCTCATAACGCACCAGTGCCGGAACATCTTCCAAGCGGTAAATCGTGCCGTCCACACGGGCACGCACAAAGCCGTTTTCCTTGAGCTCGGCCAATTCCTTGCGGTATTCGCCCTTGCGCTCCTGCACAATCGGGGCCATCACCGTAATCTGCTTGCCCTCGTCGCTCACATACAAATTATCGACAATCTGGTCCACCGTCTGGGCCTGGATCACGCGCCCGCAATCGGGGCAATGCGGCACGCCCAAGCGCGCAAAAAGCAAACGGTAATGGTCCAAAATCTCCACCACCGTACCCACTGTGGAACGCGGGTTACGGTTCACCGTCTTCTGGTCAATCGAAATCGTCGGCGAAATGCCGCGCACGCTTTCCACCTCGGGATGCTTCATGCGGCCAATGAACTGGCGCGCATACGCCGAGAGCGACTCCACAAAGCGGCGTTGGCCTTCCTGGAACACCGTATCGAACGCGAGACTCGACTTGCCCGAGCCCGAAACACCGGTCACCACTACAATCGAATCGCGGGGAATAGAAAGGTTCACATGGCGGAGGTTATGTTCGTGCGCATCGCGGATTTCAATCGACTTAGTCATGCCGCGCAATATAGAAAAAGACGGCCTAGCCGTCTAATTTTCAGTGAACAAATGTGCAGAATATCAAGCTTTTTACTTGCGGCGCATCCAGAAGGCGAGGAACGCAAGCACCGAGAGAATACACACCGCAATAATCAACCAGAAGGCCATGGGCGAACCGACCGTCGCATCGCCATTCATACCGAAGGGCAGCTTCACGTTCATACCGAACAAGCTAGCGAAGAACGTCGGGAGCGAAATAGAAATCGTCACGATGGTCAAATTCTTCATCAGCGTATTCACGTTGTTGCTGATGACGCTTGCGCGGGCATCCATCATGGACGTCAAAATGTTGGCGTAGATTTCAGCTTGCTGCAGGCTCTGACGGTTTTCAATCACGATATCGTCCAGCAGTTCCCGTTCGTTTTCGTTCCAGTTCAGGCTGCGGCCGATCTGCAACTTTTTCAGGAGCGTGTCGTTGCTGTTCAAGGCGCTCACGTAGTAAATCAAGCCCTTGTTCAAGCTGAACATCGAAAGCAGGTACTTGTTTTCCATGGCCGTACGCAGCTTCTGTTCCAACTCGTCGTTAATGCGGTTGATAATCTTCAAGTGTTCGTTAAAGTGGAAAATAGCGTAGCTCAACACGCGAAGCACAAAGGTATTCAAGCTGTCAATCTTCGAGAAGCGCTTTTCATCCATCACCGGAATGTCGGAGTCAGTCAGCAAAAGCACCCAGTCCTTGAAGATGAAGATACCGAAAGATTCCACGCGGAACTGGAAGTTGTCGCTGGCGGAATAGTTCTTCGGCTTCTTAAACACGATGGTCGTAAAGTCGTCGTCGTATTCGATACGGGAAAGTTCGTCCGAGTCGAATGCAGAGGCTATGGTATGTTCAGTAATCTCATACTCTTTAACGAGCACGCTACGTTGCTCTTGGCTCAAGGAACCCATCATCACGATGTCGGCGCTGTCTTCGTTCGGGGCACTAGCGAGGCGACCCGATTCGATCTTGTAGTACTTCTTGAGCATAGGAGCCCCCTTTATCGAACGGGGTCTAATATAGAAAAAACCTCGGCAAAACCGAGGTTTTTTAAAGCTTTTTTTGAGTTTAGCGCTAAATTACACACCCTTCTTGAAGCGCTTGCTCCACCACAGAACGATCGGAGAGCAGATGCACACAGAAGAGTAGGTACCGATAAGGATACCGAAGCACTGGACCAAGCCGAAGTCGCGGATGGAAGAACCACCCATCACAGCGAGGATCACGCACACGAACAAGGTCGTGAGAGAGGTCACCATGGTACGGCTGAAGCACTGGTTCATAGACTTGTTGATGGTTTCGGCAAAGTTGCTGGAACCATACACGGCAGTGTTTTCACGAATACGGTCGAAGTTCACGATGGTGTCGTTCACAGAGTAACCGATCATGGTGAGGAGCGAGGCAATCAAGGCGCCGTCGAAGGAAAGACCGAAGGCAGAGATGAAGCCGAGCGTAATCACGGTATCGTGCACCAGGCCGAGCACGGCAGCGACACCGAAGCCGAGACCGAACTTACCGAAGCGGAACCACACGTAAATCAGAATGCCGAGCCATGCGAGGATCACAGAAAGGATTGCGTTGAAGCGGAGTTCCTTACCGATGGTCGGACCCACATTGTCCTTAGCGACGATTTCGCACTTCTGACCGGCCTTTTCGAAGGCCTGAGCCATCTTGACTTCGAACTGGGCGTCGTCAGAGGCACGCATGCTAATCTGGTAAGAGTTAGCAGAAGTACCACCGAGGGTACGGACCTTCGTGCCAGAGATGCCGGCTGCAGAGAGAGCCTTGCTCAAATCCTTTTCATGTTTGTCGTTATCCTGGTACTGCACGGTATAAACCTGACCACCAGTGAAGTCGATGCTGAAGTCAAAGCCCTTGATGGCGATGAAGGCGATAGAGGCCACAATCAGGATCATGGAAATGAGACCGAAACGACGGCGGTTCGGAATGATCTGGAGGTTAGCTTCATTGATAGCCTTGAAGCCGCCACCGATAGAAAGGGTCGTTGCGTCGCGCTTGGCAAGCTTCCAATCCAAGATGGAGCGGGTCACCGTGATAGCGCAGAACAAGGAGGTCAAGATACCGATCGTAAGAGTAAGACCGAAACCCTTCACAGAACCCGTACCAATCTTATAAAGGATAAGGCCGGTAAGCACGGTGGTCAAGTTGGAGTCCAAGATGGCACCGAAGGCGCGTTCGTAACCCTTGGCCACAGCGGCGCGGGCAGTCAGGCCGTTCTTGAGTTCTTCACGGATACGTTCGTAAATAATCACGTTGGCGTCGAGAGACATACCGACCACGAGGATGAAGCCTGCGATACCCGGCAAGGTCAACGTAGCGTTAAACACAGACATCACGGCGGCGGTCACCAAGGTGTTGATCACCATACCGAAGCTTGCAATCAAACCACCGAGGCGGTAGTAAGCAACCATGAACACCAAGCAGAGGATAAGACCGATAGCACCGGAACCGAAGCCCTGCACAATGTTTTCTTCACCGAGGGTTGCACCCACGCTGCGGCTTTCAATAATCTTCATCGGGGCCTTCAGGGCACCAGCGCGGAGCACCACGGAGAGGCGGTTAGCTTCAGCCATGTCGTCGAGACCCGTAATCTGGGCTTCGCCGTTCGGGATACGGTCGCGGATCACCGGAGCAGAAATCACCTGGTTGTCGAGCACGATAGCCATCTGCTTGCCGATGTTAGCGGCAGTCACGGCAGAGAACTTCTTGGGACCAATGCCACCGAACTTGAGGCTCACAGCCACTTCACCGGCGCTCACACCGTCAGACACGCGGTACGGACGGGCATCAACCACATCGTCACCGGCCATTTCAGCACGGCGCTTGAGGAGGTAAAGGCGCTTGGCCTTGATCTTGGAATCACGCTGCACCGGTTCGAGACCGCTGCCGAAAGCGAAAGCAACATCGCGCGGAATCAGCTTCTGCACGCCTTCGGTGGCGAGGAGCTTCTTGACCTTTTCGACATTTTCTTCGGCGATAAAGCCACCGTTACCAAAGCTCAGGTAGTAAGCGGAAAGGGCAACGCCGACCTCAGATGCCGGTTGAGCCTCGACTGCGGCAGAATCCTTGGCGGAATCGGTAGCAGCGACTTCAGCGGCCGGAGCCTTACCGAGCAATTCGTCATCGGAAAGGGCCTTGGTAGCTTCCTTAGGAAGCGTATCCTTGGCGGAATCAACCTTAGCGACCGTAGAATCCTTGGCGGTAGAATCCGTTGCGGCGGAGTCAGCCACGATGTCGGTCGTCTGACGGGTCAGGTACTGGTCAATCAGGCCAACAACCTGGGTAAACTTTTCAGCTTCGGCCAGGATCTTGAATTCGAGCTTAGCGGTCGAACCCACGAGAGCCTTTGCAGTGGAGTCATCCACGCCTGCCAGTTCAACCACGATTCGGTCGTCGCCGGACGGGGAAATCTGCGGTTCAGAAAGACCGTACTGGTCAACGCGGTTACGGATGATTTCGAGGGACTGTTCCTGAATGTCCTTGATATCGTCGCCCTTGACGTTCGACTTGTCGATTTCGAGCGTAATGGCCGTACCGCCAGCAAGGTCCAAACCGAAGTTGATGGACTTGGAGCCAATCTTCGGATTTTCCTTGAGGAAGGTCTGCTTTTCTTCGCCCTTCTTGGTGTGAACCTGGATAGAAGGCCATACCGTGTAGGCCGACAAAACAATGACGAGGAGAATAATCAGTTCTCGCATGCCGAATTTTTTCTTATTCATTTGTAATCCCTATAAGGCATTATTCACTAAGTTTTGCGCGCAAAGATAGAAAAAGGCGAGCGACGCGGCAAAGCCATTTATGGATTTGACATGGCCGAGCCGCCCTATCTTGTGCGTCAAGGCGCACCAAGATAGAAAAAGTTATGCAATCATGTCTTCCTGGCCTTGAGCCGGAATCTCCTTTTTCAGCCGAAAAGAAGAGTTTTTCTTTAAAAGAACCACACGGATTCGATTTTGCTAACGCAAAATCTGTTTATTTAACACATTAGTGCAATCAGTGTGATAGAAAACCTACACCTTTTAAAAAAGCGTTAGCTTTTTCCAATCCGTGTGGCAACTATAGCGGTTTTATACTATGTTGAATTTAAAATCAGAGCCGTCTTGCAGCACAACGAGCGTCATCGTTTTCTTACCGAGGGTACGCTCGATAGCAAATCCATTGTCGGCGGAGCGGATTTCAAGCGTTCCGTCGCGAAGCACCACATTCTTGTTGCGGAGAGCAATCATCTGCTTGATAAATTCGTACAGCGGCTTGGCCTGCATCTCGGCCAGTTTGCTCCACGGTACGCTACGGCGGTTGTCAGGATCCTTACCGCCCTTCATCGAAAGCTCTTCGCCGTAATAAATGCACGGCGCCCCCGGCAAGAAGAACAGAATCGCATACGCGAGCTTGATCCGTTCAAGGCTTGCGCAGGGCTGCGACATCAAGCGCGTGGTATCATGGCTTCCGAGCAGGTTCATGGGAATGTCGCCACGGCCTTCGGGGAATGCGCGACTCATGCGTTCGCCGAATTCCTTGATCGAAATCGGATTCTCGTCGAACAGGAACTGCATCGCCGCCTTGCGGAACATGTAATTCATCACGCCGTCGAACTGGTCGCCTTTCAGCCAGCGAATCGGGTCGTCCCAGATTTCGCCCACAATGTAGGCATCCGGATTCACCGCCTTCACGCGGCGGCGGAATTCCTGCCAAAAGCTATCGTCGTCAATTTCATTCGGAACATCGAGGCGCCAGCCGTCAATGCCGCGCTTCATCCAGTACTCGCCTACCGAGAAAAGGTATTCGCGCACATCGGGGCAGTCCGTATTGAATTTCGGGAGCGCCGGAAAGTTCCACCAGCATTCGTAATTGGGCTTGTCGGTATAGGCGTTCAGCGGCCAGCCCTTCACATGGAACCAGTCCACATACGGCGAATGCTCGCCCAATTCCATGAGGCTATTGAACTGAAAGAATCCACGGGAGCAATGGTTGAACACGCCATCCAGAATCACGCGCAGCTTTAGCTTGTGCGCCTTCTTGACAAGGCGGTCAAAATCTTCGAGCGTGCCGAGCACCGGGTCAATCTCGAAGTAGTCTACCGTGTGGTAACGATGATTCGAATTGCTCTTGAAAATCGGGCACAGGTAAATTGCGTTGACACCCAGGCCCGCAATGTATTCAAGCTTGTCTTCGATACCCGCCAGGTTTCCGCCAAACATGTTTTCGCGAGTGGGTTTACTCCCCCACTCCACGAACTTGCCTACTGCATGGTAACGCCCCGAACGGCAAAACCGGTCCGGAAAAATTTGATAGAAAATAGCGTCTTTAACCCAAGCAGGAGCGAACATCCTAAATATTCCACATCGGGCGGCGCTTGCGCACATCCACGAGCATGCGGATTTCAGAGGCAAGCGACGAGTAATCCATCAGTTCTTCCACAGAACACGGCATGCGGTAGCACCAGTTCTTGCCACCCACCGTACCCGGCACGTTCACGCGTTCTTCTTCGGGCGCGCACTTGGAAAGGCTTGCCGAAAGGGCGAAGTAGTCTTGCACCGGCAAAATGCAGAATAAGCTGTTCGCCGTAAACACGTGGCTCAAAATCGCACGGGCCACCGACGGCGTCACTTCTTCAGGGGCGTTGCCCGGCAAGTGTGCATGCGACCAGTAAAGGTTGCGGTCAAAGTCGGGTTCTTTCCAAAGTCCACGCAGGCTAGAGGTATCGTGGCAGCTCGTGGCGCACACAGACAGGCGCGGGTATTCGTCCATTTCGTAGTACGGCGAATACGGAGCATTCCAATTACGGGCCCAGCGTTCAATGCGCAGCGACAGGATGTTGAGCTTTTTGAGCACGGCAGGCACGCAAGGCGGCACGGCACCCAAGTCTTCGGCGCAGACCAGCATATCGGTTTCCTGCGAAAGCACTGTCAAAAGCTTGGTGGCATTGGCATCCCACAAACCATTCTGGGAATTCTCGTTTTCCTTGATCAGGTTACGCAGCTTTTCCTGTTCGTAATCCGGCAAGGTAAAGAGCACCGGTGCGTTGTACCAGTACCAATACGGGTAGAAATTGTTTTCGTCGCCCGAGGGCACAAACACGCGGTTCCAGTAAACCTTGAGCAGTTTGTCCTTGACCTCTTGCGGTTCGTTCATGCCAAGGATAGCCTTTTCGGAACTGTATTCCGGCTTGAGGATCAGGCGGTCCGGATGACCTTCGAGCTGGGTAAAGCAAACCGGAGCGAGACGGTCGGCATCGCCACCCAGGAATTCGCGCAACTGATCAAAGCCGTAATTCGGACGGCGCAGGTATTCAAGCGTTTCGCGCATAAAGCCTGCAGCAGCGAGTTTGTCGTATGTGAGCGGCACGCACGGATTAAAGTAACCCAGAATGCCCGTGACTTCTTGCTGCGGAATCGACCAAATGCGGAAGAATCCAAGCACGTGGTCAATGCGGTAAGCGTGGTAGAACTTGCTTGCCTGAGCCAGGCGACGGCGCCACCATACAAAGTTGTCCTTTTCGATCACGTCCCAACGGTATGTCGGGAAGCCCCAGTTCTGGCCGGTGTAGCTGAACATGTCAGGAGGAGCGCCCGCGCGGTCATCCAGCGAGAAGTACTTGCGGTCGGCCCACACATCGGCACTGTCTTCGTTAATCAGAATAGGAATGTCACCCTTGATGCGGACACCCATTTTAGAAACTTCGGCTACGGCAGCGCTGAACTGCTTTTCGGCTTCGAACTGCATCCAGGCCTGGAACAGATTGTCCTTCAGGAATTTTTTCCAGAGGGCCTCGATATCTTTTTCGGTCGGATCGCGGTAATTCTTCCAGTCCTTCCAACTTCTTTCATCGTTCTGGGCCTTGAGGGTGCAGTACACGCAATACGGTTTTGCCCAAGTATTGTCGTCGATCCAGCGCTGCAACACCTTGTCTTTTTTCAGGTCGTCGTAACGGTTGTCAAAAATCTTGCGCAGAATCAAGCGCTTCCAAGTCGAGATATTGTAGTAGTCGATCTTGCCGTACTTTTCAAAATCGGCCTTGCCCGCCTGGATTTCGTCTTCGTATTCCGAAGAACCTTCAACAGACTGCACGTTGATGAACACCGGGTTCAAGGCAAAAGCGCTGCGAGCACTGTAGGGGCTCGACTCGGCACCCGTGTCGTTCACCGGCAAAAGCTGAATAATATTGAAATCACAAAAAGCGGTCCAACGGGCAAACGGAATCAGGTCCAAGAATTCACCGATACCGATGCTCTGCTTGCTGTAAAGGCTAAAGAGGGGAACGGCCACGCCGCTCTGGAAAAATGAAATGTCACCGTAACGCATGGCGTAAATTTAGTTTTTCGACAAAAATCCTCAAACAGGCAACGAAAGAAATTGCATAAAAAAAACCTTCCCGTAAGATTTACAGGAAGGCTGCTTAAAAGTTGTTTCTTTTTTCGTTTAGATCAGGCGGAGGATTTCCTGGGCGGTCTGTTCGGCAAAGGTGTTATCTTGCACGAAACGACGGACCTCGGTCGGGTTGATTCGGGCGTATTCCGAAAGGGCACGACCGATACCGTTCCTGATATAGTAATCGTCGTCCTTGGCGCAAGTCAGGCAGAACTGTCTGAGCAGCGGCCAGTCGGTACGATCCTTGTACTGAATCTGGAAAATGATCGCACTGCGACGCACCCACACGTTCGGGTCGCGGATCCAGGAAGCGATCTTGGAACGGAGCGCCGGGAGGCGGAGTGCCAAGTCACCCAGGACGCAAGCGGCGAGCGTATCGACGGTATCGCGCCAGGCACGGGTCTTGATTAACTTTTTAAGGAAGGCAAGGTGCTGTCCACCGAGCAGAACTCTGTGGCGGAACAGGTAGTCACAAGCCGCATACTGGATTTCACGATACGGCTGCGCCCACATGTCCTCAACCCTAGCCACCAATTCGTCACCATCTTTCGGAGGATACTTGTCGAATATGGGGTAGGTCACCTCACGGCGGGGAACAAGGCGAATTCCAAGGAAATCGAACTGTTCTCGAGCCTTCTTAGACATTTCATGTGCTTCCTCTTCATTAGAGATAGCACGGAGAGCAAGTAATATTTCTTGAGTAAACCGAAGCATGTATAACAAAAATAGTCCAAAAAAAATTTTTTTTCTAGGTCTTGACAAGCATTTTTTTCAATTTTTTTTAAATTTGGGTCGCATTTTTTACAATAAATTGGCTTTTTTCACTCTTGACAAGCCCGCAAAGGGCTAAAAATCGGGTTTTATGGATCAGAATTTGTCTAATATCGCGCTTCAAATCATCGAAGTTCCGCCGGAACTCCGCGGCCTCACTGACGAAGAAATCATCCAGAATTCCGAGAAAAAGAGGGATTTTAGCGGAAAGCGCAAGAACGGGGCTGCCAGACCCTCCAAGAAAGACCGCCTCGCCCAGAAGCAGCAAAAGGAATACCAAGAAGCCCAGAGCATCGCGAACGAGATCTTCGGTTCGATTCCCAAGCAGGGCGACCTGTATTTCAAGCCCAAGGCAGCCATCCCGGGAATTCCCGCGTTCGGCGAACTTTCGGCCGAAAAGCAGAAAATGCTGAACACCGCCTTCACGCAAGAAAGCCCGAGTTTTTCGAGCTACAAGCTTAAAGAGGCGACCTTGAACAGCGCCCCCAAGTCCATGATTTCAGAAGCCCCGAAGCCCGCCTCGGGCCGCGTACTCAAGGCATCGTTCGGGTTCAAGGGCGGCGACAAGCCCAAGGCCGTAATCGTGTCGGCTGCGGACCTCGCCAAGCAAAAGGCCGAAGAACGCGCCAAGAAGATCCAGGACTTCTTTAGGGCCAAGCACCCGGAAGCAACGACCATGCCTGACGGCACTCCCGTAAAGCGCGGCCGTGGAAGACCGAGAAAGAATCCTATAGACCGTTCGGCTCTATAACATTCATTAAACGTGACATCGCCTCACTCTCGCACCGCCCCAGCTTAACGCCTGGGGCTTTGTTGCTCACGGTAAGACCGCTCGGCTCTATCACTTTCATTAAAATGTGACTTTGCCTCACTCTCGCAACCACCCCAGCTTAACGCCTGGGGCTTTGTTGCTCACGAATACCGCTCAATTCTACAGCGATTACAAACAAAATCAAAAAACTCCTTCTCGGGGTGAGAAGGAGTTTTGAGAGGCAACGATCAGACTCGAACTGATGAATAAGGCTTTTGCAGAGCCGCCCCTTACCAACTTGGGTACGTCGCCAAAGTGAAACGCAATATAGGTAAATTTATTCCCTTTTTCAAGGGCAAACCGGGCATTTTTTGCATTTTTTTATCTTTTACGCATGACTAAACCGCCGTTCAAGGTCAGGTTCAAGGCATTTCTTGTAACCCTCTGGATCAAAAGCCTGCGCATCAGGCTCAAAACGCCCGAATCATTCGCACCGGGAATCCTTGGGGTATGGCATCAAGATCTACTCGCGAGTGCCGCCGCCTTTAAAAACTGGGGCGTGCACACGCTCGTTTCGCAGTCGAACGACGGCGACCTTTTCGCGACCATCGTAGAAAATCTCGGTTACAGTGTCACACGCGGGTCGAGCACCCACGGCGCCACCAACGTGCGCCACCTGCTTACACCGCTCCGCGAAGGCCGCTTTGTAGGCATGGCTCTCGACGGCCCTCGCGGACCGGCAGGCGTAGTCAAAAAAGGCTCGCTCTGGCTCTCCAAAACAAGCGGCACTCCCCTATGGCAAATCAGCGCCAGGTACGGCGCGCACATCACGCTAAAAACATGGGATAAATTTGTTCTACCCCTGCCGCTGACACGTATTGACATCGAAATTAAATTATCTTTGTGATTGCAAATATACCAAGGTGATAACTCATTAACTAAGGAATGAATCGTGATTTTAATGCCGCCTAAATTTGTCGCCTTCGACCTTGAAACTACAGGTCTTAACAACCAGAAAGATGAAATCATTGAAATCGGTGCCGTCAAGTTCACCGTAGAAACCAAGAACGGCAAAGTCGTGCCCAAGCTGCTCGGCGAACTCGAAACCTTCGTGAAGCCGAACATGATGATTCCGGCCGAAGCCTCCGCCGTGAACCACATTTACGACAGCGACGTGCAAGACGCCCCCGCCGTCGGCGATGCCATCAAGAAGTTCACGGAATTCTGCGGACAGAGCTCCATTCTCATCGCCCACAACGCAAACTTCGACGCAAGCTTCTTGCGCGTGGCCTATCAGAACAACCCGCAGCTCGTGCCCGGCAACCCGGTCATCGACTCCCTCGCCATTTCCAAGGCGATTCTTCCCGAAGCCAGTTCCCACAAGCTCGGCATCTTGGCCAACATGTTCCAGCGCCGCGACGAAATCAGCATGAAGATCGAATCCGACAAGATGCACCGCGCCGTTTACGACTGCCTGATGCTCATGGAAGTGTTCGTAGCCCTGCTCCGCCGCCGCTTCAAGGAGAAGGATTGGGAAATGGCCAGCATCATGAAGAACATGGAAAAGTACAAGGGCATCCCCCAGTTCATCAACAAGTAATTTTCCACCAGAATTTCAATCGCGTGCGGACATTCATTTGTCCGCATTTTTTGTTATAAACGCAAGACGCCCGACGGCGCTTGATCGGCGCTTGCAAAAAAAAGAACCGCCCCCGAAGGAGCGGCTTTTAAGATTTCTAGTGATTTAGAAAAGACTTATGCCTTCTCTGCAACCACCCAAACCTTGACCTGAGCTTCAACGTCGCTGAAGACCTTGATCGTCACGGTGTAAACACCGAGCTGCTTGATCGGTTCTTCGAGAGCAACCTGAGCACGGGTAACCTTAACGCCCTGCTTGGTGATGGCGTCAGCGATGTCAGAAGCGGTCACAGAACCGTACAGACGTTCGCCTTCCACAACGCGGCGTTCGAGGTTGACAGAAACCTGAGAAAGCTTGGCAGCCACATCGCCAGCGGCAGCGAGTTCCTTCTGGAACTGAGCTTCAACGGCAGCGCGGTTGTTTTCGATTTCAAGCTTGGCTTCCTTAGTAGCGCGAACAGCGAGCTTGCGCGGGAAGAGGTAGTTACGAGCATAGCCGTCCTTAACCTTCACGACGTCAAGCATCTTGCCCAAATGGGGGACATTAGCCTTAAGAATAATTTCCATAGTCTAGTTCCTCCTTATTAGCGCAAGCTGTCCGAAACGAACGGGAGAATAGCCATCTGACGGGCACGCTTGATAGCTTCGTTCAGCATACGCTGATACTTGGCGGAGGTGCCAGAAATGCGGCGAGGAATGATCTTACCACGTTCAGAGATAAAGCGACGAAGAGTCTTTTCGTCCTTATAGTCAATGAACTTGATGTTGTTTTCCGTGAACCAGCAAGTCTTCTTGCGGCGGATACGGGTTGCCTGCTTCTTATCTTCAAAAGCCATTATTCAGCCTCCCCTTCTTCTGCGTCAACCGGGATGATATCTTCGGTGGACTGGGTCTGAGTTTGGTCATAAACAATTTCGCTCATCGGATAATCAGCGAGAGTCATCCAGCGGAGAACGTTTTCGTTCAGCTTAAGAGCGGCTTCCACAGAGGCGACCGTAGCGGCTTCAGCCTTGTAGTAGAAGATCACATAAAAGCCATGCTGGCGCTTCTTGATGGTGTAAGCGAGCTTGCGCTTGCCCCAATCGTCGCGGCGGAGGATTTCGCCGTTGCCTTTGGTGATGTTGGCGGCGATAGTCTCGATTTCGGCCTTGATAGCGTCGTCAGAGATCATAGCGTCGATGATCACCATCGTTTCGTATTGTCTCATATAATGAGTCCCTTTGGTCTATCGCCCGGGAAACCGACATTGGCCCCGGGAGGGTTCCGATAAAAATCGGTGCAGCAAATATAGAAAAACGGGATTTAGACGTCAATCCTCGGAGGCAGGTCTACCCTACGCCCCGAACTGGATTCCCAGGAAAAAGACGTTCGACCAGCCGTCAATGTCGTTATTGAACGTCTTTAGAGCCCCGATTTCGAAGGAAACCCAGGTCGAACGGAGCGTACGCTTGGCCCACGGCCACACTTCGCGGAGGTTGAAGGCCACCCCCGGCACGATATTCAGCAAAAAGGCCTTCGAAAAGTTGTATTCCACATGGGTACCGGCGGTCACCGAGAAATACCGGGTCAGGTTATAGCCGCCGCCAAGGCCAAGGCCAATCGAAAAACCGTCCAAGGTGAAAAGCTTCTGGCAGTCGTCATTTTCCCTTTCTTCAAGGGAATCCGCCTCGACAGTACCCTCGTCATCGTCGTCCCACCAATAATGTTGCTGTTTCGACGGGGTCTTTTTGCCGCGCACCTGCTTTCTGAAGGCCGAAATACTCGTGTTTTCAAGGCCCAGGAACGGCTCCACGTACAGGTCGAAATCATCGGAAGCCTTATGGAGGCGCACATTCAAGCGGTAGCGCTGGTACATGATCATCGCATCGCGGTCCAGGTCGCCCCCGAAAAAGCGGACATCGGCACCGCCGCTAATCCAGTCGGAATAGAAATACTCCAGCTGCACCTGCCAGGCACCCATGCAGTCGCACTCGTCCAGCGGGTCGTAAACACCGAAACCCATACCGAACGAAAGCCCCTGTTCCATGTAGGCGGTCTGCCCCGGCAAAGGGACCGTACTGATTTCGGACAACTTATTCTCTGACGCAAGCGAGTCTACGGCGTCTGCCGCAAACGAGGCAGACCACCCAAACACAAATGCAATCAGCAGGAATAAGTAACGCACATGTATAAGCTAGTAAAAAAACAAAGGGGGAAGAATCCCCCTCGTTACAATCGCAGCCCTGCTGCGTTTTCCACTACCCCTTCTCCTAGGGCTCCGCCCTAAGACCTGGATAGCTTATCGCAATGCTAGGCTTATTAGTCGTTGGCCTTTCGCCCTACGGGCTCAAGTCCACGATTCGTCGGCTCACCAATACGAAAGTGCGAGCACTTTCGTGCTGGATTCGCCTCCTAATCGTTCATCATGTGGTTATAGAATTTCGTGTAATTGTCGCGGTCTTCGGTCTTGCGGACGGCGATGGCGTCTTGCGGGTGGCGGTTCAGCATACCCGTAATCATCTGCGGAATGATGTAACCCCATTCGTACTTTTCCTTGAGCGGCAAGAACAGTTCCTGGTAGGCATCGAGTACCGGACGCAGGTCGTACTTCGGGTTCTTCAAGAAACCGAGCAACAGTTCGGTGGTGCAGTTACCGGCGCCACGGCCCATACCGGACACGGAACCATCGAGGTAATCCACGTGGTCGATGATAGCCTGAATCGTGTTGGAGAAGGCGAGCTGCTGGTTGTTGTGACCATGGAAGCCGAACTTCTTGCCCTTCACGATACCGCGGTAGCGGGTAATTTCCTTATCGATGTCTTCCTGGTAGAAGGCGCCGAAGCTGTCCACGAGGTAAAGCACGTCGGCCTTGCACTCTTCGTTCACCTGGTGCAGGGCTTCGTCCAGTTCCGGACCACGGTCACGGCTCACAGCCATGATATTGAGGGTGGTTTCGTAACCCATTTCGTGGAAGGCGTTCACCATTTCGATACCCTTGTCGATGTTCTTCACGTAGCTAGCCACGCGGAACATCTGGTACGGGCTTTCGCTAGCGGGCTTCACGGCATCCATGTTCACGCGGCCCACATCAGCCATCACAGCCATCTTGATCTTGGAATCGATACCGTCTTTCACCTTCCAGAGCAGATCGTCATCGCAGAACTTCCACGGACCGTATTCCTTGGGGTCAAAGAGATCCGGAGAGTTCTTGTAGCCCATTTCCATATAGTCCACACCGGCGGCAGACAGGAGGGTGTAAAGGCGACGCACAAATTCGAGAGAGAAGTCGTGCTTGTTGACCAAGCCACCATCGCGGATGGTGCAGTCCAAAACTTTGATGCTTTCGTAGTACATGTTTTACCTTTTCGGATTGTTTTTCTTTCGCAGGCAAAGATAGGTTCTACGAAGACACCGGTCAAGAGCCTTAAAACATTTCGTTCAAAAAAGAACATTTTCAACGCATATTTTGCGTTATTTTTAACAAAAAGTTTATAATTCTATCAAAATCAATGGGTTAGAAATTCCCCAAAACCGAAAAACAGACCTCCAGAAACGAAAAACGCCCGACATTTGAATAAGAATCTTCATAACCAAGCAGGCGAAGGCTGTTCGCGCAATTTTTATTTTACGCATATTTTGCGTATATAAAATCAAAGAAAATCCAAGCCATTCCCGCAATTTAAAGTTATTTTATACACTATGAAGAAGAAAATTTTTTGGGGATTAGTTTCATTCTTTCTGTGCGCCTGCGGAAACGATTCCGGCAGTAACGCCAACTCGCCCGAAACCGAACCACTGGTTTCGGAGATTTCATCATCCGAAATCTCATATTCCAGCGAAAGCAACGCAACTCCAGACAAGGAATCGCCATCGTCCGGCAAAAGCGCCTTGTCGTCGAGCTCCGCAGCCGAGACACAATCTAGCGACACCGCTTCGGACGCTCCGCTGTCAAGCGGCACAGTTACAGGCACACAGTCTTCTTCAAGCGCCGCCGCGTCAACCACATCATCTTCAAGCGCCACGCAATCAGGTTCCGGCCCAGCAGGCGGAATCAGTTTTCCGCAAGAAAGAGGCTGTAGGCCCACCGCCCCCGTAGAAAGCGAAACCTTCGGCGTGGTCGACGCCTTTATCCAGAAACGAGTCGAGGTCCTCGTACAGCAAGGCTTAAGCAACGACTCCGCAAGAGACATCGCCATCGAAGAACTCCAGCGCGAACTCGGCCTAGACACCCTATTCCAGGAGAACCCCTACATCGCGGAATATCAACTGGAATACACGCTATTCTTCCTTTACGGAAACAAAAGCGAGAACACGCTGAATCAAGATTTGGTCGACGACTTTGCCGACGGCACGCTAGAAGCGGACAACTACTGCATCAACCAAGTCCCATACGCCGCCTTGGACGGTTACCCAATGTTGTTTATGCCCCTGGGCTGCGCCATCAGCATGAGCGAAATCAACAACCCCTTGGCCATCATGCGCAACATCTGGCGAAAGTGCGCCGGCATGCCCTACTGCAACGCAAGCGTCGGCGACACCATGATTACCTTGGACAAAGACCATTTTGTATGCGAGGAAGGTTCGTGGGTCACGCTCGAAATGCTCGGCAAAGAAAAGAACGGCGTGATTTGCACCAACAACGGAGACCGAGTCGTCGTCAGGGGAAACGACAACAACGACATGACCTACATCTGCCTCGACAGTTTCTGGCGCGCCATATCGAACACGGCATCGTTACCCGCAGAATATTTCTTGAACCCGGACTTTGAATACGGCACCTTCGAAGACCCTCGCGACGGGCATGTGTACAAGACAACCGTGTACGAAGGCAAAACCTGGCTTGCGCAAGACATCGACTACTACGACAAAGACGATCCTCTTTTCGTGAACCAGAGCAAATGCGCCAAGGTCGCAGAACACAAAAAGCACGACCCCAGCGAAAACGCCTATTGCGACGGAGCCAGCCGATTCTACACCGTCAACGTAATCAAGAAAGTTTGCCCCACCGGCTGGCGCTTACCCACCAAAGAAGACTGGAACCACATCACAGAAATGTCTTACTCCGAAGCGGATAAATACTACCCCAAGCTGTACGCGATAGGCACCCACATTCAAGGCAACACCAGAGTCGTCACCGATGAATTCGGCCTGTCGCTCAGAAAAAACGGCGGCGTAGACCCCTACGGCATGGACATGACTCTATCTGGCTACAACCTGTTCTGGGTCGAAGAAGGCGAATACGCAATGAACAGCGACTTCTTCGCTCATTACGAAAAAGTCGACCCCCGCGAAAACGGCGAATACGTCCCCGTCAGATGCATTAAGGAATAATAAACCTCATTAAATCAAAATTTGAAATACGTTTCGGGCGGGACTCCGAAAACCAGAGACAGCTTCGCAGCCATTTTCTTAGATACTGGGCGGCGGTCATGTTCCATCGCCGATAGATTCTGAATAGAGATACCGAGCTTTTGCGCGAGGACATTCTGTGTCCAGCCGCGGAGTCCACGATCGGCACGAATTGCCTTGCCCGGAGTCATCTCCGCAGACATCTTCTTGTACCAATCGGAGCTTTCAAGCTCAACCGACTCTTCATCCTTATCATGACGCTTCTTGGTCGGAGTATCGTAAACCTTGACGCATTTCGGAAACATGTACTTGAGCATCCCTAAAACGAAATCAGGAATCTGTTCGCCTTCAAACTTGTCAATTTTTTCTTTCATAATCAGGATTTTCAGCCTCCATTAGCCGCAATTTGCGACTGATTGATGTTAGAGGCGTCCTATTATCCTGAAATCTCAGAATAAAAAAGACGCGGTTCTCCATTCAACAGAGAATCGCGTCGGGCATGAATGTACCTAACATTCAAAAAGCTGGCAAGGGGCGTAATGAAATTTTACAATAGCCGACAATTTCGTCGCATATAAATAAACTTTATTTCCTAAGTTTCTATATTCGGCATAGCATACGTGGCGTAATGTACAACGTTCTGGCGAAACCTCATTTCCTAAGTTTCTATATTAATAGCACGCTGCGATTGGAACGGATTGTCGTTCTGGCGAAACCTCATTTCCTAAGTTTCTATATTGCTTGAAACCATCAAGGTGATGGAATACCTGTTCTGGCGAAACCTCATTTCCTAAGTTTCTATATTCTTGACAGTCATACGACCTTGAGAAGTAGGGTTCTGGCGAAACCTCATTTCCTAAGTTTCTATATTGCAGCCGAATATGACAAATGGCAAGACTTCGTTCTGGCGAAACCTCATTTCCTAAGTTTCTATATTAGAACCCCCGCCGAGGAAGAACACGCTGGAGTTCTGGCGAAACCTCTTTTCCTAAGTTTCTATATTTTGCCACGGCCCTTGCAGGCGAACACACGGGTTCTGGCGAAGCCTCTTTTCCTAAGTTTCTATATTAAGGCCGTTGACCGCACGCTCAAGACGCTGGTTCTGGCGAAACCTCATTTCCTAAGTTTCTATATTTTCGGCCCACCGTGCGGACTTGCCGAACATGTTCTGGCGAAACCTCTTTTCCTAAGTTTCTATATTGGGTTGTCGCACCGCCCCACTGGCTAAGGTATAATGCAGAACCCACGAAAAAGTTTTAAAAACTTTCCTGGAGTTCCTATTTCTAGAATTCTGCCAATCATTTTTCCTTAAATCCAGGGTCGTACACAAAGCCACATTCATCTACATGAACGATTCGGGCTTTTAGAGGCTTTAATGTATTTGGTGTTTTAAAGACATATTTGAGATAATCTTTCTTATCACGGTCTCGTTCTCTTAAGTTTCCGGCTTCAAAATGTTCAACCATCGTGATTTTTCCATCGGTTATCCCAAGGATATGGTACAGCTTTTTCTTATTCTCTATTTCACAGCAAAGAGTGTCCCCTACAAAAATTCTCATTAGCAGATTATCATGTTTCTTCGCGCCATTATTGTTGGCCTCAAACCTACTGACAATTTTACCGTCCCACTTATCTCCGTTAGCCCAAATATCATAGCAGTAATTACCATCGGGTTTGAAAGCCTTATATATTTGGCCCTTTTTATTTTTTATGGGCACGACAGAAAGCTTTTCTACAAGAGTTACCCTACGAATACCAGTTTTGTTAGAGTACTCGTTGATGGCGTTTTCTAAAGAAGATTTAGAAGACGATTCGGCAATCAAATTTTGAATGCTGTTCCGGATAAAGTCGTTTTGGATTTGGTTAATATTGGAACCCGTGATAGCGGTTATCGGAACCTTGTGCTTTACCGTAGAAACTACGCCATCCTTGTATTCGCCTATAATTCCATAGGCTGTATCATTGTGCAAGGCCCCACCTAACCCATGATCTTTCCTATGGGAAACAACTAAACGGGAAAGTCTTTCGCTGGCTTGATCGAAAATGTCGAAGAAGGGCGGTTCTATATGCGATAGGACACGTTCCTGATGTTCCCAATTAACTTGTGTCGCTTTGGACATTTTTTGCAATAGAGATCTATCTGTCGTTGCAACGACAAGTGCATCTATAGCGTGATGTCCATGATGGTCGCGACTCTTTTCAAAAGTGCCGTCAGGCAATTCCCTGCCGATAATATCATTCAAACCCCATTGGCGCCTAAGCATAGATGTCAGTCGCCCCGGAATCGCCCAAACAGAATCCTTGGGACATACAAACTTGAGATATTCAAGCGCCAAGCGAGAAGCATAAGCAGTATCTGTTAACTGCCTTGCTTGGAAATCACCGTCCTCGTTGTATCTATCTAAAGCGCCCTTTTCAAATCGCCAACGCTTGTTCATCCAAGCTTTATCTTGAGGAAGCCTATCCAGCATTTCTTGATATGGAAGAACGCCATTGTAGGAATGCTCTGCAAACGCTTCATACGGGGATCTATTTTGCTTAAGCCTATTGGCGAATCGCATCGAAAGGGTCTTGTTTGCAAGCGAATTGTCATAGGTCTGCGCAAAAGGCAGAATGTGTTCAATTTCCACTTCTTCAGTAAAGAGTCTTTCGATACCGATGCGCTCTCCTGTATAAGGACAGCAACGATCCATCGGGTTGTCGGCCAACTCTTCCCATAATTTATAGCGTTCGCGATTTTCGCGGTTAGTGGCTTGACCTAGTTTTTCCAATTCTTTGTCTATACGTGCATTACGTTCTTCATTTTCAGCAAGATGTTTTTTATAGTCTTTTATCTCATCTTGCGTCATCTTAAGATCGCGAGCAACTTCAATGACAATCTGTTCCGGTGCTCCAAAATGTTTTATAACGCAGTTTACAACACGGCGAAGCTGATTCAACGCGATGTGAACCGTAGGATTGCCAACTTTGCCATATCGATCTTCATCATTGTCTGCTTCGTTGCCACTACCACGCATTACGCGATTTTCAAGAACTTTTCCGTAGTATGGTAAATAATGGAAAATTTCACCTGTGTAATTATCGCTGTGGTTATAGCCCGCTTTTGTTGCCGCTTCAGAATAAGTAATGACAGATTC
Source organism: Fibrobacter sp. UWB5 (assembly GCF_002210295.1). Taxonomy (NCBI): domain Bacteria; kingdom Pseudomonadati; phylum Fibrobacterota; class Fibrobacteria; order Fibrobacterales; family Fibrobacteraceae; genus Fibrobacter; species Fibrobacter sp. UWB5. Next base: position 863,213 of record NZ_MWQH01000001.1, on the reverse strand, counting down.
TTCAAGGTAGGGGACAATTTTCTTTAAGGCTGCAACGGAAAGCCTACCATATCCAGTAGGAAGCGTTTCTTCGGACAACTGCGCTGCGGCTTCTTTGGAAAGCCCGAAGGCACATAATGTTTTAATGAGTTCTTCAGAATCATCTTGGCTGATGAGTTCTGCAACCACTGCATTTTGGTTTTCTAGCGGCAGCAATTTCCAATTCTTGCCGAAATATTTCTTGTTGCCAAGTAAAACCGCAATTTGGTCTCCTTGGAATTTGTCGCGTCGCTCGTCTTGAATGCTAAATCGGTCATAATTGGACAAAGACAGCAATTTCTTTGCAGCAGAGAACTTCAGTTCTTTCTTTTGAGACAGAACCTCTAAAAGAATATTTCTTTCATCAAGCGAAAGCGGTCTCTGGTCTCCATAGCGATTAATAATTCTTAATTCATTTACAGTTTGCAAAATCCGGAAGCGTTGGAAATAAGGACTTGCTATGGGGGCGCGATCTTCACTAGGTTCTAAGAAGCATTTTCCCGGTTTGGCGGGTTTAAGCGGACGCTGATAAAGGAGTGTCGAGCGAATTTCTTTTTTAGCGGCATCCGTCAAAACATCTGGATAAAATTCTACTTGTTTATCCCATATTTTATCAAATTCACATTCAATCATTTGACGAGATGGATAAAACGGATAAGACGCTTTTGCTCCAGCGCCTTCTAGCCTTGCTCGAACAGATTGTCCCTTTTCAAGTCTTTTTTGATAAAATTCGCCTAATGTGCGGCAACCTTCTTTTTGGAAGACTTCTTCGAGTTTGGCTACGGCTTGCCTGATTTTTCCATCTTCTCCACCATCTGTTTTTCTATTGCTCTTAAAACCGCGTCTTTGGTTTAGGTGAAAAATTGCTCTTCCGAGTTCAGCAAGAGAAATCTTTTCATCTAGAGCACGAGTCCTAATATCGTACGGATTTAAAAGACAGAGCGACTTACGCTGAGTTTCGTCTGCCGGCCAAATTTTAAATTTGATAAGCGCATCGATAAGGCGTTTGCGACGCCTTAAATAACGATCAAGCATTTTTCGGTTCTGTTTCGCCATTCTACGAGCGACACCGAGCGGAACTTTTGTTTTGGGGTCACGACCATCATCAAAAATGCGAACGCCCATATGAAGGATGCTTTTGGGATAGGGATGATCTACAGGACCGTCTAATTCGACAAGGGCCGTTCCAATACTGGCCGTTCCGAGATCTATTCCTAAACGATAACGTTTTTTCTCCATTATATTTGCTCCTTCTATTGACTTTTGCAAATAAAAATATTATAATATGGTCATTAGTGACTTAGGAAATGAGGTTTTTCGCCAGTAATAAGCTGAAAAACTAGCACTAAATAGGGTTCCCGCAAGGGAACCCTCGTTTTATATGTCAGCGCAGCATTTCCCATACTTTGAAATATATACTTTTTTGAGAGACAAATATTGACATAATAGTTTATCTTGTTCCTTTTTATTTTAAAAAGAGGGTTTTAGGGGCAGTGCCCCTAGGCGAGGGGGTCGGCAAAGACTACAGGCTTTGCCGAGGGGGAGGCCTCCCCCATCACAAAAACAGCTTGTCCGCAAGCCATGGGTACAGTCACGTAAAAATATCTTTTCGCACAAGGTGTTCCTAGGGGGTGTTGTTTTGACTGAAAACACACTTTTACGCCGGGTTGTTGATATTCGGGGGGCAATAAATTATATTCAAGCCTATGAATACAGTTTGCAAACTTCTCCCCTTTGCGCTTGCGGTTTCCGCATTCGCTGACAACACGTTTTTCTTTAACGAAGCGGGCTACGATCAGGGCCAGCCGATTTCGATTGTGGTGCAGAGCACTGAGGAACTCGAAGGCACCGAATGGACGCTTTTCTACGCTCCCGACGGCGGCACGACCGGAGCAACGGTCAAGAGCGGAACGTTCAAGAAAGGCGAAAACCCGGACAACTGGGCCAGAAGCGGCAAGTTCTACACGGTTAACTTAGGGGATTCGCTCCCCCACACCGGCAAGTTCTACCTGAGCCTCACCGCGGGCAGTCCCTCGACTTCGGCAGAATTCACCGTTGACGACAAGGCGCTCGCCAAGAACACGCTGGGCAAGGTGCTCGACTACTTCTACAACGATCGCGCCGACAAGGCCCCCATTAACGAATGGGACCAGAAGGTTCCCGTTTACGGCAAAGACAACGTCACGCGCGATGTTCACGGCGGTTGGTATGACGCAAGCGGCGACGTGAGCAAGTACCTGAGTCACCTTTCTTACGCAAACTACCTGAACCCGCAGCAGATTCCCTTGACGGTGTGGTCGCTCGCATTCGCAGCAGAACGCATTCCGACGCTGCTGGCATCGACAAGCACCAAGGCAAAGACCGCAGAAGAAGCCGCCTACGGCGCGGACTTCTTGGTACGCATGCTGGACGAACAGGGATTCTTCTACATGACGGTGTTCGACAACTGGGGCATGGGGAGCCGCTACCTGTGTGCCTTTAGCGGCGACGACGGCAAAAAGAGCAGCAATTACCAGACGGCATTCCGCGAAGGCGGCGGCATGGCAATTGCAGGCCTTGCCCGTGTGGCAGCTCTCCGAGTAAATGGCGACTACACCAGCGAACAATACCTTGAAGCAGCCGAAAAAGCCTACGCCCACCTGTCCGAAAAACAGAGCATCGGCGGAAACTGTGCCTACTGTGACGACGGCAAGGAAAATATCATCGACGACTACACGGCACTCCTTGCGGCAACCGAACTGTATGCGACAACGGGAAAAAGCGAATATTTGCTCGACGCGGACAAGCGCGCCGAAAGCCTCTCGGGACGCCTGAGCAAAGATGGCTATTTCTGGAGCGACGACGACAAGACGCGCCCGTTCTGGCACGCGAGCGATGCGGGACTTCCGCTCATCGCCCTCATCCGATATGCCGAAGTCGGATTGCTGTTCTGTACCGGAGGACGTTGCAATTCCCTGGATGTCGGCGACACCATCAAAAAGCACTACGACTGGCTACTCAGCATTACGGACAAGGTCGAGAACCCGTTCGGTTACGCTCGCCAGGCATACAAGACTGGCGGAGAGATCAAGGAAGGATTCTTTATTCCGCACGATAACGAGAGTGGCTACTGGTGGCAGGGCGAAGACGCCCGTATCGCAAGTCTTGCGGCCGCTGTAGCATACGCCACCCACTCGATGCACAAAATCGAAGGCCACGATGGCGGAGACAAGTATGCAGCAAACCAGCTCGACTGGATTTTAGGCAAGAACCCCTACGGCGTGAGCATGATGTACGGCATCGGCAAGAAGAACCCGGCCAAGTACGACGGCACCTCCGATTACGACGCCACCCTCGAGGGCGGTATCGCAAACGGCATTACCGGCAAGAACAAGGACGGCTCGGAAATCGCTTGGGATGACGACGGCGTTGAATATGTGGGTTTCCCTTACGACGAACCTTGGCACAACTGGCGCTGGGTGGAACAGTGGCTGCCGCACAGCACCTGGTACCTGATGGCCCTCGCCACCCGTTATGACGAAAAATCGATTGAAATTGACACCTTTGGAAGCGCCATTCCCAAGTCCAATATTGCAAAGGCGCAGTCATTCGATGTTCGTTTGCAGGGCCGCACACTCGCAGTTAACGCCGCAGGCGTACGAGCCTCAAGCGTAGAACTCTTCACGCTGAACGGTTCCAAAATCGCAAGCAGCCCGCTGACCGCCGGCAAGGCAACGCTCAAGCTCGACAACGTGCAGAGCGGAATCTACATGGTCAAAGTCAACGGCCTTGCCGCAAAGAAGATCGCGATAAAGTAAAAGAGGGGCAAACGCCCCGCTAGCCCTTCGAAAGGGTCAGCAACACAGCGCCCGCGAGAATGATGAAGGTCGCCAAGAGCAGCTTGATTCGTTCGCGGGCCGTTTTGTATTCGCCAAAAACGAAGACGCCCCAGCCGAGGTTCACCAGCAAGTTCAGCTGCGTAAGCGGGTAACCGATAGCATAGCCGAGCGCGCCGTTCACATCGATAGCCCAGAAGCAGCCGTGCATGCCGACCATCCAGAGCACGCCCATCACAATGGTGACTAGACTCGGCACGAGTTTGTATTCGAACATTTTTTTGCGGCGGATTTCAAGCACGGCAATCAGAGCCTGGCTGCCAATAAAAAGGCCGATGGTAAACGGGCAGAGGAATTCGACATCGGTCATCGAGAGGCCCGACTGAACTGCAAGCTTATAGGGAATCAGGTAGGTACCGAAGGCAAAGCCGCCCAAAAGGGAACGCCAGTTCTTGAATACGGAGCCGCCATGCGACGGCGACAAACGCGAAAGCCCAATCAAGAAGCACGCAATGGCCGGAATCGAGAGGAAGAATTTGGACTGTTCGCCGAACAAGAGCACGCCCGAAAGGAACGAAGCCAGAATACTCACGCCCATGGAACGCACGCCGGCGCCCGCGAGGTCGGCTTCGGCCTGCACCGCCCAGAAACAGAAGGCGCCACCCACGACCCACATGAGGCCGCAAAGCACGCCAATCGGGTGCACATTGAAGGTTCCCGTATAGAACGCAACGACAAGCGCACTCAGAAGCGCGCCCAAGGTCATCATCGAAAGGTAGGCCCAGCTGGAATAATTCGGCCATTTTTTAAGGGGCACCATGTAGGAGCCGAACATGAAAATGGCAAGCAAAGCACCGATGTAACTACTTTCCAATGCAGAACCCCGCGAAAATAGATTGTAAAATGTCTTCGGACGAAATTTCGCCCGTTATGCTCTGGAGCGACCTACGGACAAGCTGCATTTCAAAGGCGAGCAGTTCTACCGCCGGATTTCTACGGAGCAGGTCGAGCACGCGGTTCACGCCGGCGTAGGCGTCTTCGAGGCAAGCCTTTTCGCGCTCGCTGGTAATCCAGAGGTCTTCGGCGTTGTCGGACTTTTTGAACAAGGCGGCGTTCATGACGCTCTTGAGTTCGGCAAGGCCCGCACCCGTTTTCGAAGAAATGCAGAATCCAGTTTTCGGGAGGGACTCGCGCACGTCGCACTTGGAGTGGACTATAAAATCGGGCGGAACAACCGGTTCGCTTGAATCGGTTCCATCGAGGACCAAAATCTTGAGGTCCGCTTCTTCCAGAATCTCGCGGGACTTTTTCATGCTGAGCGCATCGAGTTCGTCGGTGGCATGCTCTGCGATGCCCGCAGTATCGACCAGTCGGATTTCACCGCCATCTAGAAACAGGCGGACTTCGACAAAGTCGCGCGTGGTGCCCGGAACATTGCTCACGAGCACGCGGTCTTCGCCGAGGAGCGCATTCACCAGGCTTGACTTGCCCGCATTCGGAGCGCCGTAAAGAACGGCCAGCGGGAGCCTGCTCAGGTTCGCCTTGCCGCGGAAACTATTCAAAATCTGCAGGATTGTCGTGCGGATGTTTTCAAACCTTTCTTGCCAGCCCGCAAAATCGGGGTCGGCTTCTTCTTCGGCAAAGTCCACATCAAGCTCGAGGCGGGCCGAGATATCTTTCACCTGCGCCGTGAGCGTTGCAATCTTTTTCGAAAGCGCGCCCGAAAGCAGGCGGTGGGCATTTTCCAGTTCCGCGCGGTTCGCGCTGTGAATCACGTCGGCCACCGATTCGGCCTGCGTCAAGTCCATCTTGCCGTTCAAGAAGGCGCGGCGCGTGTATTCGCCGGGTTCGGCCAGGCGTACCCCCTCGATGCTGCGAATTGCCTGCAGCAAGTCGCGCACGATCAGCGGGTTTCCGTGGGGGTAAAGTTCCAGCACGTCTTCGCCGGTGTAGGAATTCGGCGATTCAAAATAAATGTACAGAAGGCTATCGAGCACCTTGCCCGATTCGGGATCGCGGGCCGTGCCGAGATTTGCCATGCGGGGCTTTAACCCCTTGGCCGCCTTTGTTCCAAACAGGCGTTCCACCACCAGACGCACCTGCGTACCGCTCACTCGGAGGGCCGCCACGGCACTCACGCCTGCAGGCGTCATCGGAGCTACAATCGTCTGGGAATCCATGGCGGCAAAGATAGCAAAAGCGCCCGAGACCTTCATTTATGTACGAAAATTGACACATTGTATTTTAATATTTTCTTATTTGATTATTGCAATAGGGCATTTTCTCGCGATTTATTGTACATTTATTAGCCTATGAGTCAGTTCAAACTAATTTTCCGCCCCCTGGGCGCCATTCCCTGTTTTGTTTTACAACGCGATGACGGAGCCGAATTTGAAATCCTGAACGGCTTTGGCTGCGGACTCAACGGTTGGCGAGTCCCCGTAGAAAATCAGCAAAATACCCGCACCTCGACCATGCTCGATTTGCTCTACGGCTACAAGGACGAACCTACCCTTAGAAAAATTTCGCCAGACACCAACGCCGGTTGCAGGCTTACCCCCTTCCCCGGCCGCACGGCCTACGCCAAATTCACCTGGCAGGGCAAGACCTACGAACTTGTGAACAACGTAAGCTGGGCTCCGCACGCCCTGCACGGATTCCTGCAAGACAAGGAATGGGAATTCGAATCCTTTGAAAGCGAAAACGACAGCTGCACCGCCATTTTCACTTGTGACTGGCCGGGCGCATTTGCCGGTTTCCCGTTCCCCTATCGCGCCACCAACGCCATCACCTTCACGGGCGAAAGCGTTTCGATTTCTTCGACGGTCAAGAACATCGGCAGCACCGACATGCCGTATTCCGAAGGCTGGCACCCCTACTTTACTTTGGGCGAAAAGATTGACAACTTGACCATGAAATTGCCCAGCTGCTCGCTTGCCCTGTTGGACAAGGCCGACATTCCGACTGGAGAATTCAAGGAAGACACCCGTTTCGAAAACGGCCGCAAGATCAACGACGAATTCATCAACGATTGCTTCTGCCTCGAAAAAGACGTCACCGAATTGCAGGCCAACGGTTCTGACTTTATCAACAACGCTCACGTATCGCTCGAAAGCGACAACTATTCGCTTGATATTTGGCAGAAAGCCGGCGTCGAGCAATACAACGCCATTCAGATTTACACTCCGCCTGACCGCATGAGCATCGCCATCGAGCCCATGACGGCAGAACCCGACGCCTTGAATCACCACCGCGGACTCATTGTGATCCCGCCCGGTGAAGAACGCACGTTTACATTCGGGTTCCGATTCCACGAAAAAACGGGCATCGAGTTATAAAAACGCAAGTTTTTTGTAAACTGCAATCTACGAAATCCGCCATTTTGGCGGATTTTTTTTGTTGAGAATTACCCAACGATTTATTCAACACAATTCAAAATATTCTTTGATTTGCGTTTTTTAAAACCTATTTTCCAAGACGACAATATAGGAGTCTGTTATGGAATTTACTAAAACCCTTCTCGCATTCGGCCTTGCCGCTGCAGCATCTGCAAGTGCGGCGCAGTACGAAGCCGAAGACGGAACACTCACCAAAGACGCAGCTGTCGCCTCCAATACCGAAGCATCGGGCGGCAAGTACGTCAAGATGAACGGCGGCGACATCACGTTCCCCGCTGTTACCGTCGAGAAAGCCGGCCAATACAGCGTAGTGGTCCACTACATGAACAACTACGGTGGCGACAAGATCAACTATGTCGGTGTCGGCAGTACTACCTCTCAGGTTTCCTTCCCGGTTACAGACAAAGGCAAGTTTGTCGATGTCGAAACCGTCCTTACACTTGCAGCAGGCGCAAACACGATCGCCATTACCAATAGCTGGGGTTGGATCGATGTAGACTACATCGAAGTCAAGGAATTCGAAGCCAAGGCATTCACCCTTTGCAACGCTCCCGTTACCAAGAACGCTACCCCGTCTGCAATCAAACTTTACAACTTCCTGGTCAATAACTTTGGCAAGAAGACTATTTCTGGCGTAATGACCGGCAACATGGATGCCTACACCATTGGCGACGCCACCCAGCACGAAGACGTGCAAGCAGTTTTCAAGGCCGGCGGCAAGTACCCGGCACTCATCGGTGCAGACCTCATGAACGCAACCGGCGCCAACAAGGACGAAGGCTGGTTCCAGCAGTACACCGAAAAGGCTATCGATATCGCAAAAACCACCTGGAAGAAGGGCGGCATTCCGGCCTTCACGTGGCACTGGCGCCCGGGTGACGAAGTTGAATTCTACGTGAAGGGTGCTCATGACACCTACACCGAATTCGACTTCTCCGAAGCATTCATCAAGGGTTCCACCACTTGGGATACGACTTCTGCCGCTTACAAGGCAATTGTCGGAGATATCGACCACGTTTCCCAGATTTTCTTGGACCTCCAGAAAGAAGGCGTTGCCGCCATCTTCCGCCCGTTGCACGAATCCGGCGGAAACTGGTTCTGGTGGAGCATCAATACGGGCAAGCAGTTTATCGCCCTCTACCAGTTGCTCTATGAACGCATGGTGTTCAAGAACGGCGTGAACAACTTGATTTGGGACTTTAACCCGCAAGATGCCTCCAAGCTTTCCTGGACTCCGGGCGAAACCTACTACGACGTTCTTAGCGTTGACATTTACAACAAGGCAAACGATCACCAGAGCAACAGCGCTGCATTCATCGACTTTGCCAACAAGGGCGGCACCAACAAGATTATCGCCCTCAGCGAAAACGGCCCGATTCCCGATGTAGACAAAATGTACGAAGAAAACGCCCCGTGGAGCTGGTGGATGCCGTGGTATGATTCCTGGTCCGCAGGCTACGTGAGCCAAACCGCCGCAAGCGTATGGCAGAAGAACCTCGCCGACGAACGAATCATCACGCTCGACGAAATGCCGGGTTGGGACAACTATAATGAAGCAGCCTCTGCAACAAAGGCATGCCCGACCTCGACCGAAAACGCCAAGTATGGTGCCGGCGAAGCAACTCCTGAAGACTACAAGAACCTGATGATGGCTGTGACCTACACTGCCTTGAACGACAGCGGTGCAAACATCGAACTCAAAAAGGTTCCGAACCTCACTGGTGCAACGACAGTTTCCTTGAAGATTACGAATAACGGTTCCGGCGGTGCAGACAATGGCATCTGGGTTGGTCTCGCCTTTGTCCGCAACGGTATGGCAGATGACGGTTGGACTTGGGAAATGTCTACCTCCACCGGCTGCTGGATCAACGACGGTGCCTCCGCTACTTGCGAATTCGACATCACCAAGTACGAAGACGATGACAAGGTAGAACACCCGATCGATCTCGACAACCTCTTCTCTGTAACGCTCATGGTTGCAGCAGTAGGCTTCGAAGGAACCGTGATTTTCGATGAACTCGTCGCCGACAACGGTAAGGTGATTTCCGCATTCGACAAGAAGACCGAACTCTTCACCGCCGCCGACCAGAGCAAGGGTCACATCGCAAAGATCGAGCTCGTCGACGAATCTGGCGCACCTGCCGCCATCAAGCCGGTAGTCGCCAAGGCTAGCGCCTCCGCCAAGCTCGGCGTCTCGGGCAAGACCGTCTCGCTCACTACCGCCAAGGCTGGCATGGTTGCCGTCGAAGTGTTCGGTATGAACGGCAAGCGCGTGGCAACGCTCTACAAGGGCAACCTCGCCGCAGGCACCAGCGCATTCAGCCTCGCCGACATGCCCAAGGGCCGCTACATCGTGCGCGTCAAGGGCGCAGGCATTGCCGCTACCCAGCCGGTATTAATCAAGTAAGTTTCTCTTCATGACTCCTAGAATCCCCGTGGTCGACGCAAGTTTGCCGCGGGGATTCTTCTATTTGAACAATGAATTTTCAATTTCGGGGAAAATAATGTATTTTAAAATGGAACCGGAGGTTGTATGAATACCTACAAGTTTTTAACCGCGACAGCGCTCGCTTTTTCGACCTACTCCATGGCAGCGGCCATCCGCATCGAAGCCGAAGACGCCGTACCTGCCGACGACCATAAAATCGAGACATTGACCGACGCAAAAGCCTCGGGCGGCAAGTACGTAGAAATGGCCGATGGCGACCTCGCATTCACCGTCAACATGCCAAGCGACGGCTACTACACGCTGTACGTAAGCTACAAACTCCCCACCGATCGCGGCAGCAAGACCCAGAATCTGACTTTGAACGGAAGCTCCGCCGGCCAGGTGACCTTCGGAGTTTCCGATGATTTTAAGGTCCTCAAGGCGGCGGGTAAAATCAAGCTAAAAAAAGGTGAAAACGCAATCGGGATTGTCCATTCCTGGGGATGGGTGGCCGTTGACTACATCGAAATTTCGGAATACGAGGCGACCCCCTGGAACATCAGCCCCAAGCCCGTCACTCCGGAGCCCACCGAAAGCGCCCAGAAGCTTTACAACTTTCTTTACAGCAATTTCGGCAAGCGCACGATCAGCGGCGTGATGACCGAACGCCCCTTCGAAAACAACGGGCAGTACACCCCGCAGGATTTTGACACCCAAACCGAACTCAGCTATATCAACAAGGCGAGCGGCAAGAACGTGGTACTCGTCGGTTTCGATTTCTTGCATTCTTCCGGCAAGAGTTCTGACCAGCAGTGGTATCAAGGCTATACACATGCCTCCTTGGAAATGGCAAAGACCGTATGGAAAAAAGGCGGCATTCCGCAATTCAACTGGCACTGGAAAGACCCGATGCACACTGTAGAAGCGTTCTACACGCAATCCAGCGGAAACGACCCTTACACGGAATTCAGCATCGGGCTTGCTTACGACACCACCACCGGCAAGTGGAAAACCGACAGCGACGAATACAAGGCCCTTATGCGCGACATGGAAATGATTGCCGATTCGCTGCTTACGCTCCAGAAAGAAGGCGTTGCCGTGCTGTGGCGCCCGCTGCATGAAGCGAGCGGAAAGTGGTTCTGGTGGGGCACCGATGGCGCAAAGCCTTGCGTGGCCTTGTACAAGCTCATGTTCGACACCTTCGTGAACAAGAAGGGGCTGCACAACCTGATTTGGGTCTGGACCACCGACGAAGCCCCCGATGCACTGGATTGGTACCCGGGCGACGAATACGTAGACGTCGTAGGCCGCGACTATTACTACTACCCCCGCGAAGCAAACCACGCCTCTCTCGTGAGTTCCTTCGAAAAAGTCAAGGAAATGTACGGCGCCAAAAAGATTGTCACCTTGTCTGAAAATGGCTCCGTGCCCTACCCCGACGAAATGAAGGCCGATGGCGCCAACTGGAGCTGGTTCATGCCTTGGTACGGCGACTACGCCATGGAAGGCTGGGCCAACGACAACAACGCCGAAAGCTGGAAGACGGTGATGAACAACGACTACATTATCACGCTCGAAGACATGCCCGGCTGGGACAAGTACGAAATGCAGCCGACCGCAATCGCCACCTCCAAGAAAGCGGCCCCCGCCATCCGGCTTGTCGGTCACGATTTGCAGGTGAACTTGAACGCCTCAACGGCACAAATCTCGATTTACGATTTGCAAGGAAACCGCGTGCTCGCGAAAAAGATGAGCCAGAACGGCACGATTGCGCTTTCACGCCTCGCCCGCGGACCGTACCTAGTAAAAATCCAGGCGAACGGATTGACTCAGAGCCTCAAAATCACGCTAAAATAGCCAAATTTCGCTAAAAAACGCGTAAAACGATTATTGCGGAAAAGACAACATCTTTTCCGCTTTTTTGCTTTCAAAATGAAAATCACGGCCATTCGGAGGTATATTTAAGGCATAAATTAAGGAGTGTTGTATGGGATGTAAATTACTCGCGGCGCTGTCCGCATTCTCTATGGTGTCTGCTTTTGCAGCCCCCACCATGTACGAAGCCGAAGATTTGCCTGGCGCTAGCGTTGCCGAAGGCGCCGAATTTTCGGGCGGAAAGTACGCAAAGACCGCAGACCCTAGCGGCATCACGTTCACCGTCAAGGTCGAAGAAACCGCCGTCTACGATATTACCACCAAGGTTTTAATCAAGCAATACGACTGGACCACCTCTAAAATCGCGGTCAACGGTGTGGATGTAGGCTCCATGCTTACCACCCCGCGCAATTGCGATTCGAGCTACGTGGTTTCGGCATCGGCCAAAATGAAGGCCGGCGAAAACAAAATTACCGTGGGTAACCAGGCTCTTGGCGTGGACTACATTACCGTGGAACGCCACCCCGACCCGACATTCAACATCGGAACTGCACCAGTCACGCCGAACGCCAGCGAAAGCGCGAAGAAACTCTATTCCTTCCTCCGCGAAAACTTCGGCAAAAAGACCGTTAGCGGCATGATGATTAGCGACCAGAATTTCAACTACAATTATGGCGACATGAAACTCTTGGGCCCCGGCGAATGCACGCCCGCGGACTCTTGCAAGTTCAGCGACGAAGAAGTCTCGTGGAAGGGCCAGACCGACATTGCCGAATTCTACAAGCGTAGCGGCCACTACCCCGCTATCGGCGGCTTCGACATGCTGTTTGCCGCAGGCGGCCACCACGAAGAAGGCTGGTTCAAGGGCTACACCGAAAACAACCTGCTCATGACCGAAGACTTGTGGAACATGGGCGGCATTCCGACTTATACTTGGCACTGGAAAGTCGGCGAAGATACCGTATTCTACACACAGGGCACTCCCGCAGGCTTTAACAACCCCGGCTGCACCGAAGGCGTCATGGGCACTTCGAACACAAATACCTGCTTTAACTACACCAAGGCTTTCAAGGGCGAACAATGCCAGGAACTTGACGAGACCTCGCAGGAATACAAGGACATTGTCGCCGACGTAGACATTGTTTCGGGCTATTTTAAGCAACTGCAAGACAAGGGAATCGCCGTCGTATGGCGCCCGCTTCACGAGGCAAGCGGTGGCTGGTTCTGGTGGGGTACCGCAAGTGCCGAATGCTATGTACAGCTGTACCGCTTGGTATTCGATCGCATGGTCAAGACCAACAAGCTCAATAATCTAATTTGGGTCTGGAACATCAATACCGACCCGAAATTCGGTTACGACTACAGCGCCCTGAATGCAGCATGGTACCCTGGCGATGAATACGTGGACATTGTCGCTGTTGACATTTATGACCCGCTGAACGACCACAATTCTGCAGCCAATTACTACAACAAGATTGTGAGCGACGTGGGCACAAGCAAGATGATTGCCTTGAGCGAAAACGGTGCTATTCCGGACATCGACAGCATTGCCGAAGACAAGGCTTATTGGAGCTACTGGATGACCTGGAGCCAGACCTGGAGCGGGAACTTCTTGGAAAAGACGACCACCGAAATGTGGAAAAAGAACTTGGACGACGAACGCATTATCGCTCTCAACGACATGCCCGGCTGGGACAAGGTCGTCGCCGAAATCACCACAAGTGCGTCCAGCCGCATTTCAAACAAATTAAATATTACGTTACAAGGCAACAACCTGAGCATTACCATTCCGCAGGCGGGCCACACAAACATCGCCCTCTTTGACATGCTCGGCCACAAGGTTGCAAACCTCGCCAAGGGCAATCTGTCCGCAGGCACCCTGCAATTCAGCCTCGACGGCATCGCCCGCGGCAACTACATCGTACGCGCCAAGAACGGCACTGCAGGCTACGCGCAGAGAATCAGGGTGAAGTAAAACCAAGCCTCATTTAATAATCAAAAGACTCGCCATGCGAGCCTTTTTTTATATTTGTTAACATGGAAAAGAAGCACCCCCTTTATTTTACGATCCACGGTCACTTTTACCAGCCGCCTCGTGAAAATCCTTGGACGGGCGTTATCGAGAATCAGCCGAGCGCACGCCCCTTTCACGACTGGAATGACCGTATTGCGAGTGAATGTTATAGTCCGAATTCCGCTAGCCGTATTTTGAGCCCGAACGGACGCATTGTCGATATTGTCAACAACTACGATTTTATGAGCTTTAACATGGGTCCGACTCTCATGGGTTGGATCCGCACGAATGCGCCCGCGACTTACAAGCGCATTCAAGAAGCCGACAAGCGCAGCATGGAACGCCTGAATGGTCACGGCAACGCGATTGCACAGGTGTACAACCACATCATTATGCCGCTCGCAAGCGCCGAAGACAAAAAGACGCAGATCCGCTGGGGCATCGAAGATTTCAAGTTCCACTTTGGCCGCATGCCCGAAGCCATGTGGCTCGCCGAAACCGCCATCAACTTCGAAACGGTGGTGGAACTCATCAAGGCCGGCATCAAGTACACGATTCTTTCGCCCACGCAGGCCGACAAGTTCCGCAAGCTGGGCGATACCGAATGGACCGGCTGCAGCAACACCGACATCGACACGACTCGCCCGTACCGCATTTACCCACGCAACAAGGACGGCGTACTCGTTTGCGACGGCTACCTGGATGTATTCTTCTACAACCCGTGGCTTTCTTCGGCCGTGGGCTTTGAGCACTTGCTGCGCGACGCAGGCACCTTCGGCAGCCGCATCAGGGATGCCTGGGACGAAAAGCGCAACGACCCGCAGCTAGTAAGTATCGGCACCGATGGCGAAAGTTACGGTCACCACGAACCGTTTGGCGACATGTGCGCCGCCTGGCTCTACAACCACTACGCTCCCGACCACAACATGGTGCCGGTAAACTACGGTTGGTTCCTCGAAGAATTCCCGCCACAGCACGAAGTGTTGCTCAAGAATTTCTACAGCGAAGGTTGCGCCTGGAGCTGCGCTCACGGCGTTGGTCGCTGGTACCGCGATTGCGGATGCTCGACAGGCGGTGGCCCGGGTTGGAACCAGAAATGGCGCGGCCCGTTGCGCGACGCATTCAACCACCTGAAAAAACTCGCCGACGACATTTTCTACCGCGAATTCGAAAAGATTTCGGATGTGAACCCGTGGGATGCCCGCAACAACTTTGTGGAAGTCCTGGTCGCTCCCGAAGACGAATCCCGCATCAAGGCGTTCCTCGCCAAGACCGTCAAGGATCCGAACGATCCGGACATGTGCGCGAAGGCTATCCGCCTGCTTGAAATCCAGAAGTTCTGCCTGTTCAGCTTTACGAGCTGCGGCTGGTTCTTCAACGACATCGAAGGCCTGGAACCGGTGCAGAACATGCGCTACGCCCTGCGTGCCATGGAACTCATGGAACCGTTCCTGCCGTATGGTCACCATATCAAGAACGAAGTCATCAGCATTCTTGCCCGCGCCACGAGTAACGAACACAAGTGGAACGGCGCCGAAGTGTTTACGAACTACGCCGAAGAAAAGGTCCCGGTGGTTGTGAAGGAAATAGCCGAACAGGCCGCCATGTTCCACCTGAACTTGGAAGACGATTCGGAAAAGAACAAGAAGATTGTCGCCACGAAGATTGCTTCTCGCAGGCGCCAGACGCTTGTACGTACCGAGTATTACGACAAGTACATCAACGAACGTCGCATTTCGACGGTGCTCGCCATTACCGACATGCTCGGCCGAATCAACCTGGTGGTTGCCGATGGCGAAAACGAACAGAACGGTCTCAAGTTCGTGGAAAACCCGAACATGAGCACGCAGGAATTGCAGGCCGCCTACCCCACCGCCTACGTGGTGCGCATGCGCAACCTCATGAGCGACTCGATCAAGCGCATCAACCAGATTTCGACCAAGAAGTACTTGAACGAAATCACGGAATCGTTCTCGAGCTTCGCCCTTTCGCACGGGCTTTCGATCGACAGCCTGGCCGACCCCGACCACACCCTACCGGACACCATGCGCAAAATCCTTTCGCTCGAAATCAACTCCAAGATTCACCATCTGGCACTCGCCTACATGGAAAACGATGACCAGAAGGTCTTCGACGAAATCAAGGACCTAATCGAAGAAGCGAAGGCATTGCACACCCACTTCTCGTTCGGCGGTACGGGACGCATGTTCCACGCCAAGCTCGTAAAGTTAATCGATTCCGTATTCGAAAGTTTCGACCCCGCTGCAGTCAAGCACATTACAGGCCTCATTACCGTAGCCGACTGGCTTGGTCTCGGCATCGACAAGACGAGCCTCGAAAACAAGGTGTTCCCCGCTTATCAGGAATATGTGAAGTATCCGACCAGCAAGATTGCGGCACTCAAGCCCATGTTCAGCTGGCTGAACTTTGAGGTATAAGAAGCATGTACAGGATGTCCGAAAAACCGCTGATTAGCGCAAACGAGATTCGCGAACGAGTAACCACACTTGCCCGCGAAATCGCTGCGGCCTACGATTACGACATCCTGATTTCGGCACTCACCGGAGCCTACATGTTTACCGCCGACTTGACCCGCGAACTCGCCAAGGCCGAAGGCGCCAAGGTCTATCAAAAAACGATAGCCTTCATTAAGGCTTCTAGCTACGGCAATTCCACAGAATCCAGCGGCAAGCTCCAGGTCCGCGGGCTTGAAAAGATTGACCTCAAGGGCATGAAAATCCTGATGGTCGACGACATCGCCGACACGGGAACCACCATGCTCGGACTTTGCAAAATGCTCCAGGAAGCGGGCGCCCAAGAGATCCGCACTTGCGTTTTGCTGAACAAGCAAGAGCGCCGCGAAGTCGATCTTACGGCTGATTTTGTAGGTTTTGAAATTGCAAACGAATTCGTGGTAGGTTACGGGCTCGACTATGCTAACGATTACCGATTCCTACCGGACATTTGGACACTACAGGAGACCAACTAAATGGCAAATAACGATTTAGATGACGTCCGACTCCATGCCACCCAAGCTTTTGAAGCTGTAGAACGCAGCTACAACAAGATTGGTCGCGGCAAACGATTCTTGATCAACCTGGGCGTGTGCCTGCTGTTCTTTATTGCGGGCATCTTTACCTGTAGTGTTTTCACGAGCATTCCGAACGAAGGCATTATCGAACGCGTGGCAGCCCAACCCGACATGCCGAACAAGTGCAAATACCGCTATGACCGCGCTATGGAATATGCCATTATGCACGAATGCGTCTTTGGCAAGGGTACGCCCGGCAGCGAAAAGTCCCTCATTCAGCGAATCAACTACTGTACCTGCGCGCTCGAAAGTGTGCAGAAGAAAAAACCTTACCAGAAAATGTTTGAAAACAACCTCGTAGACTTTACCTTCAAGATCCGCGAAGAAAACCTTTGCCGCGAAAACAAGGTGATTCCCACTCTGGATGACGAAGAAGAAGATACGAAGGACAAGGCCAAGAAATGAACGTCGAAGAGATAGAACAGAAAATCCGCTGCGAAGCCGAAAAATTGGTTCACGACGAACCGCTTTCGGTGCTGATGATTACGGAACAAATTCTTAACAGCAAGAATTTTGCCGCGATGCTTTCGGTCACTCTTTCGTGTCAGCTTGCAGGTGAGGTTATTGACCGCACCGAACTTGAAAAGGTCTTCGGAATTCTTTATCTCAAGTATCCTGAACTGGTCACTTGCGCAGGCAAGGACTTGTACGCTACAGTCCTTCGTGACCCGGCTTGTACGAGTTTTTTGGAACCGCTTCTGTTCTTCAAAGGTTTCCAGGGCCTGCAGGCTTACCGCGCCGCTCACGCCTTGTGGCTTGAAGGTCGTTCGTTCCCGGCCAAGATGCTCCAAAGCATCATCAGCCGCAAGTTCGGCATGGACATTCATCCGGCCGCCAAAATCGGTCACGGTCTCTTGATTGACCACGCCACCAACATTGTCATCGGTGAAACCGCCGTAGTCGGCAACAACGTCAGTTTCTTGCACGGCGTGACCCTCGGCGGTACCGGTAACGAAGTCGGCGACCGTCATCCGAAAATCGGAAACGGAGTGATGCTCGGTGCCCACGCCCAGTTGCTCGGCAACATTCACATTGGCGACGGCGCAAAAATCGGCGCAGGCGCTGTGGTGGTGAGCGACGTTCCGGCACACACGACTTACGCAGGCGTCCCCGCCGTACAAGTCGGTAAGCCGCACGACGAAATGCCCAGCTTTAACATGCAGCAAGACTTCACACGCGACTGTGAATAAAAAAGAAAAAATCAAGTTCATCAGCGAAACGCTCGACGAGTTGCTTCCGAACCCGCCGATTCCACTTGATTACTCCGATCCTTACACACTCCTGGTCGCGGTCGTTTTGAGCGCACAATGCACCGACCTCCGCGTAAACCAGGTGACCAAGGAACTTTACAAGAAAGCCAAAACGCCCAAGGCTATGGTGAAACTCGGCGTCGAGAAAATCACCGAAATCATCAAGCCCTGCGGTCTTTCAACCACCAAGGGCAAGAACATTTTCAATCTGTCCAAGGTTCTTGTTGAAAAATACAACAGTGTGGTTCCGCAGACCTTCGAAGAACTTGAAGCGCTCCCCGGCGTAGGCCACAAGACAGCCAGCGTTATGATGATTCACGCGTTCAATGTTCCCGCCTTCCCGGTGGACACGCACATTCATCGTCTTGCCAAGCGCTGGGGACTTTCCGACGGTTCCTCTGTAGAGCAAACCGAAAAAGACCTCAAGAAAATCTTCCCCGAAAATGAATGGGAAAAGCGTCACCTTCAAATCATTCTGTTCGGGCGCACTTACTGCAAGGCCCTCGGCCACAAGCCCGAGCAATGTCCCATTTGCAGCGTTATCGGCTGCAAGCAGTAACCAACATACCCCAAAACCTAGATTGCGGAACAATACACCCCTTAAATCAGAATGTTCACATCCGCACCCTATATTCCTTTTTCTTTTTTACAATTCTAGGGTAAACAGAACCGAAAAATAAAGCTATCTTCAACCAAAATTTGGAGTTGTGTTATGATGAAAAAACTTTCTACTGCAGCCCTCGCGGCAGCCACAATCGCTTCTGCAGCAAGTATCACCGTCGACCCGACCGCAACCAAGCAAGAAATTGTCGGTTTCGGCGGCGCTTCCGTTTATTACCAGAGCTGGATTACGGCACTTGCCGACAAAAACAAGGAAGCCCTTTTTGACACCGCCTTCACTGGCTTGAACCTTTCTCTTTTGCGCGTGGGCAACTGGCTCCAGGCCGATACCGCCAAGGTAAGCCAAGACGACATCGCCATCGTGCAGGCAGCCAAGCAGCGCCTCGGCAACCACGTGAAGATCGAAATGTCCAGCTGGTCTGCACCGGGCAACCTCAAGCCGAGCGGCAGCGTGAACGGTAAGGATGGTTCAAGTTCGGCCGACAACTCCCTGAAAAAAGTCAGTGGCGACGCCTATGGTGCTTACGCCTACAGTGACTTTGCCGCCTGGTGGAAAAAAAGCCTCGAAACCTACAAGGCTGCGGGTATCACACCGGACTACATCAGCCTTCAGAACGAACCGGACATGAATGCCGACTACGAAGAAACCCTGTTCGACCCCACCGAAACAGACACAGCGGCCGGCTACAAAGAAGCTTTGAATGCAGTCTATGACGCCGTGAAGGGCACTACCAAAATTTTGGGCCCCGAGCCGCTCGGTATTGGCTACAGCAACTTCGAAAAGTACGCCAAGGAACTCGACGACAACAAGCTGGACGGCTACGCCTACCACCTGTATCACGCCGGTGACGGCAACGACAACTCCGGCAACAACTACCTCGCTCCCGAAAACTACCGCAAGGCCATGAAGGCTATCGGTACCACTTACGGCGGCAAAGGCAAGCCGATTATCATGACCGAGTTCTGCAACATGCTCGACAAGACTCGCGAAGAAGACATGGTGGGTCTCGCCCACATTATGCAGGTCGGCTTTACCGACGGTCAGCTCGGTGGCTACATCGCCTGGCAGCTCTTCTGGGGCGAAGGCCGCGGCCAGCTTATCGGCGTTTGCACCGAAGGCTGGGGCAGCTGCAAAAAAGACGAAATCGTCATTGGCCCTGAATACCACGCCATGCGTCATTACTCCAAGTTCGTGAATCCGGGCTGGAAGGCCATCTCTGCCACCACCGCCGAAAACGACCTCAAGACAGTCGCTTTCGCAAGCCCCTCCGGCGACTCCGTTTCCGTGATCATCATCAACACTGGCAAGACCGCCATTCAGCTTGACGCTCCGGCAATCAGCAACATGAATGTCGCAACCGCAGTACAGTCCAAGGAAAACGGCTTCAAGAGCAAGAACATCACGCTCGCTAGCTGCTACATGCTCCCCGCACGCTCGGTGACGACGCTTGTTCTCACCAAGACCGCTGCCGCCCCGACCGTCGCCGTCTGCCAAGACGAAACGACCGACCCGAACTACTCTGAACCGGTCATCACCCCGTCTGCAGATGTCGTCATTCTCGACTACTCCAAGACCACCGACGTTTCCACCTGGCAGGCCATGAGCGACAACCTCGGCGCCGTCACCTACGAAGCCGGCGAACTCGATGGCATTACCGGTTATGTAAACGTTCCGCTCGCCGGTTGCGAACAGGCCGATTGCGGTTACAAGAGCCAGCTCGTGAACATCAGCGAAGAAGGTGCCGCCGCACTGGCTAACTGCTCTGAACTGGTGATCACCATGCGCAGCCAGGACAATTCCAACGCCTACGTGAACGTGGGTGCCGCAAACGGTGGCAGCTGGGTCGACTACCAGTACGGCCGCACCGCCGCCGCAGGCAAGTGGAGCGAAACCACCGTTGATCTCGAAAAGGAAGGCGACAACGGCTCTACCGCCCTGCACTTCAACAGCGACGCAACCGGAATCTACATTGCAAAGATTATGGCTACGGGCTGCACCTCGGCCGGTATCACGAAGGCTCCGAAGTTCGCCGTCAATGACCGCTTCGCCCCGGCGAAAGTCTTCGACCTGAACGGCAATCTCGTGTGGAGCGGCCTCAAGGGCCAGGCTCTGAACGCCGACGGCACGCTGCGCCTCGACCTCCGTCAGGGCATGTACCTCGTAAAGACCAAGTCCTCGACCGTAAAGGCCATCAAGAAATAATGAACAATGTGGAATGTGAAATGAGAAATGTTTAATTATCCATTTCACATCTCACATCACACATAAAAAAAAAGCGGGCTTTAGCCCGCTTTTTTTTGTTGCTTCAGCAACTCAATTAGCCTTCTTCGAGAGCTTCCTTGTATTCGTCGACCGTCGCGATGTATTCGTCGATCATGTCGTCCTTGGAATCAAGGTAAGCAAGAATCTGTTCCAGATGTTCCTTCTTGAACACGGCCTTGAGCTGACGGCTAGCGTGGCCCTTGTAGCCCCATTCCTTGAGGATTTCGTCGGTCACCACAAAGGCGTCGTTCATGGACACAAAGCGCATCGGGCCATAAACAGCCCAGTTGTGTTCCATCTGCATGCATTCCGGTTCTTCAAGTTCCGGGTTAGCCATGTAGCGCTGGATGTGGCGGGTACGCACGTCCTTGATCTTGTCGATGCGCATGTAACCCATAATCAGGTACTTGTTGCGGAGTTCGGAATCGCTCAGGCCTTCGTAACGGGTGCCGAACAGAATGTAGCGGCTCTTTGCCTTGAGGATTGCATTAATCGCCTTCACGTTATAGCAGCTCATCAGACCATAGGTGCTGGTTTCGTAGTTGGGTTCATAAAGGAAACCCTTACCGTTTTCGTTCAGCTGGTCACGGACCGGCATTTCGGACTGGTGGCTGGTTTCGACGTAGAGCAAGCTACCGGCAGCGTTGCCGCGGTAATCCTGCCAACCTTCGAGATTGATCTGTGTTTTAGGCATTTGTCATCCACTCTAGTTAGGTTAAACTTTGGGAACCCCGAATTTTTGGTCCGGGGTCCCCTTTTTATATAAATCTTACAATCGGACTACTTATGGTAGTCCGTTGCCCTTTTCAATACGCAAGATACAAATTTATAAGCTAAAAGGTAACTGACTCTGCCGAAAAACTGGTCATTCCAAAGAGCGACGCCCCTTTTTCGAAGAATTTCGCGGTATCGGTCGTCAAGAACCGGGTTTTTCCATTTTTTGTAAGGCGGGCATCCATCTCCGGATGACGCTTCAGGTAGTCCACCGTCTTCTCGGAAACAATGTCACCCTGAAACACCAGCTTCACGTTTTCGGGGAGTGCGGCACGGATTGCCCCCTCCAGGAGCGGGTAATGGGTACAGGCGAGCAAGACCGTATCGATATCCGGGTCTTGGGCGAGCAAGGCGTCCACGTCCTTCTTGACAAAGAATCGGGCCCCTTCGGATTCCCTTTCGCCGTATTCGACCAGAGGCACCCACATGGGGCAGGCATGCTGCGTCACCTTAAGCTCGGGGTAAAAATGGTTGATTTCAATCAGGTAACTGCCCGACGAAACCGTACCCGCCGTCCCGAAAATTCCGATATGGCCCGACTTGCTGAACTTGCCGATTTCTTCGGCGGTGGGTCGCACAATGCCGAGCACGCGTTTGTCCGGGAACTCATATGGCAGCACATCTTGCTGAATACTCCGGAGCGCCTTGGCCGATGCCGTATTGCAAGCGAGAATCACCAAGGGGCAGCCACGGCTGAACAGTTCGCGAACAGCCTGCAATGTATAGCGGAAAATCGTTTCGAACGTACGCGAGCCATAAGGAGCGCGGGCGTTATCGCCCAGGTAAAGGTAGTCGTACTGCGGGAGCGCCTTCTGCAGGTTTCTGAGAATGGTAAGTCCACCAAAGCCCGAATCGAACACGCCTATCACAGGGCATCCTCCATCATCTTGTGGACCATGGGGAGCATGTGAACCTTCGGGTCAAACTTTTCGCTTTCCTTACGGCACTGCAGCACGTCAATCGGCGCAAGCACCTTCACGTTCACTTTGCAGCGCTTGGTATCCTTACGGCGTTCCCACACCGGGCCCGAGCCCTTGATTACAAGCGGGAGCATAAGGGCATCGTTTTCGCAGGCAAAACGGAACACGCCACTCTTGAACGTTCCAAGAGCACCCGTCTTACTGCGCGTGCCTTCGGGGAAAATAAAGATGCGAACGGAACTGCCTCTTTCGGCAACAGCCTTGCGCACGGCCTTGGCGGCTCCGCCCTTTTCACGGTTCACTAAAACGCAACCGATCTTGTACATCCAAAAATTCAAGAACGGAATGCGGCCGAGCGATTTCTTCGCCACAAAACCGACCGTCTTCTGGAGAGCCAAAAATACAATCGGAATATCTGCAAAGGAATTATGATTACCCACCACGAATACCGGGCGACTCCAATCGACTTTACCGAGCTGAGCCTGGTCTTCGATCGTCAAATCCACACGAAGCACCTTCATGCAGAATCTCGAGAAATCCTGGATTTTGTGTTCAAGCCATGCGTCAAAATTTTTTCCGTAGCGCAGCTTTAAATACGGTAACGCTAGAATATACATCAGCATATACCCCAGCACTGCGACAACGACATAGACTTTAAACAAAATTACAGGCATACTCAAATCCATATTTCGACTCTGGCCAGTTTCAGAAGGCAAGAACCTTGAACGCCTAAACTTTCGCAGTTTGCCTTTCCAGAATCTACGTTTGCAATATAACAAAATCAGGTACGCCTCGGCACGGGTCACCCCGACGTAATAAAGCCTTCGTTCCTCATCTAGCTGGCGTTTTCGTGCCTGGCGGTCACCGGTGCATTCCCCGGGCGTGAGTTTTTCGCATAGACCCGCATAATACACCACCGCATACTGGAGTCCCTTGGAGGCATGGACCGTCTCGACATGCACGCCGTCTTCAACCGTCACCTCGGGCGAAGCCTCTGCGCCCCCTTTAGAATCCGACTCACCCGCATCTGTCACCACATCACCAGCAATCGGAATATTGTAATCCCGAAAGGCCTGCTCATAATAAAGGCGCTGGCGGTTATAGCGAACGAGGATTGCGAAGTTTTTCCAGGCAAGGTCATAGTCCTCGCGAAGTTCCTTAATCGAAACGACAATCTTCTGGATTTCTTCGACAGGGTTGTCGGACACCCAGATTTCGGGCTTGCGGTTTTCCTTATAGAGCGGGTTTCCGCCGGAACCGTTCAAGTTACCGGCACGAAGCATTTTACGTAAGTGAATCGGCTTGTTCTTGAAAATGCCATTCGCCAGGTACAACACGTTCGGCACCGAGCGGTAATTCCATTCCAACCGAATCAGAGTCGATTCCTTGAAATCTTCGCAAAAACGCTCGATGTTTCCGATGTCGGCACCACGGAATCCGTAAATGGCCTGGTCGTCATCGCCCACGACAAACAGTTGTTTTCGTTCGCCGAGCAAGCCCTTCACCAAACGGTACTGCGAAGGGTTTATATCCTGGTATTCGTCGACCAGAATTTCTTTCCATTGCCCGCGAAAGTAATCCCGCGCCGCCTCGTTGGTTTCAAGCAATTGAATCGCCGAATAGATAAGGTCTTCGAATACGACTTGGCCCGATTCAAGCACCGTTTCGCGAAGCGGTTGCAACTTTGCCGAAACCGCCGCGCCGTAGCAATCCGAAAACAAGTTCTCCCGCGACACTTTGACTTTCAACTTGAGCTTCGAAAGCGCCTGCGAAAATTCGCGTTCCGACGATTCTGTCGGCACCGGCATTTTCTTGAAGCCCAAGAGCTCATAGGCAGGACACTCGCCGCCCACGCCTTCACCGCATGGAATCATGCACTTGAGCATATATAGCGCAAGCGAATGGAACGTACACAGTCGCACGCCCGCATTCGGGAAAAGCTTCTGCACGCGTTCCCGCATTTCGGCGGCGGCCTTTGCGGTGAAAGTCAGCGCCAAGATTTTTTCGGGCTCTACACCGCAAAGAATCCTATACTGGATTCGCTTGGTCAAGACGGATGTCTTGCCCGAGCCGGCCCCCGCCAAAATCAAAAGTTGCGCACCTTGCTCATGGTCATGCAGCACCGCTGCACGCTGATCAGAATTCAACCCTTTCAGGATTTCTTCGGCGTCCATAACGCCTCGTATGGATTGGGGCGAAGTACATGTAAATCGCCACCGCTATCTAAAAACCGTCGCACGCCCCAACGTCTGTTCAAGGCCTGCGCCGTCGAATTATTTCGGCTCGCCCGTAGTCTTAGCAGGCGTATTTGTCGCAGGCGTTCCGCCAAGCAAAAATACGAATGCGCCGAACAGGCTCAGCAACAAGCTCACAAAGTAAGCGAGCAACTGAATCACCACCGATTCAAGCCCCGGCACTCCAGCACGTGCAAAAAGCGACTGCGCCAGAAGTTCACGCGGGCCAAAGCCGCCAATCGAAATCGGGAGCGCACTCACGATCGCGACCAACGGGATGTAGTAAAAGTACCACGAAATCGAAAGGTCAACGCCGACCGCGATTCCGCAAAAATAATGCACCAGAATTCGAAGTCCCTGAGTCACTGCCGAAAGCAAGTTGATCGACACCAAGAGTTTCGCCGAACGAAAGTGTTGGAATCGTTCAAACATGTGAATCAGACGTTCGTTAATCTTTTTCGGGAAAATCTTCGTAAGCACCTTGCACAACAAGCGCCCGAGCCTACGGCTGCAAAGGGCGGCAAACAGTGCACAGAACCCCAGGAAAATCCAGACCGAGGGCCACATGAACGAGCGTTGAGCTTCATCGTGCATAAAGAACAACAAGCCCATGGCAAGCGCAAACAGCGTAATAAAGAACAGCCCATAAAGGCGGTCAAAGAAAGTCGCCGTAAGCCCAGCGCCTACGGAATCCTGGCCACCCTGCATGCGGATATCGTAAACCTTCTTGGCATCGCCACCCACATTGCCCGGCATAAAGTTATTGAAGAAAAGTCCCACGTAATAGAGCTTGAGCAAGTGCCCGTAACCAAGCTTCACGTTCTGCTTTTCAAGCAAAAGTTTCCACTGCAAGCATGCTGTAAAATTCGAAAGGCCAAGGCACAAAAGCGCAACAAACAAAGGCCAAATGCTATGCGTACTGAACAGCGTATACAAGTCATCGACGCTCCAGTCCGGAGCCATCACAATGTTGCGGTACACAAAGTAAGCCGGAACCGCCGTCACGACCAACTTCAAACAAAAAATCAACGCCGACTTGAGTCGGCCATTCATTTTACTCATTTCCTCCCCCCACTTGTCGCTCTATAACGGCGTCCTGCAAAAGATCAAGCGTCTTCTCAGCAGCAATGTCCCAGCGGAACTCGCCCGCATAGCTTTTTGCCGCCGCCGAAAGTCTCGTGCGCAAATCGTCGTCGCTATAAAGCCTGTCCATTTCGGACGCGCAAGTATGAAAATCCCCCACCGGGAACAAGAGTCCCGTTTCGCCGTTCCTAACGCTATCGCGGAGTCCCGGCACATCGCTTGCAATCGTCGTCGTTCCAAGTCTTGCAGCTTCTACAACAGTAAGCCCCCAGCCTTCCTTGAAGCTCGTCTGCAAGAGCGCCACCGCATTTCGCAGCAGGGCACGCTTTTTCGACGGCGATACAAATCCCAAAAGATCAACACGTTCCGTAAACCCGCGTTCCTTAAGCCATGCCGGAATCTTTTTCAGGAGCGGACCATCACCCGCCACCACGAGTTTCACATCCGGATGGTTCTCGGCAAATTCTTCGAACGCTTCAAGCGCCGTCCAAATTCCCTTGTAGCGGTGCACGCGCGAAAGCCACAAGAAGTACGGCGTACTCGGCACTTCTTCAGATTTCTCGACCTGCGACGGATCCACATCAGAAGCCTCATGGGCTTCGTCAGATCCATTATAAATCACCGAGATGCGATCTTCGGCAATTCCAATTTCTTCAAGTTCGTACTTGGTACTCGGGCTCACCACCACAAACGGCTGCTTGCGGTAGAACCACGGAATAACGCGCTCGAACGCCCACACCATAAAGGCAATCGGGAACGACGCCTCATGGAAAATGGAGCCGCGCCACAAGTGGTGCATCTGCACCACCACGGGTTTCTTGGTCAAGAACGGCGTAAACAGCGGAAGCTTGTTCAAGTCCTCGACCACCACATCGAAATTGAATTCACGGTCCAGCTTACGGATGTTCATCGCCGTCGTAAGCTGGAACAATAAATCACCGCCCTTGCGAATCACCTCGATTCCGTCGACCGTTTCGCGGGCCTTGCAGCCGGCGAACGCCGTCGTAAGGAGCACAACCTTGTGCCCCGCTTCTGCAATCTGCGAAAAAATACGGTGAAGGTGCTTTTCGGCGCCCCCTGCAGCAGGGTGCATCCGGTCGCGGTAATTGACTACAAGGATGTTCATCGGCTAGGGCTTCTTGCCCAAGACTCCAATGCACAACTGCGTGTAGTGCATAAGCGAATTGTTTTCGAGCGCATCCAGAAGAGCATCCTTCATCTTCTGGTAAGCAGTCCCCTGCAGCGGATACTTCGGCAGTTCCACGCCCACCTTAAAGCCCACTTCGCGCACAATGCGGTAGAACAGGTTCGGACGCATCCAGTCGCCATAATCATAAACGCATTCAAAGCCCGCATCGGTCATGAGCTTCTTGAGCTGCGGCATGGTGAACTGTTTTTCCCAACCGGCAAACCACTTGTCCATCGCAATCAGGATATGCTTGATTACAGTGTACGGGTGAATGGTCTGCGGCACGTCGCACAGGCAATGGCCACCATGCTTTAAGATGCGGTAGTTTTCCTTGATCAGCGGGAGCGAATCCTTAAAATGCTCGGCCAAGCCCTGATGGAACACCAGGTCAAAAGTGCAATCCGGGAACGGAGCCTTGAACGCATCGCCACGGACCAACTTCAAATTGTCGTAAAGGTTGTCCTTGGCACGAATGGCATCCACAATCTTCAAACTATTCTCAGCGTAATCGAGCACGTAGACGTCAGCACCCAGGCGGGCCAGTTCAGCACTGTCGCGACCGGTACCGGCACCCACTTCCAAAACCTTGAGGCCTTCGAGCCTAAAATTCTTCTTAATCGTATTCAACACAGACGGGGACGAAGGATAAACCTTGTCCATATCGTTCTTCTGTTGCCAAAATCTGTTCCAGACAGACTGATCAGGTTCTTTAATAGACATAGCGTGTAAAATATACGAAAATATTGAAAACAAATTCGCAAACGCCATGTTTGCGGGCATTTCCGGCCCAGCGCAGTAATTGTCATAAATTTATGACAATAGTTGAAATATAAAGACAATTTTTCTATTTTTAGAGACAAGATTCACGAAAGTGTGACAATTTAAGGGAAATTTGATACACTTTGCAAATTTTTTACACTTTTGGCACGCATCTTGCTTAAAAAAATACGATATTAAGGATGTAAGGTTATAAAATGCATATTGATTCTACTGATACTACTCTAAAACGTTACCTCGAAGATATTAGACGCACCGCTCCCCTCTCCCGTGAAGAAGAGCAGATTCTGTTCCAGAAAGCTAAAGAAGGCGACAAGATCGCCCGTAAGAAGCTTATTTCTGCCAACATGCGTTTCGTTTTGAAAGTCGCTATTCAATACCGTGGTTGCCCGATTCCGCTGCCGGACTTGGTGAGCGAAGGCGCTATGGGTCTTGTACGTGCTATCGAATCCTTTGAACATACTCGTGGTCTTAAGTTCATTAGTTACGGCGTGTGGTGGATTAAGGCTTACATTACCCGCGCCATTAACGAACAGGGCAACCTGATTCGCTTGCCGGCCAACCAGCACCTCCGCGTGCGTAAGGCTTTGCACGAACAGAGCCGCGGTAAGGAAATCAACGAAGAAATCCGCGAACTTATCCAGATCGGTCAGCGTGGCGTTTCGTTCGACAGCCCGCTCAAGGCAGACTCCAAGGCGACCTACGCCGAAGTGTTGCCTGACGGCACCGCCACGAACCCGGAAAACGAATCCGAAATCCAGAGCGTCGAAGCTTTGGCCCGCGACCTCATGGAACAGCTTCCGGAACGCGAAGCCAAGGTGATTACCGGCATCTTCGGCATCAACCAGGAAGCTCCGCAGACGCTTCGTGAAGTGGGCGAATCCATGAACATTTCCCACGAACGTGTCCGTCAGTTGCGAGACCAGGCTCTCCGCCGTATCCGCAAATACAACAGCAAGGAATTCTTGCAAGACAAGAAGGACGCGTTCCTCGCAGCGATTAATAAATAATTAATCGCTGCCTATGACGCATGGGGCTCCGCCCCCTGGACTCCTTTTCCACATTCGGGCAACAATCTAAAACCATTTAACGTCTGAAGATAATTCAGACGTTTTCTTTTATGCTTATACAAAAAGCGACCGCCAAAGGCGATCACTTTTCATTTTTTTGCTCAGAACTCGTAACCGAGTACTATTAACTGCGGCGCAGCCGCCCCTACTTCTTGTGTTTCTTGCGGCGGACGCCCCACTTGTCCTTGATCTCTTCGACAATCTTCTTGTCTTCGTAGCGGACGACCATCTTGAACTGCACAGTGTACACGCCCGTTCCGACAAAGCGTCCCTTGTTATCCTTGAAGTTCCAGTTCACAAAAACCTTCTTGTCGGTTTCAAGGCAGTTACCGCCGAACTTCGGGCTTTCGCAAGGCACCGTGATAATGGTGTCGTTCACGTACTGACCCAAGTGATCGAAGTAGTTCACGATGAACGAGATGTACACGTCTTCGGGCTTCAAGGAATCAAGCACGGACGGATCATACGTACCGTCGGCAGATACCTGGGCGCGGTCCAAGAGCTGCGGCACAAAGCGTTCGCCCAACTGCACCAACTGTCCAAGGGCACCTTCTTTTTCCATGTCTTCCTTGGTGGTCGACCCCGGCACGTAGCGCAGATTCACAGAGCTAACCGTCTGCAACGTGTAGCTCTTGCCGTCAGAATCTTCCTTCGGGGTATCATCATTGATGTCGAACGTACCCATCTGCGTTGTTTCAACCAAGTGGTTCAGGAGACCACCGATAACAACAGCCTGCGGGTTTTCACCAGCGATGTTACCGTAGTTGTCCTTGATTGCATCCTTAAGGCCCTTGTGAACCACAATGGAGTCACCCGGCATGATCGTTCCGTCGCTTCCGTTAAAGACGAGCTTTGCAGTCAGGCCATCCGGAGACCAATCGATCCTCGTCGGATTCAGCTCGATCGTTTCTTCGCCATGAATATAAGAGAAGAAATCCTTACCCTTCAGGTTCTTCGTGCGAATCGGTTCCGAGAACTTGATTTCAAGCGTATCGGCCTTCTTGCCGTAGCTGAGCGTCGCGCTTGCCACAACCGGAGCCATCTTGTCAACCAGCGGTGCAACGTCTTCGTTCACGAAGGTTTCACCAAAGATCTTGTAGTAAGTATAGACCGTTGCCTGCGGCAGCTTATCAGAGATGCTCGTGACGCCAGAGGCAAGCCTTGTTGTCGAGATAACATCCCAGATAACGCGAGTCGAATCCTTCGGGTCGATCTTCATGTTTTCAGGCTGGGCCTGCAACTGGATCATCATTCCACGATAGCTGTACCACGGGAAGCTCATGTAGAGCGATTCGTCAAGGTCATCCTTCGTCAACTTCTTGTCGAATACGGCCACAACCTGGTCGAGAACGCCATCGCCATCGGTATCCCAGTATTCCACGTTCTGAACCATTGGGAATCTGTCAACCACCTGGACAGGAACTTCACGTTCGTATTCGTCAGAGGTAATGTACGGCAAGTTCGTGAAAGTGGCGCCCGGATACAGCGACACGCTATCCTTGTCACTACCCTTCAACTTGAAGTTCTTGCCAACCAGAATCACGATATCCTTGGCAGGCATGTAGACCTTCTTGATCTGGTCCACATCGAAGCCATAGCGTTCGGCACTCTGCTTGATCATGACCAGCATTTCGGGCGTACCGATATCTACCGGGAACAGGTCAATGTTATACTGCAAGAACAGGGAATCGAGACCGTTTACATTGCGAATAGCGTAGGCATCCTTAATGACATTGCTACCCACTTCCACAATGGAGGTTTCACGCACATAGGTCGCGCCATCGCTAGCCTTGTCGCCATAGGTTACCAAGGCCTTGGCATCCTTCGGGAATTCGCCGACAGACGGAAGCACGAGGCTAGAGACATCCACCAGAATACGGTCGCGAGCAGAATTCAGCTTCGGATCCACGCAATCAAGCGTATCCTTACCAATCACAAGCTTCACACCATCCAAGTAGTAAGTCTGCGACAAGGTGTCGTCCAGCAAAATTTCCACATAGTCCAAAGCCATATCGCCATCGGTATCCTTGATATAGCCGACGCGGGTATCCGGAATCGGATCGAAGAAGTTGATGTTGTCGATGATGACCATTTCGTTGCCACCATACACCTTGATCGAGCCGCCCTGAACCACTTCGTCTGCCGTCACGAAAATCGTCACGGAGCCGTCGGCGTTCACAACCAGGGATTCGTTCTTGGAACCGTCCGTCGGATCAACCAGCTTCACGCCTGTCTTCGAAACAATGCGGAGAGAATCCGGAGAGCCGAAATATTCCTTAACCTTATCCTTATCCAAGGTAATGGCAACGACATCGCCCACCTTGGCAGAATCCAGGCCGGAATTATAGTGCAAGTCCATCGGAATGCCCTTGGGATCATTCGTCAGCAGGTAATGGTTACCATTGATTGCCACCACCTTCGGGTTGCTCGGATCGGGATCCGTGGGAACAAGCACCACGGTCTTAGAAACAAGGGAATCACCCTTTTCAAAGTCATCGGCAGACGGATATTCATCGAAGCCATCGCCCGGATCTTCATCGTAGTCTTCGGCACCGAAATACACTCTCGAAGAACTGGATCCGTCACCTTCGTCTTCACCGGTTCCGATAGCGCGGCTCGAAGAGGACTTGTCGCCCACATCCTCGCCATTGCCCTGTTCGCTGCTGCTAGAACCGTTGCCATTGCTGTTGCTGCTAGAGTGGCCACCGTTTCCGCCAGAGCTCAGGTTAGAATCGCCAGCGCTGCTGGTGCCATCGTTACCACTGCTACCATTATCATTACCGGAGCTGCCTCCGTTGCTGTTAGAGCTAGAGCCATCGCTATTGGAGCTTCCGCCATTGCTGTTAGAGCTTCCGCTGTTACTATTAGAACTTCCGTCATTGCTGCCAGAGCTAGAAGCATCGCCACCGGAGCTATTGCCATTGCCTGCAGAGCTCAAATTGGTACCGCTGCTGGAATTGCCGTTGTTGCCGGAGCTAGAGCCGTTATTCGAGCTGCTAGACTTTACGCTGCTAGAAGATTCATGGTATTCCACCAGCGAAGAACTGCTCTGCGAGCTGCTCGAAAATTCTTCATCGCCACCCGTGTTACCGCCTTCACGAATCACGCCCACACCCGAAAGCGGAGCCAAGTCGTCAAGGTAGTTGTCAATCCACTGCACGTGAATCAAGACGTTGTCGTTAATCAGCTTCTTGGGGTTTGCGGCATAATCCACAAAAATCATGTGACCCGTATTGGATGCCACAAAAAGGTGACCGTAACCATCCGTGGTACCCTGGTCCAAACGCCAGCCCACGCCACTGGTTCTCGGGCCGCTCAAATTCGCCTTCGATTCTTCAAAGAAATATTCACGAAGGTCAATCGTTGCAACGACTTTCGCCTTGACTTCGCCACCTTCGCGATAAGGCTGGATCTGCACAATGCGAGAACCGCCGAACACAAAGATCGTCTTGGAATAAGTATCGTAGGCGCCACCATGAGCACCTTCCAAGGAGTCAATCAAAACCTTGGTGCCGACAGAAGCAATGACCTTATCACCAACGTTACCGCCATAAGTACCGCGGTTCGCATTGGTCACAGTCACCCAAGTCGTATCGGTAAACACGCCGAAATACGAATCCTTGAGGTTATTCTTATTCTTGCGTTCCTGTTCCGTACAGGCCCTATATCCGCCGCCCGCTTCGCAGCCGCCACCGAAATAGTCCGAACGCGTAAAGAAGGCCGTACCATCGCCGTCCCAAATCACGGTTGCCAGTTTCTTGTCTTCTTCAGAGGTATGCTTCGGTCCCTTGGGTCTCAATTCAACCTGATAACCAGTCGTTGCAAAGTTGTGGTTTTGAGGATCGGTTTTCGTCGAAAAACGGTACAGATAACCCGGAATACCGGCAGCCCAAAGGTTATCTCCCTTCGGGTCCATCATCAAATGCCAGAAACCGCCCTTACGCGTCGCAGGAGTAGCCCTTGCGACACGACATGCACCGCCATTTTCCTTGGCGGTCTTACTCACCTTGAAAATACGTTCGCCCTGACCGGCCACCAACAGGTCGCCATCCGGATGGTGAACAATACCATCGGCACCTTCCATGCCATCGCCTTCGGTACAAAGAGTCTTCTTGTCCGAGGGTTTCATGAGCAAGTAACCCGCACCATTGTACTGGTAGCTAATGCTCTTGACGCGGTCGCTCTGTTCGTACTTGGTATAGTACAGCGTGGCCTTGGTAGCAGCATGCGGCACGATATCGCCAATCTGCTGAATCCAAATACCCGTTGCCGGGTTTTCCGGAGTAGGGTAATCTACGCCTGCAGCGTAGCTTGCCGCCGCAGACAATAAAACTAACGAAAAATATTTGGCAGTGTTTCTCATGTTCTTACCCTCGGAAAAAATCCTTATTTAGCCCTCTTGGAAGAGATACCCCATCTAAAGATTCTTTCAACCTTAAAGTCTTCCTTTGCTCCGTAAACCTTTACTCTGAATTTTGCAAGATAGATACCGGCGCCCACCTTGCGGCCATTGTCGGCACGCATGTTCCAGCGAACATAGAGCTTGTCCGGATTTTCAAGGCAGTTGCCGTCGAAGAACGAATCATCGCAAGCAATGCTGCCCGAAGCGCCTCCAACGTAGTTGCCAATATTCGTATACACATAGAGTTCCCAATGGAGTCCGATATCTTCCATATTCGGCACAACCAGGCCCTTGTCATCTTTACCCATAATGGTCGAATAACCGATATCCATGAGCACTCCCAGCGAAGACTGATCAGAGGCTTCCTTGGCATCCTTCACATGTTCAATCGTGAACGGCTTCACGCGATCACTGAGTTCTTCAGCCTTGTTCAAGTCCGCAAACGAATTCGTCTTCATAATCACGCGCGGATCGCCTTCCACCATGACAGTCGGAGCAAGTTCAGAAACCTTGTTACCGCTCTTGTCGACAAGGCCGCTCGTGAAGTTATCGAAGCGCACGGAGTCAGCAGGATTCATGCGGCTTGCAAGATCTTCGCCGGCTTCCATGTACAGAATCAATTCACGGCCATTTTCACTCCATTCCGAAGACTTAAGGCTGTAATGCACCCAAGAACCATCGACATAGAAAGCGAGGCAGTCGTCAGTAAGATCGACAGCATTCTTGTCCATGGTTTCAGAGAAACTAATCTTGAATTTATCCGGTTCCATCATCTGGAAGGATTCCGGATACAGGAACGTCGACGAAATGACCGGAGCCATGTAGTCGTTCATTCCGTACATCATTTCTTCTTCAGATTCCTTGCCTTCAACAGAAACCTTGTTAGTAATCGAGGCGTAGCCGTATTCGGTCTTTCCGCCCTTCGAATAGGACTTGTCAATTCCTGTCAACAATTTCTTGATATCGTATTCTTCAGGATCAAGAGCATAGCCCAGCAGCGTGCCGTCTTCTGAAAGGGTAAGGTCTGCAATATTCGGATGAATGGCGACCAGTTCACCGTCATTGTCGAGCCAGTAGAAGGTGATATCCATCTTCTTGAGATCTTCTTCGGTAATCGGTGTTTCAAAGCCCAGCGAGGTAGAGTCCATGCGGCCGTCACCGTCGCGGTCATAGAAACCGTTCTTGTCGTTGTCTACATAAATGCGGCCGGCATTCTGCACCGGGACTTCCTGGTTGTTCTTGCTGGTCGGCACACCGTCAGCGGCTGTCAGGATTCCATCGGGGCATTCCTTGTTACTGCAGATGGTTTCGATCTTGAGCATGTCGCCCACAGACACAACGCCCGATTCCACAGTGAAGACCCACTGGGTTCCCTTCTTTGAGATTGCCTCCACATCGATTGCTTCGCCGTTGAGTTTCAATCCACGACCGCTCGTCCAAGACGGATCGATGTCCTTGTTGAAGCGTACGATCAAAGTATCCGTTCCGTCATTGCCCTTGACCAAGGTGGCCGTCTGAATGGCAGCGCCAATGCTATCGGCAAGAGCGGTCGTGAGCGTGTCGCAGCGATTACCCACCGAGCACACATAAGCCTTTACGATACCCTTCGCGTCGTCGCCCTGGATTTCAACCTTGACGTCGGGCAGTCCAAAGATATCGCCATCTTGCTTGACATCGCCACTGTACTTTTCAAGGGACTTGTCGCTCGGCCAGCTGTAGAAGAAATCCTTCACGTCCATGGAATCGGTCTTACCGCCGAACCAGGTCGCAATGCTGTCGCCAATACCATCGCCATCGGTATCGTAAATGGCTGCGTTATCGAGAGTCGGCATATCGGGGTTCACGAACTGGTATTCGCCCGGGAACGGATCCGTCAGAATGAACTTGGTGTCGCCTACGGAATCCTTTCCGTCGTCGAAGGCGTTCATACTGAATGTCGAGCCGTCGGTCACAGCCTTGGTTGCAACTACCAGGAACTGGCCCTTGCCGTTATCAATATTTAAGCGAATGGTGTTGTCACTTTGCTTCAGGTTTACTCCACCATCGCTCAAGAACTGGAGGTTTTCGCTTTCACCGAAAGCCTTGAAATAGAAAGTCCTCTTCAGAGTCGAATCGACACGGCCCTTGGCCGGGCCAATCGGAATAATCGCTTCGACATCGACATGCATGGTATCGCCCACTTCGTACTGGAGCTTGGATGCATCCGCCACTTCTTCGCCCTTCACAATGTACTTGAGGTACGGCACGTAGAAGTTGTAGACCAAGCTCACAATCGGGTCCGTCGCAGCTTCGTCTTCGGCAGTACCGAGCATAAGGTTGTAGAGTTTATAGCGGCTTCCGACGCGCAACTTCACGAGACCGGAATCTTCATCGGCTTTTACAGCCTTCATGTTCTTGACGATAGAGGAATCTTCGGAAAGTTCAAGAGTCAAAGTGTCGCGGCCATAGTCCTTTTCTTGCGGAGCGTAGATAAAGAACGAAGCTCCCTTGATGGCGTTTTTCTTGACAAGGTCGGCTTCGGGCGGAACCACGTAAAGAATGGCGCCACGGTTATCCCAGATGCGGTAGTACTTGCAACGCACATCGGGCTTACCACTGTAGTCAATGCAATCAATCGATTCAAGCGCAAAAGCACCCGCTGCAAGACAAAGCAACGTGAACATCATCAGCGAAAGAATATGATTTTTTACAGACTGCATTATGACCTCTACAATTGACTCAAATTACGCAAAGAAAACTTTGCATAACATATACTCCAAAGATATGATTTTTTTTCAGAAAACGGACAACAAAAATTTACGTTGTGACAGGAATCTCAAGGCATTTCCAAGGCGGATTATTCCAAGTTGGAATAAGAATTCGCCAAATCTGTAACAATATCGTCCATAAAAATCCAGCCACGGCCATCAAGCCTTAAATTGGATTTAGTTTGTAACAAATTTAACAGATTACATTGTTTCAAAAAGCCCTTCGAAATCCAGCGTTCGCACACTGATTTATCCAGAGCGATTCCCATTTTTTCGAGATCTTCAGTCGAAATTCCCTTCGATTGGCGAAGTGAGAGCCATAAAAGTTCCATGATTTCGTCTTCACGCCCAAGCCGGTCAACCGAAAGCATCGATTCCGAGCAGCCCGACTTAACATAATCGCGCCACCGGGGGTAAATTTCGGGGGCATAATAGCGGACAGAGCGCAAATAACTATGGGCGCCAGGGCCAAAACCCGCATATTCGCCGCGATTCCAGTAATTCTGGTTATGCGCGCTTTCAAAACCGGGCCTTGCAAAGTTCGATACCTCGTAGCGTTCAAAGCCCTTGCGTTCCAGGATTTCGACACCACCCAAGTACATGGGTTCGTACAGGTCTTCGTTGACCGTAAGTTCCCCACGATCGACCCGGTGACCGAGCCTAGAACGGGGCGAAACGTTCAACCCGTAAAAGCTGACATGATTCAGCGGAAAATCCGAAAGGCGGTCTACATCGGCCAAAAAGCCCTCCACAGTCTGCCCCGGCAAATCGAACATCAAGTCCGCATTCACCTGCAAGTTCGGCGTAGAGGTCAGCAAGGTTAAAGCATCTAGCCCCGCCTCTACCGAATGCGAACGCCCGACCAATTTCAACAAATTCGCATCAAACGTCTGGAGCCCAAGACTGATGCGGTTTACGCCAAGTTCCATCGCATTTCGCACGGATTCGCGGCTAGTCGATTCCGGGTTAAATTCCATGGAAACTTCGCTTAATTTGGACACATAGAGCCCAACCGAAGCGAGGCAATCGAAAACCTGGCGCAGGAACTCCGCCGGCAATTCCGAAGGGGTTCCCCCACCCAGGTAAAGCGTTTTCGCATTAGCAAGAAGCCCCGGATTCGCCTCCTCAAAACTTACAATTTGCTTACACAGCAAGTCCGTGTATTCGGCAAAAATTTTCGACTGCGACGGCATTACGCGAAAATCGCAATAATCGCAAATTTTTTTGCAAAACGGCACGTGAAGATAAACACAAAACATCTTTTACAAACGAATAAAAATGTTACAAAAATCCTTTTTTATAAAATTTAAATTATATAAATGTATATGGACAACAAACAACTAAATAAATTCAAGAAAAAATTGAAGAAGCGGCTTCCGCTCCTGATTTTTTTGACGTTGTCCACCGCCATCTTCTTTTTGGCATCGACCCTGCTTCTAGACGAATCGTACAAAGATATCATCATTATCGCCATGATTTGGGCGTTGCCTCTATTTATCCACTGAAGGTGCTATGGCCATTACCAGACTCACGCAACGTAAATGCAAGGCGATCGGTTTCTACATCCTGAGCTGGGTGATATTTACCTTGAGCGCCTCGGCCCTTTTGACGTACGGCGCCGGGAACGGGTTCGACTCAACACGCATGCTGTTCATGCTGCAGTTGTCGCTTTTGACGGGCCTTTCGCACGCCATTTACGACGTGATGATTCTGCAAGACGAAATGGACAAAAGGCCGGTTGTGGCCGCCCTCTTGATCCGTTCTTGGTTCTTTATCGCAAGTATTTGCGCCAACCTGACACTCTGCATTCTGATATGGGACATCGACAAGAGCGAAGGCCTTATCAACGAAGCCGCCCTGCAGCATGTGCTTAACGTCTTTAAGCAACCCAAGACGCATATCCTGATCTTTGAACTGTTCATGCTCGGGAACCTGATTACCTTTGTCCGTTCTGTACACAAGAAATTCGGGACCCGCGTCTTTATGAACACCCTGCTCGGCAAGAACCAGGACCCCAAGGAAGAAGACCTGATTTTCATGTTCATCGACATGAAGCACTCTACCGAGATTGCAGAAGAACTCGGGCACGTAAAGTACAGCAACTTTATTCGCGACTACTACCGCCTGCTTTCGAACTGCTGCGAAGAAAACCACGGTGAAATCTACCAGATTGCAGGCGATGGCGTTTTCTTGACCTGGAAAACCAGCGACTGCAAACGCGCCGCCCGCCCGCTAGACTGCTTTTACGATTTTGCAGAATGCCTGGAACGCACCGCATATAAATTCAAAAAACGCTACGGGATTGTCCCCGCCTTCAAGGCCGCCGCCCATTGCGGAAAAGTCATCTCCACCGAAGTCGGAAACTTCGGAAGCGAAATGGCCTACCACGGCGACGTCCTGAACACCACCTCCCGAATCCAGACCCTTTGCTCCAAGCTCGGGCAGGATTTCTTGATCTCGGAAGACCTGTTCCTGAGGCTACCGCTACCACTACCCCACGGTTTTTTGAGCGTAAAGGCCGGATTTTTCGAATTAAGGGGAAAAAAGAACGGAATTTTGATTTTTTCTCTGCATATGCCCTTGACATAGCGAATTTATTATTCTATAATTGGGCTACCCCGCGGGAATAGCTCAGTTGGTAGAGCACGACCTTGCCAAGGTCGGGGTCGAGGGTCCGAGTCCCTTTTCCCGCTCTAAAAAAGAAACGCCACCTTAACGGTGGCGTTCTTTTTTATTCGCGTGAACGGGACTCGGAGACGAGAAGAGGGGCCGACTAAACAACGAGGCGCACGAAGTGCTTGCGAGTTGTTTAGGAACTCACGCCCTAAAGGGCGGGAGGCCCGTCAGGGCAGCAAGTCAGCCGCGCAGCGGAGACTGACGCAGCTGTCAATCCCTTTTCCCGCTCTCATGCAACGCTCGGAGACTGGCGCAGCCGCAGTCCCTTTGACTGCTCATTCCATTTCATACAAAAGAAAACGCCTCGTTCAAAAAGAACGAGGCGAATTTCTCGCGTGAAGATGAAGCTATTAGGCAGCCTTCACAGTTTCCACGACCTTGGCAAATGCTGCCGGATCGGCAACAGCCATATCGGCGAGAACCTTGCGGTTCATCTGGATGTTGGCCTTGGAAAGCTTGTAAATGAACTGGCTGTAGCTGATGCCATATTCGCGGACAGCTGCGTTCAAGCGAGTGATCCACAGAGAGCGGAAGTCACCCTTCTTGTCACGGCGGTGAGCGTAGGCATACTGACCGGCGTGGGCTACGGCGTCAATAGCAAGGCGAAGGTTCGACTTGCGACGGCCATAGAAACCCTTGGCGGCCTTGAGGATGTTTTTGCGGCGTTCGCGGGAAGGAACTCTGGTTTTAGCGCGTGGCATTCTTACACTCCTTATGCAACGACAAGCAGACGCTTGACATGGTAAACATCAACTTTCTTAACGAGAGCGCCCTTACGCAGGTTACGCTTACGCTTCGTGGACATCTTGGCAAGAATGTGGCGCATGCCAGCACGCTTGAACTTGACGTGGCCGGAGCCAGTCAGGCGGAAGCGCTTCTTAGCACCGCTGTGTGTTTTCATCTTAGGCATTTTTACCTCTTTAGGTTATTAAGTTGAAGCCTCACCTGCTGCCATGGGCTCGGTTACGGGCTTTGGTGCCTGGGGCTGCTTTTTGGCAGCACCTGCACCGCGTTTCGGACCGTAAATCGAGAGCATTGTGTTGCCTTCGACTCGCGAATCCATTTCCAAGTCGCCGTACTGGAGCAAGTCTTCTTTAGCGCGCTCCATCAGGCGTTTGCCGTAGTCCATGTGCGCCATTTCGCGCCCACGGAACTGCATAATAAGCTTGACCTTCATGCCATCCTGCAAGAACTCGGCGGCCTGCTTGATCCTGTACAGGTAGTCGTTCTCGGCAGTCTTCGGGTGCATCTTGATTTCTTTAAGCTTCACCACGTGCTGCTTGGCCTTTGCGGCCTTGGCCTTCTTGATCTGTTCAAACTTGAACTTGCCGTAGTTGATGATACGGCATACAGGCGGCTTAGCATTGGGAGACACTTCCACCAGGTCCAGTCCGGCGTCCTTGGCCATCTGGAGAGCCTGTTTGGTATCCATGATGACGGCCTCGCCATCTTCCTTTACAAGACGGATCGGGGAAATGCGAATGTCTTCGTTAATGCGGGTTCCATCACTCTGTCTGTTCGGCATGCGACGGTCGCGGGGGTTTTGTAACGCCAAGTTAAGCTACCTCTAGGTAAAATTGTTATTGTGGCGGTAAATATAGTTTTTTTAATAAAAATTGCAAGAACTTTTTAACCAACCCCTTTGAAAATAGGCGGATTTTTGTATAATTGGACTTGCTCGCGGCGGTAGCTCAATGGTAGAGCCTTAGCCTTCCAAGCTAATGGTTGCCGGTTCGATCCCGGTCCGCCGCTCTTAGACCCCTCACTGAGGGGTCTTCTTTTTATTTGTGAGCCATAAACGACTCGTATTAACGAGTCGTGTTGGCGAGAGCGAGGCGAAATCATAAGTTCCAAGATGATTATGAGCCGAGCGGTCTACATGGGGTCTTTTTTGTTTAGGTCCCTATTCCCCGAGCAAATGCATGATTACGGGGCGGTTCTTGCCGGCCTCGGTCTTGTGGATGGTGAGCTTACCGGTACTGTCATAACTGAACTGTTCGCCCACGCGTTCACCATTTACAAAAGTCAGGCTGTCGCGGAGCACGCCGCTCCGGTACCAGTTGCGCATAATTCCGTTACGTTTGCCATCTTTCCAGAACGTTTCGCTGGCGAGTTTTCCACCCATGCTGTCGGGGAAAAAGCTTCGGCTTTCTACAATTTGACCGTCTTGCCAAAGTTCCTCATACAATAGCAATCGACCCGGCTTTACGTAACGAACCGTGGCAGGGAACTTCCCGATACTTTGTACAAAGCCCACGCTCTGGGCAAGATTGCTGCTGTCAAGAATCCCGTTGACCCCGCCCACGTACGAAGTTTCGGCGCAGAACTTGGCCATATCGCCTTCGCAGGCGCCATAGATCACGCCGTTCTGGCTCAAGTCCACTTCACGCACCAGGTCTCCGCGTTCATCGAACCAGCGCCATACGGAATCGCGCTTGCCCTCGGCATTCCAGTGTTCCTGTTTCATGCGCGTGCCATCGGCCCTAAAGTACGTCACCGTCCCGATAAGGGCGCTGTCTTTGCCCGTTGTCCCTTTGCCGAGCACGCCCTGCACCCGGACGCGTCCGGTACCGCAATTTGCGGTATCGACCGTCTCGCCATAGCTTTCATAATAAAGCGCAAACGGTCCGTCCAGTTCTCCATTCTTGCAAGTGAACACTTCGAGCAGATGACAGTCTTTCGAAAAACGCTTCAGGTAGGCTGAATCGCCCGAGGCAGAAACAATCTCTCGCTTGGGATCCCACTTGGCGTGGCAATTGCCCTCTTGCTGCAGGGCACTGTTATCATACCATTTTTTCCAGATTCCTATAGCGCGACCTTCGTCGTCGTAATGTTCTTCGAAAGAACGCTCGCGGTTATAATGCCAACCTTCCCAGTCACCCACGGGGTGATCGTTTTCGTAGTAGAGGTAAGCTTCGACTTTCTTGTCGCTAAAAAGGGCGGTCCACTTGCCGTCTTTAAGGCCTTTCTTGTAATGTCCGAGCAGAGCCACATCGCCAAAGCCTGTCCAACGCTTGAAGTCGCCATGCGGCACGCCATCTTTGTACGGGATTTCCAGTTCCTTGATTCCGTCGGTGTACCATTCGTTCCTTTTCAGGATCTCGCCATCAGGGTAAACCCAGATAGAGGTCTTCTTCGCCCCATTTGCATGTTCGGCGAGCACTTTTTCTTCGGCACGTTCCACCGTACAACCCGAAACGAGCATCAAAATGGGCGCAACAAGGCCGAAAAAGGGTATAAAACGAATCGTACGCATACCAATTAAAGTAGAAAAAAGGTAATTTCTAATTGTGCTAGA
Organism: Fibrobacter sp. UWB5; assembly: GCF_002210295.1. Taxonomy (NCBI): domain Bacteria; kingdom Pseudomonadati; phylum Fibrobacterota; class Fibrobacteria; order Fibrobacterales; family Fibrobacteraceae; genus Fibrobacter; species Fibrobacter sp. UWB5. Next base: position 821,270 of record NZ_MWQH01000001.1, on the reverse strand, counting down.
GTTAAAGAATAAATCGATTGCCGATACCTTTAACGCAAGAATCCGCTCCCCTTGGGCTTGGGTGGTTTTGGCTGTTGCCATAGGGCTTACGGTCCTGTTCTATTTTTCGCAAAAGCCGCAAATCATCATGTATTCGCGCTACATCAAGACTCTTTCAGACTACCAGCTGCAGGAATCTTACGCCATGCGTGGAATGGAACGCGTACGAATCGGTTTTGGCATTGACACCGTTTTTGTTCAGGCGCAGACCATGACGCTGCGCGAAATTGCGGTTTCGTTCTCGCGCGAAATGGACGAAATCAGCCGGGTCGGAGTCAAGGCTCCCCCGCATGCGACAGTCGAACGATTCGAGCGCGAAGTCTTGGCCAAGGTTTCGAGCATGCGCCGCTACGCGGCAAGCCGCCATGGGTGGCTCGAGAGACTGCAGGCGGTCAACCAGCAGGTGGCTGGCCTCCCCGTAAGCATTCAAATTCCGTTACGCGGCACGCTCGATTCTGCGCGGGCCGGCTACCTGGTCGGAATCGCGGGCCTTGGCGACAGCATCGTGAACGCCATTCCCGATTCAACCAAGGAAGCCGTATTCGCCCTGCTCCAGGACAACGAAGAACAGACGCTTGCCTGGAGCCGATTCAACAGCGAACTCGCTGTCATGTACAGCGAGGACCTGATCCAGTTTTTCCAAAGCCAGAGCATGGAAGAAATGTCGCTCAAGTCCAAGATCCCCATGGCATTCTATTTCTTGACTCTCGTGCTGATGCTTTCTACCTTCTTCTTTATTTTTAGATCCAAGCAATAAGGAACACATGCGATTTTATACTTCTAGAAAACCGGCTCTTTTGAATTTTTCCTTGCTGCTGATGTTTTTGGCAGGTTGGCTCCTGTCTTACCTGATGCCAGCCCTCAAAGGCCTGATGCAAGAAGAGCACCTGTTCTACGGTACCGTTTCGCACGCCGCCATCCCGAGCATTTTTGGCGGGAGCAACATTCCTTTTTTCGACAAGACCATTTTCCAGATTAACGGCGACGACCAGGCTAACTTCATTCTGTACGCCTCGGAAGACATGCTGAACAACATGGCCGAATGGTACAGCTTTGCCAGCCGCGACGCAGGTGATATTCCGCTTGAAATTTCAGCCTCCAGAATCAACGACAAGACATTCATCGTACACAGCATGTCTTCGACCGACGGCGAAATTGACTTCGAAGCGCTCGTCATGGACTACCAGGTCTATTACGGATTCATCGGCTGCACGATTGTATTCGCCTTGGCGGTTGCCTCGCTCGCGTTATTCATTCTCTGGATTGTGAAAAAGAGAAAGTAGAACTTCGTTGGTATGAGACGTCTCGTCATATTATCACTTGTTGCGACTGCGTTAGCCTTTGCGCAGGCACCGTCCGACACCCTTACCATACACCGTAAAATGCCACCGATCAAGGGATCTATCATGCTCCCGGTGACAAGCCCTACAAGCGACATGCCCGTAGGCGTATGGCGACACATCAACAAAAAAGCATCGGCCGGAACCATCGTCTGGTTCCACGGCGGCATGACGAGCGGCAACTGCCAGAAGGGCCTCGTAGCGGGCGGAGCACTTTCTAAAATGTTGCCGGACTACACCATTGTCAGCGCGTCTGCCTGCAAACAAAACCATTGGGTCGAACCCACCACCATAGAAGCTCTAGACGACGCCCTCGACAGTCTCGTCAAGCGCCAGAAGAAAGAGATTACCGAAATCTCGCTCGTCGGAATTTCGGACGGTTCGCTCGGCGTCCTCGCCTATTCCATGTGGGGAAAACGCAAAATCAAGAACCGCATTCTCATGAGTTCCTATGGCGAAGCGCTCGGACCGGCAGCACAAGTCGCCGCACAGGCTCCGCTCAAGAACGGGCGCTGGCGATTCATTCAAGGCGGCTCCGACCGACTCTACCCCGCCGACAAGACCGTCCCCTGGATTCAGGAATTCTGTAAAAACGTGGGCACGGGGTGCGACCTCAAGTTCGACCCGCAGGGCGAGCACGACTGGAGCTATTGGGAAAAGAACCGCAAAGACTGGATTTTAGAGATTTTTTCTAAATAACCCTTGACAAATAGGGCAAAATTTTCAAAATTTGGCTTACCCCACGCGGATGTGGTGGAACTGGTAGACACGCTAGATTCAGGTTCTAGTGCCTGCAAGGGCATGAAGGTTCAAGTCCTTTCATCCGCACTGAAAAACCGTCGAAGCAATTCGGCGGTTTTTTATATCCCCATCTTTTACTATCTTACCCCATCATGGATAACTTCGAAGATTTTTTCACGGCGACTTTTGAAACGGCTACGCTTGCCAATAACGTAGTGACGCTCAAGGGCCTGCGAGAAAATTCCGAAGGTCCTACTTCTGCAGAATCGATCATGCAGGCCATCGAAAAATCCCGCGAGCACCTTTCGGAACACCTCCCCTGGGTTCGCGACACCGATATTTTCGACATCAAGAAACGCATCCGTTCCTGGATCCTGAATGAACGCTTTGGACAAGGCGGTTGCTGGCTGATTTTCAAGAACTCGGGCGAAGAAATTTCGGCAGGAGATTCGTCCCCGATGGCAGGCGCCATCATGATGGACGTCAAGCTTTCGAATCGTTCTGCGACCCTGAGCTACTGGCTTTACAAGGAATATACAGGCCAGGGCCTTATGACAGAGGCCGTAAAGCTACTTTCGGCCTTCGCCTTTGCAACCCTCAAGCTCAACCGGCTGGAACTTTTAGTCTCTGTATACAACGGGAAAAGCGCCGCCGTTGCCGCACGATGCGGGTTCATGGAAGAAGGCATAAACCGCGATTACGAGCTCATAAACGGCAAATTTGTGGACCACAGACGGTTTTCGCTCCTGGCACGAGACGTATATTAATGGTTACATTGGTTACTCGGGTAAACGGGAATATTAAATTAGATATGGTTTTCAGGGGTTAATTCTTCTATTTTTTTGAGTATGGAAAATGGAGAAAAGCAGAAACTCGTAGAACCGGATATCCTGCAGTACACGAACTACAGGGTATTTCTCCGTGATTATTACGAGTATAAAAAGAAAACCTCGACCGCGTTCAGCTTGCGGTTCTTTGCCGAGAAGGCAGGGCTTTCTAGCCATGCCCATTTAAAACTCGCAATCGACGGCAAGCGCAACATCACCAAAAACACGGTCACCAAGCTCATTCATGGCTTGGGGCTTGAAAACCAGCGCGCCGCATACTTCGAAAGCCTCGTATTCTTTAACCAGGCACAAACCGACGCCGACAAGCAAATCTACTACGCCCAGCTCATCAAGGCAAGCCCCCGTTCAAAGCTGCACAAGATGGACAAGGCGCAGTTCCGTATTTTCCAGGAATGGCACCATTCTGTGATTCTTGAGATGGTAGGGCTCAAGGATTTCCGCCCCATTCCCGACTTGATTTCTAAAAAACTGCGCGGGCTCGTGACTCCCGCACAGGTGACCGAATCACTCCAATTGCTCTTGGAACTGGGCCTCCTGGTCAAGACCGCCAACGGCTATCGCCAACGCGACCCCCTGATTACGACCGATGACGAAGTCCAGGATATGATGGTCAAGATGTACCATTTCCAGATGCTCAAGCTGTCTGCAACCATGCTTGCAGACCTTCCGGGCAACGAAAGGGACGTTTCTGCGCTTACTTTTGGGATTAAGCGCTCAGATTTTCCCAATTTGAAAAAACATTTACAACTAATGCGAAAAGAACTACTAGATTTCTCTGCAAAAGCCGGAGAAGCAGAAGATGTTGTGCAAGTCAACATTCAGCTCTTCCCCTTGACCCGAGGAGTGTGATGAAATTCTTTTTGTCCATAGCCACGATTGCCGTATACGCCACCGCGTTTTTGTCTTTGGTTGCTTGTTCCAACGACAAGTCCATTGCTGGTATCGAAATTGGCAACCCGAGCATTGCGGACAGCGATACAACCGCAAGAGATACCACGGCAAAGGACACCTCTGTAAAGGACACATCGGTCAAGGATACTACGCCTAAGGACACCGCTGTCAAGAAACAACCTGCCCTTCCGCTGGTTGCCGATTTCTCTATTGACTATTCCGAAGTGAATCTCAAGGCCCTTGCCAAGGAAGCAGAAAAGGATGAACCGATTCTGTTGGATTCCTTCTCCCTGATTCTTACTGAAGTTCGTTCCTTCTCTAGTTACTATTATACGACTTTGATTGTCGACCCCGTTGTCGGACTCCAGCTCTGGCCTTACGAAGATTCCCCCAACGAGTCGCTGGAGATTTCGTTTACCAAGGGTTCCTTGATCGAAGATCCCTTCAAGGACATCGACTTGAACGAAGAAGGCTACCTCAAGGAAATGGGCGTCGGATTCAAGCCCGACGAAACCATGGCCATATTCGGTCGCATTCTCATCGACAAGAAGTACCATCCCTTCGTCTACAGTCTTTCGAACTTCCAGACGCTCATGTTGCGCTACCACTACTCGCAGATTGATACCGCAAACGGCAAGGCCAATTTGTCTGTAGTATTCCGAGTCAAGCAGTTTACAGACGGGATTGATTTCTCGGGCGCCGAAGTCGGCGAAGACAGCGTAATTCATATTGATTCCAAGTACAATTCAGAATTGTGGAACGCAATGAACAAGCGCTTTGTGACAAGTTTCCAGCCGTTGCGTTATGACTACACCACAGTTGCTGGCGATGCACATTTCGAATATGTCGCTGACATATGGAAGGGTATTGCAGCCAAGAAGGGCGAAAACACGATTATCAACGGAAACTTCTCTTCGCCCTTTACCACCGACTGGATTTTGATGAACCAGTTTGGCGGACATTCCGACACGACGGTGCTGCTCGAAAAGGGGTCCAAAGAACGCATTATGCAGGTGAACGTTACGGATGGCGGCAAGCATTCCTACAGCGTGCAGCTGATTCAAGAAAACGTCGCCCTGATTGCCGGCGTCCAGTACCAGTGCATATTCACCATCTGGTCCGATGTGGAAGGTCAGATTACGGCCCGTATCGGTTCGTACAACACCTACGAAACCATCGGATTCCAGGAACACGTGCAAGTGCAGACCACGGGTCAATCGGTCGGAATCACGTTCACGCCCGAAGTCAGCGATCCGTTCGCCCGCTTTGAACTGAACCTCGGCGGTTCCGAACGAACCTTCTGGATTAAAGAAGTCAAGGTATTAAGAATCAACTAAAACTAAAACGCATTTTAAGGGCTCGCCACGGCGAGCCTTTTTTGCTAAATTTTCGTTACTATGGCTACAATTCCTACTCGCAAAGACAATCTCGTTATTGAAAACATTCGCCCCCAAATCGAAGGTGGGCGTTTTATGCTCAAGCGCGAACCGGGCGACACCGTTACGCTTACCGCGGACATTTTCCGCCACAGCCACGAAAAGTATGATGCGGCGATTTTCTACCGCCACGATTCCAAGAAGAAATGGGAAAAGGCTCCCATGCACTTTGTCGATAACGACCAGTGGGAAGGTTCCTTCACGGTCAACAATATCGGCTACTACGAATACAAGATTTGCGCCTGGACCATCGAGCCCAAGGACGAACCGACCGAAAGCCCCGTAATGAAGCTCCGCGTGGATCCCTCTTACGCCCGCATTGGTACCTGGTACGAAATGTGGCCGAAGAGCCAGGGCACCGACCCGAAGAAGAGCGCCACCTGGAAGGATTGCGAAAACCAGCTCGACTACATTGCCGGCCTCGGCTTCGATACCGTTTACCTGGTACCGATTCACCCGATCGGTGTCACGAACCGCAAGGGAGCAAACAACGCCTTGCATGCCAAGGTCGACAAGAAGGGGAAGCCCTTGGAACCGGGTTGTCCGTATGCCGTAGGTAACAAGAACGGCGGCCACTATGACGTGGATCCCGAACTTGGTTCCATGAAGGATTTCGAACACTTCGCCAAGGCTGCCCGCAAGAAGGGTCTCCGCCTCGCTCTCGATATCGCGCTGAACTGCAGCCCCGACCACCCGTACGTGAAGAGCCACCCGGAATGGTTCTACCACGAACCGGATGGCAGCATCAAGTTCGCCGAAAACCCGCCCAAGAAGTACGAAGACATTTACCCCTTCGACTACTACAACAAGAACTACAAGGCCCTGTGGCAGGAAATCGAAAACATTATCCTGTTCTGGGCCGACAAGGGCATCGAAATTTTCCGTATCGACAACCCGCACACCAAGCCCTTCCCGTTCTGGGAATGGCTGATTGCAGACGTCAAGGAAAAGCGTCCGGAACTCGTGTTTCTCGCCGAAGCATTCACCCGTCCGAAGATGATGCATCGCTTGGCCAAGTCCGGTTTCGATATGAGCTACACTTATTTCGCCTGGCGCTCTGCCAAGTGGGAATTCGAACAGTACCTCAAGGAACTGACGCAGTCCGATGCCAAGGAATACATGCGCGGCATCTTCTTCCCGACGACTCCGGACATTTTCCCGAAGTACCTCGCCTACAAGGGCCCGAACGCCTTCAAGCAGCGTTACTTCTTGGCCGGTACGCTTTCTAGCCTTACGGGCATGTACAACGGCTACGAGCTCTGCGAAAACATTCCGAGCCCTATCAAGGAAGAATTGCAGGACAGCGAAAAGTACCAGTACAAGGTCCACAACTGGACTGGCCCGGGCATTCAGGATTTCGTGCGCCGCGTGAATACCGCCCGTCAGGAACACATCGCCCTGCAGGAATACGACAACCTCGATTTCCATTACTGCAGCAACGACCAGCTGATGGTTTACTCCAAGAAGGCTGGCGAAGACGTTATTTTATGCGTATGCAACATGGACATGGATAACGTCCAGGAAGGCATGGTGGAACTCGACATGGGCAAGCTCGGCCTGAATCAGGACGCCTTCTACTTCTTGAAGGACTTGATTACCGACGAAAGCTTTGTCTGGCGTGGCAACAAGAACTACGTGAAACTTGACCCCGCCAAGGCTCCCGGCCACTTGCTGGTGCTCAAGAAAATCTAGGCCGAATAAAAAATGGAAAATATTTCAGGGCGGTTCCACTACCGCCCTTTTTTATTTATATTCAAAGTATGATTGACATTTATTCGCTTGCTAAAAATCCGCTCGTTTTCCAGAAACAGCGCACCATCACTTCGGCCTACATCGACGTCTCGGGCAAGATGGGCATTGCGCAAACCGTACTCATGGTTCAGGACAACCTCACCGAAAATTTCGGCGCACTCAAGATGGACAATTTCTGCGTGAACGAAAAGGGCGGCTACTGGGCAATCTACAAAGCGAAATTCAAGTTTTTCAAGCGTCCGTTCTGGCGCGACAAAGTCATCACGACATCGTTCCCCACGGACAACGCTCCGATCCGCACCTACGTGAACACATCCATCACGACGGCCGAAGGCGAACCGATTATTTTTGCCGTGCAAGAAGCCTGCTGCCTCGACTTGGAACGCCATCGCCCCATGAAGCTCGAAGCCGTAGACTTCCCGGCAGAAGGCGCTCCGGAGCACTTTATGGACAACAAGTTTTCGAAGTTCCCCGTACAGAACGAAGAATACGAAGAAGTCTACCGCCAGAAAGTGTTGCCGCAGCACATCGACATGTCGCACCACATGAACAACATCGAATACGTGAAGCTCGCCCTGAACGTATTCAGCGCCGCCGACTTGGAACTTTGCATTCCGGCGATGCTCGAGCTGCATTTCATGGGAGAAACCCGCGAAGGCCAGGAAGTCACCGTTTTCCGCGCCGACAAGATGGGCGCGACCTACATGAAGATTGAAGACGACACCGGCCGCCAAGTCTTCGAAATGAAAATCAAGATGAAATAGCCAAATTAAAATTCGTCGAACTAAAATTCGTGGAAAAATTCAGGCCGGTGAAAATCCGGCTTTTCTGTTTCTACCGGGAAGGCGCTCAAGTAATGGGGCGTCTTGGATTTATCGGCACACTTGTAAAGATTTCCGCGAAGAGTCACCCCTTCAAAGGTCCGCATACCAAAGAGTGAAGGCGGAATCTGGACCGTCATTCCCCAGCATACAAGATTGCCCGCGACGCTAGCAAGTTGCTTGGTGCGAATAACCGAATCGATTTCGGGTTGCGTCAGCTTGGTGCGCGAATTGCGATCGGGCCCATGGGCCGCCAGCAAGTAGCCGCGGCAAGTCGTTTCGAAGTTAAAGTATTCGGCAGGATTCGCCGGATTCTGCAAGAAGATTTCGACGCAGGAATCTTCCCAGCTGGAGCCGTTATCTTCTTTGACCTCGGCGCGGAAGCAGTCCGAAGGTTCTTCGACAGTAAAATTCACCGTGAAATAATCCGGCGTCATTTCGACTTCGGCAAGCACCGTCGGGAGAGCTTTCCCCTGGTTTGCCACCCAATTCATATTCGGTTTCAAGAGCATGATTAAAAGGTAGTAAAGTGATTAATCACTGATTAATCAGTGATTAATCACTTGAATCGCCATAGGTACTTTTAGAGAAATGGCGATTTTTTGCCGATTTAGCCATTTCAAAAAATTGGCATGCTAATTGCATTTAGGGGCTTGCTTACAAAGCAACAACTCTAACAAAACAGGAGACCTCTATGGCTACCAAAAACAAAATGCCCGAAAAAGAAACCGAGGCAAGTTCCGCATTCGACTGCCTCGCCGTGACCAATGTACAAGTCTACCCTTTCCAGGAAGGCCCTTCCATGGGACACACCAAGGGAATCGCGTCGATCGTGCTGAATGACCAGTTCATGATTCGCGGCCTCCGCGTGATGGATGGCGAAAATGGGCTTTTCGTGGGCTACCCCATCGACCCGTTCTTCAAGGGCGAATCGTTCCGCTCTATTTGCAATCCGGTGACGCGCCAGCTCCGCGAGCACATCGAAAATTGCATCCTTGAAAAGTACCAGGCCGCCATCGTATAGGAGCCAACATGTTCCGCAGAATTCGCTCTTACTGCTTGCTTGGAATAAAGGCTGTCCCTGTAAATGTCGAAGTCGATTCTTCGCAGGGGCTGCCCGGATTCACCTTGGTAGGTTTGCCTGACAACGCCGTAAGAGAGTCCAGGGAACGAGTCGTTTCTGCAATTCGTTCCGCCGGCAAAGTGGTGACGGGTTTCCGCACGACGGTAAACTTGTCGCCCGCGGATTTGCGGAAAGAAGGGAGCGCCCTGGACTTGCCCCTTGCTTTTGGGCTTTTGACTGCAGCCGGAGAGATCGAAGTTCCCGACTTGGAACACCTCGTTTTTGTCGGAGAACTTTCACTCGATGGCCTGTTGAAGCCTGTCCGGGGCGTTCTTTCCATTGCAATGAGTTTGTCCGAAAAGTCTAAAGACATTCTGGTAATCCCGAAAGGCAACGAGCAAGAAGCCTCGCTTGTAGAAGGAATCCGCTATGTCTGCGCCGACACACTCATGGAATGCATTGAAAAAATAGAAGCCGAAGCCCACAATTATGCACAGCGTGCATCCGGATTGAAAGAACAAATGTATTTAACGCATGCCGACCGGGATATTCCCGACTTCAAGAATGTGGTCGGCATGGAAGGCGTGAAGCGGGCGCTCGAAGTCGCTGCCGCTGGCGCCCACAACTTCCTTATGGTTGGCTCGCCCGGAGCGGGCAAGACCTTGTGTGCAAAATGCCTGCCAGGCATTCTGCCCGAAATGACGGAACTTGAAATTCTGGAAACGACCCGAATCCATTCGTGTGCAAGATCTGCGGGCGACTCCGAGGAATTCAAGCCCGTGATGGTCCGCCCGTTCCGTACCCCCCACCACAGCGCTTCCATGGTGTCGCTGGTGGGGGGTGGCACCCGGCTAAAGCCGGGTGAGGCGAGCCTTGCCCATAACGGAGTGCTGTTCCTCGACGAACTGCCGGAATTCAACCGCAGCGTTCTGGAAGCTTTACGCGAGCCCATGGAAGAGGGCAAAATCTCGATCAGCCGCGCTAGCGGGACCGTCACTTGGCCCGCAAGATTCATGATGGGAGCGGCCATGAATCCCTGTCCCTGCGGGTACGCCATGGACCCGAAACGCGCCTGCACTTGCCTGCCGGAGGCTCGCAAGCGTTACCAAGAAAAAATATCCGGTCCGCTCCTCGACCGCATCGATATCCAAGTGAGCGTCCCGCCCGTCGAAGCCTCGCAATTCGGCCGCAAGAGCACCGCCGAGTCTTCGGCCGAGATTCGCAAGCGAATCTGTAGCGCCCGGGAAATCCAGCGCAAGCGATTCGAGGGGACACCGTTCAAGACGAACGCCGAGATGACTTCGGACTTTGCCAAGAAGAGCTGCAAGCTTTCGGCAGAAACCGAACAGTTCGCCATCAACGCCGCCGACAGAATGGGGCTCAGCGCCCGCGGCTTTTACAGACTATTAAAGGTCGGCAGAACAATCGCCGACCTTCGAAAATCCGATTCCGTTGAAATTATAGACCTTTCTGAAGCCCTGCGCTACCGCGCCTTCAGAAGCTAGCGAATCACCTTGATACTCGATTCGGCTCCTGCGCTTTGCGGGATTGCCAACGGCTTACGGACAGAGACTTCTGCGGCAAGCGTCTTCGGGTAGTGGTTCAAGATATACTTGGCCGTTTCAAGCACCAAGGTTTCTTCTAGCTGGAAAGACGACCTGCAGACAAAATCCTGCACGTCGTCAGCTAGTTGCACATAATCGATAGAATGGGCAAGATCTTCATTTCGGGCGGCAAGAGTAAAATCAAGCCACACCGAAATATTCAGAACAACCGGCTGCATATTTTCGCGCTCGTAAGGGAGCGTTCCAATAATGCAGTTGAATTCCAAATCACGAATCGTGATTTTTCCGGTTTCGACTACCATACGAAGAGTACGACAGCACCTGCGATTGCGGCTGCAGAAACGCCGAACCAGATGTTACGGGCAGACGTATAAGAATCCTGTGTCTTCTTGTCTTCTTCCATTCTTCTCTGGAGATCGCGCAGGGTCCAGGCTTCTTGCCTTACCTGCGACGCCATGATTTCTTCGCACTTGGCCGGGTTTGCTTCGCCCGGATCGTGGCAAGCGCTCAGGATCTGGCTGTTCAAGCCGCTCAAGTTGTCGTAGGCATCCTTGGCTTCGTTAGCCTTGCTGTGCTGCATGATTCCAACCACGGCGGCAGTGACTGCCAAGGCAGAGAGGCCGACGGCCGTCCAGAAACGGACTTCGTCAGCAATACCGAAACGGTCACCCACGTCACTTGCAGCAGCGCTTGCAGCGTAGTCACGATCGTCTTCAACCGGAGCGGAAGTCTTGTATTTGCTGTAGTCTTCATCATCGTCGTCTTCGCAATCCGGATCGTATTCGTCACATTCTTCAGCCTGGCTGCTCGGAACGGCAGGAGCGGCTGCAACAGATTCTTCCTCTTCTTCTTCAGCGGCAGCAGGAGCTTCGCCCTTCAATTCAACAGCCTTGCCATCGATATACACCACTGCGGTCGAAAGGCCGGGAGCATAGACAGCCTTACCGTCGAAGTAAACCTTTTCGACATCCTTATCGGCAGCGGCACCGCGGCGAGTATAGAGCTTAGCGTTAACGAGCTTGGAGTAGTCAACGCCTTCGGCGGTCATCGGAGTCATGGAAGAAAGGTCGCCTTTACCACCCTGGTAGAGCTGGTAAGAGGTTTCAGATTCACCAAACGGGTCTTCAAATTTCTGACGCACAACCAAGCGGCCACTCTGCAAAGAGGAGACCTCGTCAGCCGGAGCGACCTTGAGTTCGCCACCGAATTCGGCTACGATGTAGTCATCGGGTACACCAGCATCCTTGGCGGTAAATTCATCGATATCGTAAATGCTTGCGAAAGCGGATACGACAGACAGGCAAAGGACCATCAAAAGTGAACGTTTCATTTGTACTCCAAAATGTCTAATTTTTGATGGAAATATATAAAAAAATGCGTATAATGGTACTGAAAATAATTGTTTTGTAATATACAGCCGTGCACATAATGTTCTCTCCAGTCTAATGTTTAGCAATATTTACACGGTCTATGCAACAAAGCGGCACCAATTCAAAGGGGTTTCTTTTTTACTATATTTTAGCCCGTAAAATTTTAACCCTAACAGAGGATTGCTACAATGGCAAAGCTTTCTATCGAAGATCTCGAACTCGCCGGCAAGCGCGTGTTCATCCGTGTTGACTTCAACGTTCCGCAGGACAAGGTGACTGGCGAAATCACCAACACCAAGCGTATCGAAGCCGCTCTCCCGACCATCCAGTACGCTCTCGACAAGGGTGCAGCCGTCGTGCTCGCTTCCCACCTCGGCCGTCCGAATGGCGAAAAGAACATGAAGTACACGCTCGCTCCGGTTGCCAAGAAGCTCGAAGAACTCATCAAGAAGCCGGTGAAGTTCCTCTCCGACTGCGTGGGTCCTGAAGTCGAAGCCGCCTGCGCCGCTATCAAGCCAGGTGAAATCATCCTCCTCGAAAACCTCCGCTTCCACATCGAAGAAGAAGGCAAGCGCAAGATCAAGAACGCCGATGGCACCGAAACCAAGGAAAAGGCCGACAAGGAAGCCGTGAAGGCATTCCGCGCAAGCCTCACCAAGCTCGCTGACGTTTATGTGAACGACGCTTTCGGTACCGCTCACCGCGACCACTCCTCCATGACTGGTGTTGAACTTCCGCAGCGCGCTGCCGGTTTCCTCATGAACAAGGAACTCAAGGCATTCGACCAGGTGCTCAACAATCCTCCGCGTCCGTTCCTCGCCATCCTCGGCGGTGCAAAGGTCGCTGATAAGATCCAGCTCATCAACAACCTCCTCGACAAGGCCGACAAGATCATCATCGGCGGTGGCATGGCTTTCACCTTCAAGAAGGTTCTGAACAACATCGAAATCGGTTCTTCTTTGTTTGACGAAGAAGGCGCCAAGCTCGTTCCGGATCTGATGGCCAAGGCCAAGGCTGCCGGCAAGGAAATCATCCTCCCGGTCGACTACATCGCTGCCGACAAGTTCGCTGCCGACGCTGCCACGAAGGCTGTCTCTGACGCCGAAGGCATTCCGGCAGGCTGGATGGGTCTCGATGTGGGCGCTGAATCCACCAAGCTCTTCGTGAACGCTATCAAGTCTGCAAAGACCATCGTCTGGAACGGTCCTGCAGGCGTGTTCGAATTCGAAGCCTTCGAAAAGGCTACCAAGGCTATGGCCGACGCAATCGTCGAAGCTACCGCTGCCGGCGCAATCACCGTGATCGGTGGTGGCGATACCGCTACGGCTGCCAAGAAGTACGGCGCCGACAAGAAGGTGACCCACACCTCTACGGGTGGTGGTGCATCTCTCGAATTGCTCGAGGGTAAAGTCCTCCCCGGTGTTGCAGTGCTCACCGACAAGTAATTCAAATCAAATTTTGGATTTTATAACCCTGCAAATTTTTGCAGGGTCTTTTTTTTTGCAAAGGGCTACGCCCTCCCTTGTCTTTTTTCTTTTTTTGCAACCTTCTGATTGCACACTTTTGTTTTAAGATTTGTATATTGCGTTTTAGAAGTCTTTAACAAAGGAACATCTTATGTCGATTGCAGAAATTTCGAAGAACTTTCACGCAGAGCATCGCGGCAATTGCGCAATGTCGGTGGCATACGGTTATGCTCGTGCAACGGGCAAGTCCGAGGCGGAGGCAGTAGCATCTGCCGAGATGTTCCGTAATTTCGGTGGCGGCAAGGCCCCGAATGGCGCATGTGGCGCGCTCTATGCGGCAAAGATGATGCAGCCGGACCATGCCGACGCCATTGAGGACTTTTTCAAGCGAGGCGCCCAGAATTTCACCAAGTGCAGTGAAATTCGCCCGAACAAGGTCATTCCATGCAATCGCTGCGTGGAACTCGCCGGCGAAGCGCTTGACTTTTTAGAGAAATAGAAACTACTTTGATTTTTTCTTTGCTGTTGAGAGCCGTTTGAATTCGGCTCTCGCTTTTTTCATGTCCGCAAGGAACGATTCGTCGGCATGCAGGCGGGCAAAGCAGCCAGCAATAATCGCTTTGGAGGCTTCGATGTCGCTTTGCCAGTGGTAGCCCGCAATCACGCGGCTTTGGCCCCATTCATAGCCGTATTTCAAGAGAGCATCCTGTGCGGCGGGGTTGATTTCAGCGAGCAACAAGGCCATCGCCCACGCGCGAATCGTATGGCCCGAGGGGTAAGAACCATTGGACCGATGCTCCTCCTCATATTTGGGCATCAGGGTCGGCTCGTTAAAATACATATAGGGACGCGGCCTCATATAATGATTTTTCGGACCGCGACCCGCAAGGCGCATGGTCAGCACGCCACGCTTGACCACATAAAAGATCGCCGGCGTTTTCTTCTCCGAAATTTCCATGCCAAAGGCTTCGCTGAACAAGGCCATCATTTCGGCAATATCCACAGTTCCCTGGGCAATGGCAAGGGCTGCCCGGGCAGAATCAGCCCGCATGGACTTACCCCATTTATATTGCGCCACGTCGTAGGCAAAGGCGGCCGAGCCCGTATCCGGCGGAGCGGGGTAAAAATTCAACGCATTCGGAAGGTCTTCTGCACCCATGTACGGTTTAACGTCATCGGCAGCAAAGCAAAGAGCCGCACCCCAAAGCGCACATACAAAAAAGCATTTACGCAAATGATTTAGCATGATTCAACGACCAGGGACTTTTCGTATATGAAATTGACATCGGCTGCCGTAATTACACCCGGAACGAGATCCAGCTTAGAGCGGTTTGTTTTCATGGCCGCGGCAAACTGGTCGCGCATGGCACGCGAGACGGTACAAGTTCCGATAAGCTTGCGAAGCATCGCCGTAAATTCATCAACACTCTTAAGACCTAGAAGAGAAAAAACCTTCTGAACATCTTCGGGCACGAATTTCGCGCAGACTTCGGTGTAGGCCGCAAGAAAGTAACCGACCGCAGGCCCGTGAGGAACGCCCGCATGGAGCGTAAGATCGTAGCTCATGCCGTGCGGTACCGAAGTACTTGTATGAGCAATGGACATGCCCGCAATAGTCGAGGTGAGCATGAGTTTTTCGTAGAGGCTCGCATCGACGGCGGCATCGGATAGCAAAGCGCTTTTGCATTCGCCCCAAAGCTTGAGGCCGTATTCCGGAAACATGCGGTTGAACGCATTCGACTTGACGTTAAGAATACTTTCGACCATGTGAGCGAGCGCATCGACAGCGGTATTCACAATCAACTGTTTCTTTGCAGAAGCAAGGTACTTTCCGTCAACAAGCGCGAGTACCGGGAAAATTACATGCGGGATACTCTTCTTGAGCTGAATCTTGTGATTCGTGATGATAGAAACAGGCGTAGCCTCGGAACCCATCCCGCACGTTGTCGGAACCGCTACAACAGGCGCATGGTCCAGAGGGTGACTTGGAACTTGATGAAGGTCGTCTGCATCGACTGAAGGATTCAACAAGAGCAACGCCACCGCCTTGGCGGCATCGATAGCGGAGCCTCCCCCAATACCAATGACAAAATCAGCCTTGAAGCCTTGCGCAATCTGAGCGGCCTTGCGCACCGTATCCGTCGACGGATTCTCTTCGACTTCGTTGAACACCTGGAACGGGATATTGCCGGAATTCAAGACACTTTCGATGTCGCTCAAGGAGCCATTCGCTGCAGCAGAATGGCGGCCCGTCATAATGAGCGCGCGAGTCCCGACGGCAAGCATTTGATTCGCGTGATTTTTCACGCAGTCTTTTTCGACATAAATATCTGTCGGAACAAAAGAGCGCATACAATTACCGAACGTCCAGCTTTTTGAAAGACTTGTAATGGTCTGCGGTATAGTAAATCACGCAATCCGACGCATAGACAAGGCGCTTGGTTCCGCGGCTACTGTCATAATAATCCACATCGGCTTCGTGGTAAGATCCTTTAGGCAAAAGGCCATCGCTATTTTCATAGACATCGCCACCCACCATAAAGTCAAAGGCGGTCCACGGATTAAAATTCCACTTCGTAAATTCTCTACCCGTTTCTTCTTCAACAAGGGCAATCGCTTCGTCCTTGCCGATATAATTGCTGGGCAACTTGTCGAACTTGCACAAGTATGCGGCCACGGAATCCTTGGTCGTGTACACGCCGGACTTTACCACGGCATCATAGACAGACTGTTTCTGTTCGCTAGACGAAGACGTCGCTTCTCCACTAGAAGACGACTTGACTCTTCTATAAACGCCATCATCGTCGTCACTAGAAACGGTCGGAGTCGAGCAGGCCGCAAAGAAAGCGGTCACTGCGCAGGCAAAGGAAATTTTAAAAAAAACATTTTTCAGCATATCCTAAATATATCAAATAAAACCCTATTTAGGAATACTGACCGGAATTAAATTTTGAAGTCGTCAATCAAAAATCCACGTAATGGATTCTAGTCAGAGTCCTTCAGGCAACGAACAGACATTCCGACATCCCTCGGAGATCCTTCCAGCACCACTTTTCCCATACTATGCATCAGGAACACATCATTCGATCTCGTATCGGTTTCTTCCGTCGAAGTCCATAAATGGGCTGCAAGCCTGGCCGTGGAACCGAAAGAACCTTGTTCAGACATAAAGCTTCCCGGAAGAATTGAGAATCCGTAATCATCGGTACCTGCATACTGAGCAAACTCTTCTTGAATATACCAGTAAGCCTTTGACTTTAACTTGACACCAGCCATTTCTTGTCCGCCGACATAATTAATCAAGTCAATCCATTCCAAAAGACCCGGCAAATGCCAACCTTCGGGGCACGCTTTCATCGCATCGTTCCAACGATATAGCTTGCCGTATATTTCACATTTTTCAGGATCGTTCTCATGGCAATAGCCAACCGCATCTTCACCGGAATAATTCAAATTTTCGCCAAACCAGACTTGCTTTCCCAACTTGAGAATTCGGTATGTCTGACCATCGCGCGAATCCGTGAATGTAGAATCCGTCAATTCCGACAAACTCTCTGCACTAGAAGACGATTCTTCCTCTTGTATAGACGAGCTGCTCAAAGATTCATCAGGTTCCTCTTTGCTAGAGGAAGACTCTATTCCACTTGAAGATGATTCCTCTAACAAGGTTTCGCTCGAAGAGGACTTTTCGTTTTCAGAGATACTGTTCTCACTAGACGAGGATTCCTCTTTTTTGCTACTAGAAGATTTTTCGTCGTCAACGATTGCATCTTCGCTTGACGATGAAATTTCATCCGATTTGTCAATCTCATCAGAAGGAATCCACTTGTTCGAGTAACAAATGTATTCCTTATCGTCATCGGTTACGAATACGACTTCGCCTTTGCGCTTGTTGGTACAAGCCCCCAAGTCATAAATAGATTCAACCTCTTTTGTATCTGAAGTTGAGAGGCCACTTGAATCAATAGTATTTGATTCATCGCCACAAGCGAGTAATAGTACCAACGGGCAAAACGCGACAAGAGGGAAACGCATCGGGTAATTTATTCCTTATCCTTCACACAGCGCAGAGAGAATCCGCGATCCTTCTCGTTATAGCTGCTATAATAATAGCTGATATAGTTGTATCGATAGTCAAGGAACCAGTAAATAGCACCAGTGCTTTTGGAGGCCTCATTTGCGCTCCAGAAATTGGCAAAGTAGCCCGCATCATCAAAAAGGTAACGGCTATAGTTGTCCGTCGGGTCAGCATGAATACCATAATAAGCTCCTGTCGGAATGGCAGAGAAACCATATTCATTGGTAGACTGGCTGATTGTACTGTAGCCCACCCAACCTCTAGAAGATTTCAACTTTCCAGTATGATCATTTGTCATAGTTGAAGCCGTTTCCATTTTCGCAACGTAAGTCTTAAGCTGTCTCCATTCCGCAGTGTCAGGCACATGCCACTTTTCAGGGCAAAGGCCTCTATGCGGACTTTCAATAAGTGCTGCAGCCGAAGTCTTCAAGTATTTCGAATCAAGATTCATAGCGGCTGTCCAGCTATAAAGTCTTCCACCAACCTCACAATTGTCCTTGACATTTTTGTAGCACCAGGCGTTTTCAACAAGGTTTGCATTATCTTCATCGTAATAGTTCAAGTTTTCTGCCATCCAAGTCTGAAGTCCAATGGTTATCGTCTTATAGGTCTTTCCATCACGACTGTCCTTGATTTCTCCATATTCCATTTCACTGTTCAAGTAAGCGCTCTTACTAAAATCGTAAACACCCATCTTGCGCCAATTTCCATTACCACCATCGCATACATAGGTAATAGGAGAACTGCTAGAATTCATATCGGTGAAAGTCTTCTTGTTATTACCCTTGGTGCAAGCGGTTTTGAAACTATTTTCAATAGACGTGGGCAAACGCCAACGGTCACCATCGCAAACATAAGTTTTGCCCAAGTTATCGCTGTAAGCGTTTGTCATCTTAATCATCATGCCGTCTTGCTTTGTATCGCACACTCCAATTCCATAAATTTCGCCAACAAACATGCTGATATATTTTTCGAAATTCGGAACAGAGCTATTCATCGCAGTCAGTTTTGTACGAATAACAGTAAGGTTGGAATCATTTTTCATAGCCCAGTCAGCCATGGCAACCTTTGCCGCAGAATCACTCCAACGGCCGTCATCTTCGAAATCGGTTGCAAGAGTCGTCAATCGGCTGGTAAGGTCAGCGTCGCTCAAGCCCCCCTGCAAAAGAATGGATGCAGCAAGAAGCTTCGCATCATCTTCGTAGCTTCCAAAGATGCTCAAGTCTTCAAAAGCATGGTTGTTGCCAGACCAACCGAAAGCAGCGAGAACTTCTTTTTCGGCAGCAGCCTTTGCCGCAGGCACATTTTTGTATTTGCCACTTTCTGCAAACAGGTTAATGATTCGCTTGTGAGCCAGGTGTCCCAAAACGTTGATATTTGCAGAATTACGATCACTCAAATCAACAAGAGACTTAAGGGTCAACTGGCCTGCGCTCTTTTTATAGGTGTTTTCATTGTAATAATAGCCATTTGCTTGCATCAATGCATATTGGCTCTTGAGCGTCACCTTAGCCGACGTGTATTCGCCCAATTCACTTGTAACTTCCCATTCAAAAGTGGTTCCAGTCGGGTCCAGAACATCGTCTAATTCAGAAAGTTTAATCGCTGTTCCGCTTGCAAAGGGACCTTTTTCGGCAACACCCGTAAAGGTTTTCTTTGATATAGCAACATTTTCTACAGTCTCATTTGCACCCTGTACGCTGGAACTCGATTCGGGAACACTGCTCGAGCTTGGCGCCGTTGAAGAACTAGAGTCATCCTTTTTAGATTCAGAAGAACTGTCCTTGGAATCGGACGACTTGTCCTTAGAAGACGAAGATTCATCATCCTTGGAATCGGATGATTTATCTTTTGAAGAAGAGGAATCATCATCTTTAGATTCTGAAGACTTTACCTTTGAAGAGGAAGATTTATCCTCTTTCGATGCAGAGGATTCCGGTTCTCCGATATCCTTCCAATCTTTCTTGGTGCATTCGTAATTGACGCCTTCCTCTTCGACAAAAATGACGTCGCCAATACGATCAGATGTACATTTGCCCAAGTCGTAAATCGTCTCTACGCTAGATCCGTCCGCTAGAGTATCTTTTGCTTCGGGCTTGGTAGAAGTGGAATCTCCGCCGCAAGCGATCAAGAGTGCGCTTGAGGCAACCATTGCCTGTAGAGAGAACTTCATTTTCATTCGGACCTCGTTTGAGAGATTGATGGGGCTATTCAATGTAAATATAATTTTGTCACGATAATATTTCAAATAGAAAGATAACCCTTGAGAACCTATGTGAAATCGGTCACAAAAAGGCCTAAACTGCCTTAAAAACGCAAAAAAAAGCGAACCGAAGCCATGCAAAGCGCACGGCAAAAGTTCGCACGAAGCAGAATTGCGATGTTTTTTCAAAATTCGCCTAGAAGCGAGCAAGGTCCTAATCTATATCTTGAAGCGGAAACAAGTTTCCGACAAGATATGATTACGACATCCTTCGACGAACAATGGGCAAAGCCCATTTCCCGCGCTAAAAGTGCAGAGCCAAAGTAGAATGCGAACCGAATATACAAAGCAAAACGCATTATCAAAATTCATCTAGAAACGAGTCAGACAAAGAACGCGAGCCGAAGCTGTATAAAACATACAGCGAGAGCTCGCGTGATGCAGTATGACGAAGTTTATAGGCGAATTCTCTTAGGTCGAGAATTTCTTGTTTGTATGAGCCTCGACCACGTTCACCACGTAGTCGCCCAGCTTTTCGCAGTCGTTCACCACGTCCATGTAGTGAACACCCATTTGGTAGCTGTACTTCTGCGATTCGATGTCGGCAATATTTTTCTCCTTGAGGAGCTTGCGGTAATCGTTGATCTCATTCTCCATATTCAGCGTACGGTTTGCGTCGGCAGTCACAGCATCGCTAATGACATCGATCATGTTCGTGAGCGCCTTGTCGCACAACTGCATAATGTGCTTGATGCGGTTGTACTGTTCTTCGGTAAAGTCGTCGGAGCTCCTAAACTTGCGGTTGATGGCGCGGGCCATATTGTAGCAGGCGTCACCGATACTTTCGATTTCAGAAATTTCGCGGAGCATCGACTGGATATTCGTCTTACTTTCGGGGCTCAAGCGACCTTCGGACACTTGGTTCAGGTACTTGGCGATTTCAATTTCCATGTTGTCGCTGATGCCTTCGTACTTCTCGATGCGGGCAAAGAGTTTCACGAAATCGTTTTCGTCCTTCATCTCGAGCAGTTCGGGGACCATGCGGAACATTTTCTGCGTGCGAGCCGCAAACAAGTTAATTTCTTTGCGGGCTTCGAAGAGCGAAAGTTCTGCGGTACTCATGAGACCTGCGCTGATAAACTTGACTTTGAAATCCTCGCCGTCTTCCTTTTCGCGGATAATCTTGCAGATGATTTTTTCCATCGGCTTAATGAACCAGATGAGGATTAGCACATTGCAGAGGTTGAATGCCGTGTGGAAGGCAGAAAGCGCGTAGGTCACTCGGACGCCCGCCTGGGCAACTTCTTCATCGGTGTGCGGCACGAACGTCGGGTCGAACCCTACAATGCTACACACCATGTTCACGAACGGACGGAATATAATCAGAATCCACACCACGCCGAACACGTTGAACAACATGTGGGCCAAGGCCGCACGTCTCGCTTGCGTACTTGCCGAAAGGGCCGCCAGGTTCGAAGTAACAGTCGTTCCGATGTTTTCACCCATCACGAGCGCAATGCCCTGGTAAATCGGAAGAACTCCGCTGCTGCAGAGCAAGAGCGTGATTGCCATGATGGCCGCAGACGACTGCACGCACATGGTCAGGATGCTACCCAGCAGCAAGAAGAGGAGCGTGCTGAAGATACCCCAACCGCCGGTCGTCGCAAAGAAGTTGATGACAGTCTGGTTATGTGCCAAGTCCATGGCCACCGCATTTTCACGCAGCGTGGTAAGGCCGAGGAACATGAACGCGAAACCGAACACGAATTCGCCTATACTCTTGGTCGAATTCTTCTTGGTGTAAGAAAGGATGATGCCGAGGGCGAAGAAGGGCCACACCACCGAGCTCATGTTGAACTGGAACCCGAATATGGACATGATCCAGGCCGTGGCCGTTGTACCGATGTTTGCGCCCATGATAACAGGAATGGCCTGACTCAATGTGAGCAGGCCAGCGTTAACGAAGCTTACGGTAAGGACGGTCGTAGCGGTAGAAGACTGCACCGAGGCCGTCACAAAGGTACCAGTGAGAAGGCCTCCGATGCGGTGCTTGGTCATGGTTCCAAGGACAGCACGCAGGTGACCGCCCGTGAGCTTCTGCAAGCCTTCGCTCATGGTCTTCATGCCGAACATGAGCAGCGCAAGGCAACCAATCATTTTAAGAATCATAAGTGTCATAGGACATTCCTACGGAACGCCACTACCGGATCATCGTCGCTGCCTTTCAGCTAGTTCGGGCTCATGGCGGTGAATTGTGATTGTAAAGACTGCGTAAAAATATAGTAAAGTGCCAGCACTCCCCCATTTCATGTGGGGTTATAAAAAAGGAAAATATTTATTACAAGCAAAGCCCCCGTCATTTGACGGGGGCTTTAGTCTCAAAAACTAGCGGACAGTCACCCTGCGTAAGGCACTTCCATTACGCACAATGTAAACCCCAGCCTTCGGTACCATAAGGTTCACCACCGCACCTTGGGGATTTGCCGTCGTCACCAAGTTCCCCTGCATGTCGAACACCTGCACCGGGCGGCTCGGAGCTAACCCCCAGACAGAAATGTTTCGGGCAGAGACAACGACCTTCAGAAGCGGAGTTTTCACCTTCGGCATCACCGGAGTCTTGCCTTCTTCTTCAAGGAAGGAAACCTCATAAGGCTTATCGGAATCACCGAAGAAATCGGCAATCACCTTTACTGTGCAAACCGTGTTCGTATCCGTCTTCGCCTGAGCCATGCAGTCCGTCCGCACCCAGTTACCGCCGTCATAGATCTGAAGGGCCTCCTTCATTTCTTCAAAGCCTAAAGACACCAACGAATCCTTTTGGTACATATTCGTCAGGTCATCCGAGTATTTACCGACAGGGGGAACCTCTACGCCGCCATAATACGATCTATACATAGAATTATTGGTCCCCGCAAATTCATACACCAGCGAAGCGGTATGACTTCCGGTCAAAGTATCCACATAACTATAGTTGCCCGCAACCGAGCACCAATCCACTAATGCGGCAAGGCTTCCCGTATACCGATTTTTCGAAGAGCCTTCGTTTTTCACGGTGCCCCTATTGTAATCCGCCGAAATGAGCGATCCCGTTATATACCCCGCAAGGCCGCCCGCATAGGCAAAATCTTCGGACGCCTTGACTGTTACCGGCCCATAATTATAGGAGGTCACCAACCAGGAAACACGACTAAGCTGTTCTCCCACCATTTGGAGTTCGCCATAATACAAGCCCACTACACCGCCGGCATAGACTTTCTTGCCAGAAAGAGCATGTACTCTACCCCAGTTGCCACAGTCTACAACATTCTGCGTAGAATCAAGTCTGCCGACAATGCCACCCACCGTAAGCGTCCCTGATGTAGATTTGCCTTCAATTAGGCCCGTATTTTTCAGGCTGTTAAATGATGTCCGGTGAGCATACCCTGCGATACCGCCTACCGAGACAGAGCCGCTTCCATTACCAAGAATCATTCCACTGTTAGAGCAGCCCGTGATGGTTCCTCCGTCTGTACCCAGCTTATCGCCCGTGCCCACAAGGCCGCCTGCAACACGCCCCGACACACGTCCGCTGTTACGGGAGTTTATTAACACATAGCGAAGCGAGCCCGCAAGGCCACCGGCGATATTGGTCGAAGAAACTAGCGAGTTTTCGTTCGTATCGTTAAGCATCGCGCCATCGTTATACGCCACAAGACCTGCGGCGATGTCTACACTTTTCACAACGCTGTTACGGATTTTCACGTTACGGACGCAGGCATTTTCCTTTAAGTGAACAGCAACGCCAGCAGCAGACAAGCCTTCATCGTTTTCAAAACGGCTATTTGCAATCGTCAAATTTTCCACAAGATTTTCGACGCAGTAGAACATGGCTCTAGACATGTTCAAGCCGTAAAT
The DNA here is from genome assembly GCF_002210295.1 of Fibrobacter sp. UWB5. Lineage (NCBI taxonomy): Bacteria > Pseudomonadati > Fibrobacterota > Fibrobacteria > Fibrobacterales > Fibrobacteraceae > Fibrobacter > Fibrobacter sp. UWB5. The sequence continues at coordinate 797,763 of NZ_MWQH01000001.1, read as the reverse complement.
CGTATGGCCTTGACCATTGAGATACAAGTTCGTGCATCGTCCGCTCGTATCGACAGTCATTTTGTTCTTTGCCAGATGAAGAGTATCCTTGCCCATGACAAGGTCTTTCTCAATCAGGCCAACGACATAGCCGTCCGTTTCGATTCGCACTCCTTCGAGCAGTTTTTCAAATTGCTCAGCAGTAGAGATCTTGTAATACAGCGTATCTCCGATTCGTTCAAATTTATCTTGATCGAATTTCGTTGAATCGCCTATGGCAGCAAACGCTACCTGGGCAACCAAAGTCATTGCTACTGCCAAGCACTTTTTCAACATAGCGAATCTCCTAACAAAAAATTCTCTAGGTTATCTGACAACAATCAAGCGAGACTGTTTGCCGCTACGGACCAGGTAACGGCCCGACTTCGGAATCATCAGGTTCACCGAAGTCCCATGGAATCGAACCGAGGCCACCATGCGGCCACGCATATCGAACACCATCACAGGCCTATTCTCAAGCAAGCCCGTCACGGCTACGTTACGACCAGAAACTTCCACCTGCAACAGCGAAACCACCGGTTTCGGCAACACAGGAGTCAAGCCGCTATCATTCGGATTCAACGTAGAATCTGCATAGAAGACGTCTACAATATAGCCCACCTTATACGGTTCATCGGCGTCGCCAAAGAAGTCCTTGACCACCGTTACCGCGCAAGCGCTCGTCGTGTCATAACTGAATACCGGCAAGCACCCATTATCAACATATTTTTCGTTCTTGAAACCCGGATGCAACTGCATCACAGACGGATACATCATTTCTTCAAAGCTCAGGGGTTCCACAATGGAATCAGTCCCTGCTGCCGAAGAAACTCTATAGGCATCTTCTATATTCGAGGCGTACATCACATGGTTAAACTTGAAAAAGCCTGTCGGTTCATAAAGCACGGCTCCCACCTTTTTACCAATCAAGGTGTCGCCATAGGAGTAAGACTGAGCGATAATCACGGAATCCAACAACCCACCGATTCCACCCGTTATGGCATTAGCGACATTCGCTTCGTTTCTTACGGCACCTCTGTTATAATCTGTCTGCATGGTAATGCCCTTGCCAATACCAATGAGCCCACCCGCATAAGATTCATCAGAAGCCTTCTTTACAGTCACAGGGCCGTAATTAAAGCTGAACACCACATTAGCAAGAAGCCCGAAACCGTTTCCATCCGCATCATACATTATGTTTCCATCAACACGTCCAGCCAAGCCACCGGCATAAACCATTTCGCCATTCAGAGCATGCACACGGCCCCAGTTACCCGATCCCGTAAGGGTCGTTGTTGAATCGATTCGGCCCGCAACGCCACCGACCATAAGCGCTCCCCTATTGACGGATCCTTCGACCAAGCCCGTATTAAACGCGCCGCTTATGACAGACAACTGACTATAACCAGCAATGCCACCGCCAGCAACAGGTGCTTCGCCAGTGGCAACAACCGTTCCCGAATTGTAAGCGTCAGAAACCAATCTAGCACTATTGTTGAAAATGTAATAAGGAGCGTTTTTACCTACAATGCCACCAGCCAAGCGTCCATACACCCGGCCAGAGTTTCGAACGCTCTGCAGCACGCCTTCGGATTCACCGGCAATACCACCAGAAATATTCGACGAAATCACCGTCGTATTTTCATTTTTAGAATTCAGCACAATGCCATATTTCGCATAATGGTTGTTAGCGACAATGCCGCCCGCAGAATACCCACCGCGAACCAAGCTGTTGCGCACAGTCACGTTTCTAACAGTGCCGCCATTACTAATAACCACGGCTGCCGCAGACCAACCCCAGTCATTTTCGAAGCGGCTGTTTGCAATGGTCAAGTTCTGCACGACCACGCCAGAATCCATGCAGAAGAACATCGCTCTCGACATGTTGAGGCCATAAATGGCATGGTCTTTACCGTCAAAGTCGGCCTTCAGGCAACTGGTATAGCCCGTATCCGCAGACATCTGACGAGCAGCCAAAAGCGTAGTGTCGCGGCCCATCACGATATCGCTTGCAAGCTCCACCTTAATTTTCTTGTACCCATACTTTTCGAAATAACGAGGCATTTCCAAAAAGGCTGCCAATTCTTCCGCCTTAGAAATGGTATAAACCAAGGTATCGCCATCTGCTTGAGAAGGCGGCATCGCATACTGCTGCATATCGAAATAAGCAGAATCATTCTTATACAGGCTATCGAACTTGAGAACCGGATAACCGTCAGGGCGACGCGTCCACAAATTGCGATTAGCCACCGTTCCGCCAGTCGTATTCAGCAAGACAACCATGTTTTCGCTCTGGAGATCTTCAGTTGTCTTTTTGCATTCTGCGCTATTGGTCGCATCATAGTAGAATCTGCCTGCCGTAGCAATATTCGCAAGAGAGCCGTCATAGTAAGTATTGATCGGCGAATAGCTCAGGCCCGAATATCCATAAATGCCGCCAAGGGTATCGCCTTTGACAACGGGAGCGGCGCTGTAAGAATTCGAAATCGGGCGATCGGAATAATTGAAGAAGCCGACAAGTCCACCCACTTCGCTACTTCCCTTATTCAACTTCCCCTTGGCAATCACTTTACCACGATTATAGACATCGGAAATGGAAAGCCCGTCAGCATAGCCAAGAACACCGCCCACATTCAAGACACCGTATTCTGTCGGATCTTCTGCAACAGAACCGGTAACATCGCCATAATTGTAAGACAAGGACAATGCGAGGAACGGAGAAGTAGCGCGTTCCAAATAACCGGCAATGCCACCCGTCCAAACTCGGTACGGGCCTTCGGCAGAGACATTGCCGCGGTTGCCTAGCTTTTCATAACCGCGTACATTCGAATAAATCGCGGTGTAACCGATAACGCCACCGGCATAAACCTTTCTGTATTTACCGGAGCCATAGGCTTTGACGGTACCCTTATTCAAGGCATTGCGGAAGGCGTTATTCTTGTTTTCACCAAAGATTCCGCCCACTGCCAAAATACCTTCGTCAAGAGCAGATTCAACAATCGCAGTTACATCGCCCTCGTTCACGAAATCACGGGTTTCGCTTTCTTCGTAATTACGGTAATGCTTGCTACCAGCAATACCTCCGACATAAAGAGTAATTTGCCAATCAGAACTTACCGTATCGCAAGTAAAGGCAGTCTTCGCAGAAACCTTTCCATAGTTCTGAAGGTTCGTCACAGAGCCCAACACAAAACCGACAACGCCACCCGCATAAGACAGCGAAGCACCCGACACCATTTCGACATCACCGCGGTTAACGCTATTTTCAATAGCGATACCGTCTCGAGCTTCTGCATCGCCAGCAATGCCGCCAACAAAGATATTGTACTCCGGCTGGACACGTTCATTCTTTACAAAAGTGACCTTCGCCGAATTGCTACAACCGGCAATGCGCCCATAAGCCGTACCTACGACACCGCCCACATAGGTGCCACCTTTAACGGAACCACCAATCATATTGCAGCTCAAGATATAAGCCAATTGAGCATCCGAAGGGCTCAGCATTCGAGCCACAACGCCGCCTGCGATAAATCCACTACGAACATCCGTATTGATTACGTTTACGTTCGAAAGCCCCGATTGCATTTCTGTCACTACCGCAGCGGCCATATAGGCCGTATCGCTGCCAAAAGAACTGTTCGCCACATTAAAGTCGTGAACGAAGCCGCCCCCCTGACCCACGATTTGGAACAACGAACGTTCCGCATTCAAGCCGTAAATAGTGTGGCCCTTGCCATCAAAATCGCCTTCGAAGTACTCGTTACGATTACTACGTACCCATCGCTTGGAACAAAGCTTTGACGTATCGGCACCGAAAACGATATCGTTCTTCAAATAAGCCCTGAGGCTTGGTTTGCCCATATTCGCCGTCGTCACGGAATCCAAGAAACCGATCAGTTCCTCGGGTGAGGTGATCTCGTAGTATTCCACGCCGCCGGTCTTGACCGTTTTCGGAATTTTGACGGAACCATCCCAGGCCGCATACGAGACCTGGGCGAATACAAGCAGCAATACAGCTGCGTAGATTCGTTTAAGCATCTTTGTTCTCCTAACTATGTATTTTATCTAAAAGATATTAAAGGCTGCGAACCATGGCAACAGCCTGGCTGGCAATACCTTCGCCACGGCCCGTAAAACCGAGCTTTTCGGTGGTGGTACCCTTGATACCGATCTGTTTGATATCGAGACCGAGTACGCGGGCAATGTTTGCCTTCATCTGGTCCTTGTGCGGGTTCACCTTCGGGCGTTCGCACATCACGATACTGTCGATATTGATGATTTCGTAACCGGCCTTACGGACTTCTTCGCCCACCTTGCGCAAAAGTTCCAAGCTGTCAGCGCCTTTGAATGCCGGGTCTGTATCCGGGAAGTACGTACCGATATCGCCAAGGCCAGCGGCACCGAGCAAGGCATCGCTAATGGCATGCAGCAAGACGTCTGCATCGCTGTGACCGAGCAAGCCCTTTTCGTAAGGAATATCCACGCCGCCAATAATGCACTTGCGGCCTTCTACCAACTTGTGGACATCAAACCCGATGCCCGAACGATAAATCTTATCCATAAAAAAATCCTTTTTTGTATAAATTTAACAAAAAAGGATTCTTCTTCTAGTTATACGGATTCGTTTTCGCTACCGAACGTTGATTCGCTGCATTTCCTGGCCAACTTTGACCACATAGGTGCCGGACGACAACACCGGTACAGTGGTCTCCGTAGAATTGATTACACCTTGTTGCACAATTCGGCCCTGCAGATCCATCACGGCAAAGTTTCTCTGGATCGACGTAACCGATTCATCCATCACAATGGTAAATTGATACGAGCCCGTCTGTCTCACGTAGAAGGAAGACTTTGCAATTTTTCCAACTGCAGCGCCACCCTTTCCTGGAATTTTATCGGAAACGGGATTCTTCGAGAAGTTCAGTTTCAGGCTATTGGGCCTACCCGTCACGCTGACTTCAAAGGATTGAATAGAATCGGACAAATCATCCTTATCAACGGTTGCGTAGAGGGTATCAACACCGGACTCACCGATTGTCAGTTTTTCACCAGAACGAATCTTCTGGAATGTTTCGTCACCATTTGAGTCAACAATCTTTTTGTACACTTTCATTAACTTGTCATAAGAGAGCGTATATTCCATGCCGACAGCTTCTTGCGGAAGGATTTCAAGGTCACTGGAATCGTTACTAGAGGAGACGGCAGATACATAGACCGGAATCATTTCGCCACCCATAGCGATGGTCTCCACAGAGTACTTTCCCTTCTGAACAACATCGCCGGTTTCATCATCCACAGAAATGGCGTTACCGTTCCTGTAGAGTACATCCATTTCCATGGCGGTCTTGAAGCTCATGATCTTCTTGGACTTGCCACCAATAGTCACGAACAAGGTGTAATAGCCACCCGGCAAGCAAATGCTGGATTTGTCCACCTTCGGAATGGCAGGATTCGTCAAATTGATGCCGCACTTGTACACGCCCGAAGTAGAAACATCTTCAAAACCAGCAACCGGTTCAGAAGAAACTTTGTTTCCTTTCACGAGCGTGTAAGAGGGAATGATGCCCGCCTCCAGAAGAAGCTCGGAGCCGCAATAGGTTTTTCCTTCGTCAGAACCCGTCAGAGCAGAAGCGCAAGAACCATCGCCTGTCGCCGTGAAGCAGATTTCGTAAGACGTTTCAGCGGGATTTGTCGGATTCTTTTTACCCTTCACGCTAATAGCAGTCTTCCGCGAAACGTACGCATTCGTCTTGACACGCAAGCCTGCCATAGGAGTACGGCGGTCGCAGTAGAAGATATCAAGGTCATACTGATTGCCAACCGTCAGCAAGCTACCATCGTAACCCTTGAATTTATCTAGGTCCACATACCCCGGCGTCGATAAATGAATGCCACCAAGATCCGCGGCCAAGGTATTGTCAACAAAGACCCAAGCATCACCCCCCTCACTACGGAAGCTAAATTTCAGACCGGGCTTATAAACAAATTTAGCATGAGATTCTAAACAGTAATGCTGATTACGGCCACCAGTGCCATCATCATTTACCTTAGACGTCCAGCGCGGTTCATTAGAGTCACTTCTTACAGCCGGAGTTTCAGTTCCACTCACAAAGAATGCCCAATCTTCAGGAGCATCTGCCTTGCAGCTCCAACCAAAAATACACTTACCGAATTTAGGCGAAAGGGCGGCGTCCGTTCCGGCACCATCGGCAAAGAGACCTTCGCAATCCATGCCCTTGTTCCAACCCGGACCATTGCAAAGAATATCAATCTCCGGCATCTGTTCCGCTTGGTTAATTTTACGAAGGGGCGATGCATAGAACACCGGGCCTTCGGCCGTACGCTTGGTACGGGCTGCAGCCACAGGGACTTGGTTCGGATCCGCCGCAAGAATCACAGCATCTGTCGTAGTCTCTACCGGATAGAAACCGCCCTGTACGTTAACTCCCGGGCTAGTGTAGTAATCCGAGTCAAATTCCCACTTGCCATCCTTGGCACGCTTGAACGGCATGTCAAAGCAGCTCTTTTCGTTCACGCCCGGAGTATAATTAAACAACATATTAAAGTATTTTTCATCAATAAAGCACTTCTTGCCGCTAGCACTCAATTTCGGCTTTCTCTGGGACTGAGGAACAGTCGCATCAAGAGTTGAATACACAAGGCCCTGAGTCACACCAAAGCAAGCATTTACGGCTTGCAGTGCGGCCGCAGCTTTTACATCCAAGGCTCCTTGCTGGCAATCTTTGCCACTAGCGGAATAGCAAGAGAATGCCGGATGCAGACTAGCATCAGTATCGTAAATAATGGAGGCCAAAACATAAGAGCAGGTACCTTCTATACCGTCTACTTCTGCCTTGCTGTAGTAGTAACCATCGCCATTGGTTTTCTGATCTTCGTCTGGTACAAAGAACAGGGAATCAACTCCCATATTAAAGAGCATTTTCAACGCTATCGGTTGAGCCGTGGCAGCGGTTTCCCAGTTACCATTCACACCTATTACGTCTTCTCGTTCAGTGTCGTCATCACGGTAAAGCACCACGTTGTCCGTAAGTTCTTCACCGGTAAATGCATAAGAAAACCAACCGCACATATCATCTACAGCGGTCATGGCTTTACCCGTCATTCCACCATCCATACTGATCATCGGCACGGCAGACATCCATTCTTCAAAGTCAGGCGAAATCATCACAAAGAAATGCTTTGTGTTCCCTGCCCACAGCATTTGAGCAAAAGCAAGGCTCACAGCCATTAATAGTCTATTGTTCATCATGAGACTCCTAGATTAAAGAATTTTTGAGCGCATGTAACAAATATATAAGAAAAAAGGTCCTTTCTCAAGCATTTTTTTACAAACCATAGAAAAAGCCCGCTCGAAAGCGGGCTTAATCAATTCTTTAAGGATTGCTAAAGCTATTCGCGAATTACACAATCAGCGCATACTTCGGGAAAATTCCGATGAAGATGAGCGCGATTGCCGCAAGCGTCACCGCAAAGCGCAACAAGTAGGCGAAAGCCTTGTTCTTGCCGCAGCAGCACTTGCATTCGCACTCAGCCTTGAGCGGCATGAAGAGCACGAAGGCAATGCGCAGGTAGAACACAGCAGCCACGAGCGAAAGGCCAAAGGCAATCGCAGCAATAAGGCCGAGTCCACCCGAAAGGGCATCGGTAAAGAGCGTGAACTTGGCGAGGAAACCGGCAACAGGCGGCATACCTGCAAGGCTTGCCAAGCAAACGGTCGTTGCGACAGCCACATAGGGGCGCTTGCGACCACGGCCCTGGATGTCTTCCAGAGTTTCCAGTTTGTCTTCCTTGCCGGCAAGGTAAGCAATACCGGCCAAAGCACCGGCACTACCGATGGCATAGGTAATCAAGAAGTAGAACATGGCACCCATCTGCACCGTACCTTGGGTAGCATAGTCCGGAAGCAACAGGCCGATTACGATAAAGCCGGCGTTCATCACGGCGGAGTATGCCATAATGCGGCGGATAGACTTCTGGGCGAGACCGCCAAAAGCACCGATGGCCATGGAAAGCAGCGACACCACCACGATCACGTAGAACAAGCTCTTGTTTTCGCTGTGGATGGTCACCTGTTCGGCAAGGTTCCAAGCCGGAGCAGAACCGATGCGGGTCACCAGCGAGCCCAGCCAAAGCGTACCGAGAGCGGCAAGCGCACCGACCTTGACGACGGCGGCCATAAAGCCGGTCACAGCCACAGAGGCACCCGTATAGACGTCAGCCACCCAGAAGTGAACCGGAGCGGCACCCGCCTTGAACAGGAGGGCAAACAAAGCAAGGAGAACGCCCAAACCGTAAAGCAGGCCGCGGCCAGCGATAACGGAGGCAAAGATATGCGTAGAACCGGTAGCACCGTAAATGAGGGCGACACCGTAAAGGAAGATGACGCTGAAAATGGCACCGGAAACGAAGTACTTGAAAGCACCTTCGTTTGCGTTCACGTCCTTGCGGCGCAGGCCCACCAAGGCATAAATCGGGAAGCTGGAAAGTTCCATGCCCAGGTAGAGAGCCAAGAAGTCGATGGACTGGGTCATTAGAAGCGCACCGGCAGTGGCAAGCATCAACAGACCGTAAGCTTCACCACCCTTGAACTTTTCATGGCCGAGAGTCCACTGGAGGCTCGAAATGCCAAGGAAAGCGCACAGGATAACAGATACACCGAGCACGCGGCGAATCGGGTCCATGGCATACAAGTCCATGAACGTGTCGTTCGTCGTCAGGTAGTATGCCCCGGCTGCGAGAGCGATAAAGAAGCTTGCCACCCAAGGCAGCACCTTGTGCTTGTTTTCGTCTTTGATGAACGGTTCAGCGGCAAGCGACACCAGGGCGCCTGCGGCAACCAAAATCACGGGCAAAAGATTAACGATATTACTCATGTTTAGAAGCCTCCTCGTTTACTGTGGCCTCGTTAGATTCAGTTGCGTTTTCCGCATCGGCGACATCGGATTCGCTCATGGACTTGAGCTGAGCGATCAGCGAAGCGCGTTCTTCGTCGGTAAAGCCGTTTGCCTTCAAGTTGGAATCCAGCTGACGCAAATCGTCTTCGGTCATGGGCTGAGCCACGGCAGCGATATTTTCGTCAACCACGGCATCCCCAAGAGAATCGGCAGAAGCTTCGACGGTTGCATCGGTGGCAACATCGGACTGGTGCGTCACCTTGTTCATTTCTTGCACGGCAGTTTCATCGAAAAGCTGCAGAGCGTTGGTGATGAATGCCGGATGCATACCGAACACCAACAGGAGAGCGCCCATGATACCGATCGAAGAGCCTTCGAGAGCGGTCATGCGCTTGCCGTCTTCGTAGTCGCGAGCCGGCTTACCGAAGATAACCTTCTGCACAAAGCGAAGCACGTAGGCAGCCGAGAGAATCAGGCAAAGACCTGCGGCAAGGGCCGGAAGCGGGCCCATATCCCACAAGGACATGAGCACCGTGAATTCACCCACAAATCCGGCAGTACCAGGCACTGCAAGCGAAAGCACAGCCACAAAACCGAACAGGGAGCTGAACACCGGATTGCGGGCAGAAAGACCGCCGAGTTGCTCAATATTGCGAGTGCCGGCAAAGCGTTCTGCAATACCCATCAGGTAGAACTGGGCACCAGCGCTAAGACCGTGAGCGACCAGGAGCACGAGCACGGCCGGGAGCATCGATTCAGACAAGCTGAACACGCCCGCCACCGCAAGGCCCAAGTGACCCATGGAGCTGTAAGCCAAAAGTTTCTTGCCGTCGGTAGCGCGGAGAGCCATGAGCGATCCGTAAATCGCCGTGAACAGGCCGAGCCACAACATGCTATCGACAATTTCCATCGAAAGCGGGAAAATCGGAAGAATCCAGGCGATGAATCCGAACACGCCAGCCTTACTCATGGCACCCGTAAGGATAGCCGAAAGCGGAGCCGGAGCTTCGGCGTAAGTAATCGCCTGCCAGCCGTGGAACGGGAACAACGGAGTCTTCACCAAGAAGGCGAGCAAGAAGCAAACCAGGAGCGTCACCTGCATCGAGGGTTCCAGATTCTGGATTGCCACCGCCAACGAAAGCACCAGGGAATTGTCAGCAACCGTGAGCAGGTACCAAAGGGCAACCATCATCGGGGCAGAACCCACCAAGGTGTAAATCGCAAACGTCATGGCGGCCTTCTTGCGTTCAGCGCCACCGAAACCGGCGATAAGCACTGCTGCGGGGAACACCATCGCTTCAAAGAAGAAGAAGAACAGCACCGCATCGGCAGCGAGGAAGGTTCCGTTCATGGCACCCATCAACGCAAAGATGGCTATTGCAAAGTTGCGGTAGTTGTTTTCGAAGGTGTTGCGGCCCGTAATCAAGGCGACTAGGGAAAGCCCCGTAGAAAGGAACACCATCCAGGCGCCAAGACCATGGCTATACAGGTAGTAGTAAACGGGGCCCTTCGCACCCGGAATACGGAACCATTCGATGGCTTCGGTCGCCTGGTTGCCCGCGGCAATCAAGGAAATCGACAAAGCGACGAAGGTAAAGCCGAACAAGAAGGCCAGTCTAGAAGAAGACTTGGGATCTTCCTTAGAGGTTGCCATCATCAGAATGGCAGCGGCAAAAGGAGCTAAGACGAGGAGATGTAAAAGCATTAGAACAAACCTCCGGTCAAAAGAACAACAGCGACCAGTGCAACGACACCCACCAAGCTAAGCGTAAGCTGCACACGCACCTTGCGCACCTGGAAGGAGCTCACTCCATCGCCCACGATTTCGACAATGGAACCGACGGTCCATTGGATTCCCTGCAGGATCTTATCGACAATCATGTCAACGACAAAAGCGGCAACCTTCGTCATGACAATGAAAATTTCGTGGATATAGTCAAAGAAGAACGTCCAATCGGCCTTGAAGCCTTCGGGAGCGCTACCCCACTTGGCATGCAAGCGCGGCTGGCGCTTAAGACCGTAAACGACGTAAGCGATAATCATACCGAGCACTGCGGCAGCCGTACCGAAGCAGGCAAAGGTCATCGGGTTCACGTGGACAACATCAAGCTTGCCGAGCAGGTAATTCTGGGCATCGCCCACCACCGGCGCAAGCGTATGTTCGAAGAACTTGATTCCCATGGAGTCGGCCCACAGGTAACCAGCGAACACGGCACCGAAAGCAAGCACCACCATCGGGATCAACATGCTGGCCGGAGCCTCGTGAATGTGTTCTTCGCTTTCCTTGGAACCGCGGTATTCGCCAAAGAACGTCATGATAATCAAGCGACCCATATAGACCGCCGTAATCACAGCCGTGAGAAGACCCGCACCGTAGAAGAATTCACCATACGGGGCGTTCGTGTAAATGCGTTCAAGAATCAGGTCCTTGGACCAGAAACCTGCAAAGCCCGGGAAACCGATAATGGCGAGGAACGAGAAGATCATCACGCAAGCGGTAATCGGAGTCTTCTTGATAAGGCCACCCATGCGACGCATATCCTGTTCACCCGCAAGGGAGTGAATCACGGCACCGGCCCCCAGGAAGAGGGCGGCCTTGAAGAAGGCGTGGGTGAACACGTGGAAGATAGAAGCGTCGAAAGCGAAAGCGCCTGCGGCCATGAACATGTAACCGAGCTGAGAAATCGTCGAGTAGGCAAGCACCTTCTTGATGTCGTTCTGGAAGAGACCTGCAACAGCAGCCCAGAAGGCTGTCAGCATACCCACAATCAAGATAATCACGAGAGCTTCGGGAATCACCGAGAACATGCGACTGAGGCGTGCAAGCAGGTAAACGCCCGAGGTCACCATGGTAGCAGCATGGATAAGGGCCGACACGGGAGTCGGACCGGCCATGGCATCGGGTAACCAGGTGAGAAGCGGAATCTGAGCAGACTTACCCGTGCAACCCACGAAGAACAAGAGGCCCGCAATCATCAAGATCGGAGCGGCAAGATCCACATGGCCACCGGCAATCAGCATTTCGATGAACTTGTTCAACGCATCGTAATTGAGGATAGCGGAGCCGCCCAAGGTTGCCAAGCAAAGCATGCCGAGCAGGAACCCGATATCGCCCACGCGGTTCACAATGAAGGCCTTGTTTGCAGCCTTGCAATTGTTCAAGTCGTGGTTCCAGAAACCGATAAGCAAGTAAGAGCAGAGACCCACGCCTTCCCAACCGAGGAAGGTCAGGAGCAAGCTGTCGGAAAGCACGAGCACGACCATGCTGAACAGGAACAGGTTGATGTAGGCAAAGAAGCGGGTAAAGCCGCGGTCGCCATGCATGTAACCGATCGAGTAGAGAGCGATGAGCGAACCGATGCCCGTGACAAACAGGAGCATCACGCGGGAAAGACCGTCGAATAGGAATCCGATATCGACCTTGAGCATCGGGATATCAATCCAGTTGCAGAGCGTCTGACGGACACCTTCTTCAGGCATACCGAAAGCGAGCAGCACAACACTCAAGAACGAAAGCACCGGGAAAAGCACCGCGAGGGCGCCCACGAAACCTTCGGAAGGACCCTTCTTGCTACCCGAAGAAACAAGGGCAATCGTTGCAAGCAGGATTGTTCCCAGGAGCGGGAAAAGAGGTATAAACCAAAGCGGTAAATTTGTCATTGCTTACCCCTTCATGTTAGAATAGTTGTCGGAATCGACACTTTCGCGGTTGCGGAAAATGAGGATCACGAGTGCAAGGCCCACGCAAGCTTCGGCAGCGGCAACGGCGATCGAGAACAGCGGCACAATCTGGCCGGCCACGCTCAAATCGGCAGGCAGCGTCTTTGCAAAGCCCACGAAAGAAAGGTTCACGGCGTTCAGGGCGAGTTCGACACCCATGAGCACGAAGAACACGTTACGGCGAGCAAGAGCCGTAATGAGGCCAATGGTAAAGAGCACCAAGGCGAGAATCTGAATATAAATCGGTTGGAGTTCCATTACTTTTCCTCCTTTTCTTCGGCGACAGCTTCGTCAGTACCCAGGCGCTTCTTAGCCATAAGCACGGCAGCGCCCATCGAAGAAAGCAGCAACAGGCCGAGCACTTCGAAAAGCACGAAGTAACCGGGACCATCCTGGGCCGTATTGAACAGGTTCGAAGAAGTCATTTCGACAGAGCCGCGGAGTGTGGTGACATCGAAACCCATGGGCGAAAGCACCAGGGCAAAGCCGACGAGACCGGCAAGCGCGAGCACGCCGAGAATCACAAATATCGAAACACCGTCAAACATGGGAGTCTTGTTGTCCTTCGCCGCATTCAAGACCGAAATCACGAACACGAGGAGCATCATAATGGCACCCGCATAGACCATGATCTGCACCACCCCAATGAAAGGGCTACCCAGCAGGCCGTAAATGCCCGCGAGCGAAAGCATGGTCAAAACGAGAGAAAGACCACCGTAAAGCGGATGCTTCGAAAGGAACACGCAGAGGGCGGCTCCCACGGCAACCACGGCAAGAATGATAAAATAAATCAAGGCTAGCATCAGTTTTTAACCTCCATTCCCCAGACCTTGCGGGCCTCGGCATTCTTGGTACCACCCGGAGCCACTTGGCTCTGAGCGTCATCGGGGTAATCCTTCGGATTCCAACTCGTGAGAGTTTCGAGGGTTGCCACGAATTCGTCACGGGTGCGGTGTTCAAAGATGATTTCCTTGGTATCCATACGGAGCGCATCGACCGGACAGGCTTCAACGCAAAGGCCGCAGAACACGCAAGTCAAATGGTCAATATCGAAGCGCTTGACCTTCTTTTCGATGCGCGGATCGTCACTGGCGGTCGCTTCGATATAAATACAATGGGCAGGGCAGGCCGCAGCGCACATGCCACAGGCAACGCAACGGGGCGTGCCATCAGCACGGAGCATCAGACGATGCTTGGCGCGGTAGCTTCTGCGAACCTCAGGCTGGCCTTCCGGATAGGAAATCGTCGGAAGTTCTTCGTAGCGGAACAGGCCGCGGGCCGCATGCTTGAGCGTTGTCCACAAGCCGCGAATGGCCTCGAAAATGTAGAGGCGTTCTACCCAGTTCATGGGTCTTTGCTTAATAACGCGGGCCATTAGTTACCTCCCATCAGTTTCGCGACCACGGCGGTCACGACGAGGTTCAAAATAGCGATATTCAAAATGATCTTCCAGCCGAGATGCATCACGTGGTCATAGCGGAAGCGCGGCAGCGTCCAGCGGACCCAAATCCACACCCAGCAGAAGAACACGCTCTTGGCGAGGAGCACCAGCAGGTGAATGGCGGCAGTACCGAGAGCGGCACCCAGGCTATTCACGACAACGCCGTTAACCATGGAGTATTCCGGGTTGTAGTAGAGCCAGGAGCAAACGCCGGCGGCAATGAAGGCTGCGGTAACAACCCATGCAATCATCTTGTAGAGCTTGTATTCCTGCAGGATTTCCATCTTGTTGCTCTGCTTGGAAACGGCAAGCTTACGGGAGTAACGGTAAATCATGTGGAGGAATGCAAGACCGAGGAATGCAAGCACCCAGCAGAGAATGGCCAAGGAGCCACCCATGTGGGTTTGAATGGTTGCAGTCGATACAAACGGAACCGAGTAGCCACCCAAGAAGAGGGTTGCCACCAAAAGGCTGCTAATGCAGATGTGGGAGTATTCGCCCATGTAGAACAGGCCGAACTGCATGGCGCCATATTCGGTGTGGTAACCGGCAACGAGTTCCGGTTCACCTTCGGCAACGTCGAACGGAGCGCGGCCCGTTTCGGCAATCGTCGCAATCAAGAAGCAGAAGAAAGCCACCGGCTGAGCGACAATGCCCCACACATGGTTTTCTTGCCAAGTCACGATATCGGTAAGGCTGAAGGAACCTGCGAGCACCAGGAGACCCATCATGGAAAGGCCCTGGCAGACTTCGTAGCTGATCGTCATTGCAGTCGTACGCAGAGAGCCGAGGTAGCTGTACTTGGAACGGGAGCTAAGGCCTGCGAGAACGGCACCGTAAGCAGAAAGCGAGCTGAAACCGAAGAGCAACAGGATGCCCACTTCGGAATCGAGAATCGGACCTGCAATGCGGACCACCTTGCCACCCCATTCAAAGACCATCGGGCCAAACCACGGAATCACACACGGGCTTAAGAACACGATGGCAAACGGGATTGCCGGAGCCACGTAGTAGAGGAACTTCTTGGAACCGGTCGGAGCAAACATTTCCTTGAAGAAAAGCTTGGTACCGTCGCACATGTTCTGCACATAGCCGAACGCGCGGATTTTACCGAAGAAGGGGATCTTGATATAGGAACGGTTCGGTCCCTGACGATCCTGCATAAAGCCGGCGCCACGGCGTTCCATAGGAATCAACAACAGGATGTAAAGGACAGGAACAAAGCAGAAGGCGAACTTCGCAATGGTAATGACCCATTCCACCCAGGTTTTGGATTCGATGATATCCATTAGGCGTTACCTCCTTCGAGCAACTTACCTGTATTCTTGATGGTATCGTAAGAAAGTCCTGCAAGCACGCTTGCGTACTCGCCCGCCTTCTTGAAGGCGTCGAATGCGCTTTCGAACTTGTTGCCGGCGAGTTCGGAGAGAACATCGTAAGCCGGACGAAGTTTTTCATCGGGGCAAACCGGGCAGGCAGAAAGCTTCTGAAGAATGTTCAGGCTGTTCACCATAGTGCCCTGGACTTCGCTCCAATGGCGAATACCATAAGCGAGCGTAGCCTTGTTGGCGGTAGCGTCGTTGAACGGAGTGAAAGCGATGCGGGTCGGAATCTTTTCGAGAGAAGAAACGGCAGAGCCACCTTCGCCAAAGAGATCTGCATTCACCGTCAAGAGCACCTTGAATTCAGAAGCGCGCTTCACGAGATCGTCGAGGTTGCTGTCAGGAATGCCGAGCAGCTTGAATCCGGCGCGGTTAGCGAGCGGGTCGCCACTCATGGCGATACCGTCGGGGGCACCCACCTTCTTGAAGGTGCCGCCGAAAAGTTCGGCGGAGTCGCCCAGGCAATCCTTGAGCATGCGGAGCGCGGCGAGATCTTCGTTCGTGCAAGAGCCACCGGCGACGAGGGCGACCTTGCCCCCGACCTTCTTGACTTCGGCGAGAGCTTCCTGAATCACGTGGAAGCCCATAGCCGGCAAGCGGTTCTTGTCAAAGTTCTGGAAAGCGAGGCGGCTGGTGTTCGAAAGCCAGCTGCGGTTCACTTCGGGGTTGCAACGCGGCATCACGCGGTAAATGTGACCGTCGGCGTGATCAAGCCAGATGTTTGCACCGAGAGAGTCGTCCATCGAAACCGTCGGCGTGTGGCTCAAAAGCCAGACGCGCTTCTGGAAACGGAAGTACTTCGCGGTCATGGCACCCACCGGGCAAACGTCCGTGACGCACAAGTCGTATTCGTGGTCCAGCTTTTCGCCCGGGAAGGTCGTAATGTAAGTATGGTCGGCACGGCCAGCAAGCTGCAGCTGTTCGGAACCGGCGATGCTACGCATAAAGCGCACGCAACGGTCGCACTGCACGCAGCGTTCTTCGTCGAGCAAAACACGGGGACCGAGGTCCACATGCTTACCGCCACGCACCTGACCCTTGGCATCAATAAACTGATGTTCCGGATTGCCGTGATAGTTCTTGCCGTATTCAGGACGCATGCGGGATTCGTTCTGGCCCGCTTCCATGTAGTTTTCTTGCAGGGTACATTCACCGGCCTTGTCGCAAATCGGGCAATCGAGCGGGTGGTTCACCAGCATGAATTCCTGGGTTGCCTTGCGGGCGTTCTTCACACGGGCGCTGGATGCCGGCGTGTAGATCTTCATACCCGGAGCCACCGGCGTATAGCAGGCAATCACCAGCATGCGACCGCGGGGGCCTTCTTGTTCCACCAGGCACTGGCGGCAGTTACCAGACACCGGCAAATACGGGTGGTAACATACGTGGGGAGTTTCAATCCCGACAGCCTTGAGGGCTTCGAGGAGGTTCGTATCGCCAGGAACCATCACCGCCTTGTCGTCCACGAAGATTTCCACCTTCGGGCTATTCTCGGTCGGGAGTTTCGGCATGTTGTAGAAGTTACTCATATGATTACCAGAAAATTCCAGGACGATAGTTTTCCTGAACACGCGGTTTGGCATGTTCGGGGTTCTTTGCGATAAGTTCGTCGAAGTCGGCTCTGAACTTTGCGGTGTAGCTAGACACCGGGCCGCCGAGAGAAATGGAAAGCGGGCAAATCGTCACGCCGCCAAATCCACCACTCAGGCTCTGCATCAGTTCCACATCGCCGTCGTGGCCCTTGCCTTCCACAATCTGGTTCAGAATGCGGTGCAACAAGCCCGTACCTTCGCGGCACGGAGTGCACTGGCCGCAAGATTCGTGGCTGTAGAAGTTGCCGAGCACGTTCAGGAGTTCAGCCATGTTGTGCGTATCGTTGATCACGATCATGGCGCCCGAACCGAACATCGTCTTCATGGAGGCGAGGCATTCATAGTCCATGGTGGCCACGGCACATTCGCCAGCGTTCAGCGGAGCGCAAGAAGAACCACCCGGCAACACTGCCTTCAGGTTTCCGCCCACGACGCCACCGGCGTATTCGTTAATCATCGTCATCATCGGGGTGCCGAGCGGAGCTTCGTACACGCCCGGATTCTTCACGTCACCCGAGATGCAGAACACCTTGGTACCGCCTGCACGGGGAGTACCCATCTTGGCGTATTCTTCGGGTTCATGCTGGAAAATCCACGGGAGGGCCATAATGGTTTCGACGTTGTTCACGCAAGTCGGAGACTTCCATGCACCGCTCACCGCCGGGAAAGGCGGCTTCAGGCGGGGCTGACCCTTCTGACCTTCGAGGGAGTTGATCAAAGCAGTTTCTTCACCGCAAATGTAGGCGCCTGCGCCACGGTGAACAAAGATATCGAAACTGAACTTGGTACCGCAAATGTTTTCGCCGAGGTAACCGGCGGCGTATGCCTGGTTCAAAGCCTTGTTCAAGCTTTCGATGCAAGGCAGGAATTCGCCACGGCAGTAGATGTATGCGGCGCGGCTACCGAGAGCCCAGGCTGCAATAATCAAGCCTTCGATCAAGCGGTGCGGATCTTCCATCATCAGGAAATGGTCCTTGAACGTACCGCCTTCGCCTTCGTCAGCGTTCACTACGATATACACGGGCTTGCCGGAATTGCGCGGAACAAAGCTCCACTTCATGCCAGTCGGGAAGCCTGCACCGCCACGGCCGCGAAGACCGGAACGCTGCACGTAGTCAATCACTTCGAACTGGCTCATGTTGAACAAGCGATCCGAAATGTTTGCGTAGCCGCCCAGTTTCTTGTAGACTTCAATGTCCTGGGCACCCTTGCCAAAATTTCCTGTACAAACTTTTACTACTTCAGCCATAATTACTTAGCCTCCTCTACGGTCGCGGGCTTCTGGGTGGTAACCGCTTCCTTGGAAGGTTTTGCAGTGCGTTCGCCCGAAGTGGCAATCATGCGGTACACGTCGCCAGCCTTACCGGCAGCGTCCACAAACGCCTTGTCCTTTACGCCGGGTTCGCCAACGACATCCCACTTGGAGCCGTTCTTCTTTTCGACAACAAGCTTCGTGAATTCCGGAGCGCCCTTCCAAGTGAGGGTGGCACCATTTTCGTCGGCTTCGGCCTTCACGTTCAAGACCGGAGAAGGCGGAGCATAGTCGGCAACCTGCGGCTTGGCAGTTGCGCCCGGAGCACCGGGGTGACCGCCGTGGCCCTTCACCACACCGCCGAGCACGTCGTGCTTCGGCATGTTGTTGGCGTGAGCCTTGCACCAATCGATAATGCGATCGATGCTTGCTTCGGTAAGAGTCGTACCGCGCTTCATCTTGAGCTGACCGTCAACCACGTCGGTGGCGAAGTCGTCGTTCACCAGCATCATGGGGCCATTGCCGCAGCTACCCAGGCATTCCACCTGAAGAATCGTGAACATACCGTCGGGAGTGGTTTCGCCGCTCTTGATGCCGAGCTTGTTTTCGACATACTTGATCAGCGGCTGGGCTCCCTTGATAGCGCAGCTGATGTTGCGGCAGAACTGCAACAGGAACTTGCCCTTGGGAGCGTGGTTGTACATGGTATAGAAAGTAGCGACGCCGAGAGCATGTGCCGGAGCGCAACCGCAGACGTTTGCTGCCCAACGGATACCTTCGGTCGGAACCCAGCCGAACACGCCCTGCACCAGCCAAAGGACTTCAAGCAGAGCACCCTGGCCTACCGGGTAGCGGCTGAGCAAGTCGGCGCAACGTTCCTTGATTTCAGGAGTGTCGAGCTTGGCGAGCACTTCCTTGGTCGGCGGCTGCGGGACAGCCTTGTGCACGTGGCCAAAGGTCTGCGCCGGATCCGGAAGGGCCGGAATGGCTTCGCTCGGACCGTCGAACTTCAAATGGTTATTCGATACAAACTGAACTGCACCTTGAATATGTTGTGTCATCGGTCAAGTTCTCCAGCAATCATGTTGAGGCCAGGCAGTGTTGCCATAGAGTCGGCAAGGGTAAGGCCTTCGACCAGTTCGTTAAATGCAGACACATGGGCAAACGACGGGGAACGCACCTTGATGCGGTACGGGTGGCCGCTACCATCGGAGACGATGGTGAAGCCGAGTTCGCCGTTAGCGCATTCGCTTGCGCAGTAGTATTCGCCTTCGGGCACGCGGATGCCTTCGTACACGCTCTTGAAGCGGCCGATAAGGGCTTCCATGTCCTGGTAGGCAAGCTTGTGCGCGGGCACGCGGATGCGTGGGTCGACGATGTCGACCGGGCCCGGAGCGAGGCGCTTCAGGGCCTGGCGCACAATCTTCACAGATTCTTCGATTTCGGCAAGACGCACCTGCAGACGGTCGTTGGCGTCGCCCTGCGTGCCGACCACGACTTCCCAGTCGTAGGTTTCGTAGTCGTAGTAAGGTTCATCCTTGCGGAGGTCGCTTTCGACACCTGTAGCACGGAGACACGGACCGGTCCAGCCGTAGCTGATAGCGCGTTCAGCAGAAATCTTGCCGACGCCCACGGTACGGTCGAGGAAGATACGGTTGCGGTCCAAGCAGGCATGCAGGTCCTTGAGAGCCTTTTCCACCGACTTGCAAGCGGCGAGCACGTCTTCTTCGAAGCCGTCGTAGCTGTCGCGGTAGAGGCCGCCGATGCGGGCAAAGCTGTTCGTCAGGCGTGCGCCCGTGAGCTTTTCCCAAATCAGCATGATTTCTTCACGCGGGTTAAAGGCGTACATGAACGGAGTCGTACCGCCCAAGTCCTGGAATGCGGCAGCCACGCAAATAAAATGGTCGTTGATACGGGAGAGTTCGTTCACAATCACGCGGAGCACCTTGGTGCGTTCCGGGATTTCGATACCGTACATGTTTTCGACAGCGCGGCAGAATGCAATGTTGTTCATCATTGCAGAGCAGTAGTTCAAGCGGTCGGTGTAAGGGATCACCTGCTGCCAGGTGCCGCGTTCGACCATCTTTTCGAAGCCACGGTGCATAAAGCCGATTTCATGGACACCGGCCACGATGGTTTCGCCATCGAGGGCAGCCAGCAAGCGCACGCAGTGGTGAGTAGCCGGATGCGTCGGGCCCACGTTCAGGGCCATCAGGTTCAGCTTTTCGCCATTCGGGTCAAGTACGATCATTCTCTGATACTCCCTTCAAGATATTCTTCTTCGACAGGCATGATTTCCTTAGAACGCTGGACAATCCTGTAGCCCTTGGATTCCAGGCGCTTTTCCAGTTCCGGAATCAAGAAATCGGTCGTCGACAGCCACTGGCGCTTCTGGGCAGGGTAATCCTTGCGGAGCGGGTGGCCCACAAATTCAACATGGTTCAAAATGCGGCGCAGGTCGGGGTGGCCTTCGAACACGATACCGTATTGGTCATAAACTTCGCGTTCGAGCCAGTTGGCGCTTGCATAGAGGTCGGTAATGGTCGGAACCTTCAGGTCGGCTTCGCTGACCAGCACCTTAAGACGGACGCGAGAGCCCGGCTTCTTCATGCTCTTGAAGGCATAGCTCACCGCAAAGCGGGGGCCTTCGTGGTTCGGGTAAGTCAGATAGTCGATACCGGCCAAGTCCAGGAGCATGTCAAACTGCATCGACGGGTCGTTCTTCAAGAATTCGACTGCATTGTGCAGGAATTCCTTGGGGACCACCACGCAGGCATCCCACTTGGCCTTTTCATCACGCTTAGCGCCAAACTTGGATTCTAGAATGTCAATCACGGATTCCATCATTACTCCTTCCAGAACTGGGCTTTCTTGACAAGTTCCTGCTCTTTTTCGGTCACGAATTCCTTGAGTTCGGCAGTCTTTTCGCGAGCAAATTCACGGGCTTCCGCCTTTGCCTGTTCGGTCTTCGCCTTGATCATTTCGAGCTGGTCTTTCACGCGTTCGGCGCGCTGCTTCATATAAGATTCATCCTTGATCTTCTTCTGAAGGTCGAACATGGCTTCGAAGAAGGCTTCCGGGCGAGAGGGGCAGCCACCGATATAAACGTCTACCGGAATAATGTGGTCGATACCCGGCACCGTGCAGTAGCAGTCATAGAAACCGCCGGAGCTGGCGCAGGCGCCCATGGCGATCACCCAGCGGGGTTCTGCCATCTGTTCGTACATGCGCTTGAGAATCGGAGCCTGCTTGTAAGAAATCGTTCCTGCCACGAGCAGCACGTCGGACTGACGCGGCGTAAAGCGAACGTATTCCGAACCGATACGAGACAAGTCGTAGCGGCCCACTTCGGTACTCATGAATTCGATTGCACAGCATGCCGTACCATACGGAAACGGCCATAGGGAGTTCGTACGGCCCCAATTGACGAGAAAGTCAAGAGAAGTCGTAATGAAATTCGGCTTTTCTGCCTCATTACTCATAGGAGGTTACCTCTTTAAATGCGTGCGTAAAGATAGAAAAGTGAGAGGGATGAATATCCAAAAGGCCCATTTTGAAATGTTTTTTATTCATTACCGCCCCCGTCGGTCCATAGTTAGATTTAACTAACATTTTTCAGTGTTTTTTGATGGTGACAAGGAGCACTTTTCCCGGGAAAAAAAGATATATTGAATATGAAACAACAGAATTTGGTGGTACTCCGCCAAAATAAACTTGCAGCCATTGTACTTTTTTTGTAAATTTGGCGCGGTTTTGGTATGTTGAGGATTTAATGGATATTCCACTGTACAATAGTATGTATCTTGATTTTAGGTCCAAGCTCTTAGGACCTGTCTTTAGTACAGAGGAAATTCTCGCCAATTTAGCCCGAAATTTGCCCCCTCTCGCAAAAAATGCAAATATCGGCTATGTAAACTGCCTTTTCTACGCACCGGTTAGCCAGTTTGCCCCCAACGGGCTTTCTGGAGAATTTACCGCCTACCACGACAAGCAGGCCCTCCCCGAAAAGCCCACCAACCCGGACTTTTCCGAGACCATGACTACCGGCGAGCAGGGATCGTTCACCTTCCAAGCCCACCCCATCCAGGGGCACACCTTTACCGACGGCGAAAGGCAAATCATCCAACTCCTCAGCTGGGACTTCTTTATCCTTTCGGGCCGTGCACGGCTCATGGGCAACACCCGCAAGGCCGCCATTTCGGACCCCATGACCGGGGCATACAACCTGGCCGGCATCTTCGCGTTCACCCAGCAGTTCATTGGCGACAACCTCAAGGACTACACCGCCCACTTTATTAACCTCAAGAATTTCAAGTACATCAACAAGGCCATGGGCAACAATGTGGGCGACCTCGCCCTCAAGATGTACGTCAAACAGATTCTCCAGTTCCTCGACAACACGGAACTGATCGCCCGCCTCGGCGGCGACAACTTCTTTGTTTTGACCAGAAAAAGCCATCACAAGGAATTCATCGACAAGTTTACCGTTTGCGAACTGACCGCAAGCCAGGGCCCCAAGCCCATGAATATCCGCCTCCAGGCGCGCATGGGTGTCTACCCCATCGAAGAAAACGTCATTGTCGGCGACGCCCTGAACAACTGTGCAACCGCCATGCAAGCCGCCAGAATCATCAGAACCCGCGACGTGGTGTACTTTACCAAGGAAATGCAGATTCAGTCTATCCACCAGAGGGAAATCTCGACTGAATTCCACAACGCCATGCGCAACCGCGAACTGGTCGTGTTCTACCAGCCCAAGGTCAGCCTCGACAACAAGCAAATCAACGGTGCCGAAGCCCTGGCACGCTGGGTCCGCCACAAGACCATCGTCCCGCCCATGGACTTCATTCCCATTCTGGAACGCGAAGGCACCATCTGCGAACTGGACTTCTACGTTTTCGAGACCGCCTGTAGCGATATCAGCGACTGGCTCAAGGCTGGCATTACCCCCGTACGCATTTCTTCGAACTTCTCGAAGCTGCACCTGCGCAACGAAGACTTTGCCGACCGCATTCTCAACACCTTGAGCAAGTACGAAATCGACGGCAAGTACATCGAAATCGAACTGACCGAAGTCTCCGATTTTGACGATACGATAGCCATGCAGAAATTCATCAACATCATGCGCAAGAATGGTATCGGAGTGGCCATCGATGACTTTGGCACCGGTTATTCGACCCTGAACGTGCTCAAGGACTACAACGTCAGCGTCGTCAAGATCGACAAGTCGCTGTTGAACAATATCGGCAAGGCGAACTCCAACGACGAAGTCATTCTGAGAAACGTGGTCAAGATGGCCCAGGAACTCGACAAGGACGTGATCGCCGAAGGTGTTGAAACCCAGGAACAGGCCGATTACCTCAAGGGAATCAACTGCAAGAACGCCCAAGGCTTCCTGTTCGACAAGCCCCTGGTCCGCGACGATTTCTTGAAGCGACTGACTGGCGATCATACGTATTAATTCCGAATTCTGGAATCAGGAATCCGGATTAATCTTCTTTTGCTATATTCTCACGTAATGAAGACTCTCGTTCACGACAGAAAAGTTTGCCTCGCCTGTGCAGGCTGCGTGGGGACATGCCCCAAGATGGCGCTCGATATGTACGGGCTCGATTTGCAGATTGATCACGAAAAATGCATCAAGTGTGGCGTTTGCTCCAGGACATGCCCTGTAGGCGCATTGAAAATCGTGGAGGTGGACGATGCTTGATTCCCGTTACGATGTCGTTGTCATTGGCGCAGGTCCAGGCGGTTCCGTCGCGGCCCGCAACCTGGCTCGCGCAGGTCGCAAGGTCCTGTTACTCGAGAAGCGTGAAAAAATCGGTTACCCCGTACGTTGTGGCGAAGCAAGCACCAACCTGGCCGACTTGCAGACTTACGGTCCGATTGACGAGAGCTGTATCGAAAGCATTATCAACGGGCTCTACATTTATGGCCCCGCCGGCGTGAATATCGAGGTTCCCAAGCCCGCCACCGGCATCATGCTCAACCGCGAAATCTTTGACCCCTGGCTAGCAAAGCTTGCCGCCGACGATGGCGCCCAAGTAGAGACTTGCGCCCGCGCGGAATTCGTGGGCAATGTCGAAGGCGACGAACGCATGGTACGGGTCGTACTCGGAAAAGGAGACGGAAACGGGGCCGTCACCGAAACGGGCACCCAGGAAATTTTTGCAAAGATGGTCATTGCCGCCGATGGCGTCGAAAGCCGCATTGGCCGCATGGTGGGTCTGGACTGCGGACAGAAAATGATGCAGACCTGCACCGGTGTCGACATCCAGGTGCAAGGCCTTTTGACCAAGCCCGACTACCTGACCTTCTGGCAAGGCCACGATTTTATTAACGACGGTTACATCTGGAGTTTCCCGAAGCAGAAATCGAACGTCACGAATTTCGGCGCAGGCTTTTTGATTAGCAACAAGAACAGGCCGAACATTCTGGAAGTCACGATGGAATGGCTCGAAAAACTTTTCCCGGGCGCCAAGATCAATCATACCGTCGGAGGCGTGATTCCGGTTTCGAGCACGCTCAAGGATTACACGCTCGACCGTTTCGCCCTCGTGGGCGATGCCGCCCACCACACCAACCCGCTCACGGGTGGTGGTATCGCTGCCGCGATGAGGGCGGGAAGATTCTGCGCCGAATACGTAGACCAAGGTCTTAAAGCCGGCAACCTCTCGAAGGAATTCCTGAAGCAATACGAAAAGCGTTGCTACGATTACTTCGGCAAGATGCACGACTTCGAATACAAGTTCCGCAGGTTCCTGCTCGCCATCAACCGCGAAGACCAAATCGGGCTCTACAAGGTACTGCAAGGATTCGCACTGAGCGGATACAAGAAGAGCGCCTTCCTCAAGACGCCCCTTCAGACAACGAAGTTCCTGTACAAGTTCTGGAAGTTCAAGTAGCCGCTAGAACAACTCATCCACTTTCGTCTTGGCAAGCACGCGGTTATAGATAATCCGCTTGCCTATTTTTCCGTCCGTGGCGCACACGTGGTCCGTAGGCGGTTTCAAAATAGATGTCACCAAATGGGCGGCCACCGTTTCTGCATGCACCGGGCGTATGAACGCCGGAATCCATTCCGGGTGCGCGCCGATTGTCCTTTGCAAAAGTTCTTCGCCAAAGCGCCTGTCCTTGTGCTTTCCGAGCAAAAGCGAGGGTCGCACCAATGTCAGCGTTTCAAAGCCCATCATGTCCAGGCCTTCTTCGAGCTGGCCCTTTAAGCGGTTGTAAAAATACGGCGACTGGCTGTCGGCTCCCATGGCACTTACACACAAGAAATTCTTGACTCCCGCCTTCTTGGCAATCGCCGCAAGCTTGAGCGGAAGCCTCAGGTCAACCTTTTCTTGAGCGGCCTTGCTCCCCGCCTGCTTTCGGGTCGTCCCCAGGCAACACACCACCGCATCGCAACCGGTAAAGCCCGCATAGAAAAACAGACGCAAGGCATCGTTATCTTGTTCAAAATCCACTTGCTTAAAGTCGAGCTTGAACGAACCTTCCAGAATCCCCAGGTCCTTTAAATCCGGGATATTCCGTACAGGGCAAAAAACTCGCACAACCTGCGGGAGGCGTGCGAGCAATTTCAAAACGTTTTTGCCGATAAGTCCGGTAGAACCGAGAACAGCAACCTTCATAGAACAGTTACTTGACCATATCTCTGGTATTCAGGAAGCCGCGTTCCACACCGCGCGTAGGCAACACCACAACCTTGTTGTCTGCAGTGACAATCACCGTGACGCCGGCGATGTAGTTAATCCAGCGATAGGATTCATACGTCTTGAGGTCAACCGTACGGTTAGAAGCATAGACAGCCAACGGTTCCGTGAGCAAGTCGTGGGTAATCAACACGTTCACGCGCTTCCAGTAAGGCAGGTTGGCAAGAACCACTTCGTTCACGAACTGGTCGCCACGTTCCATGAGGTCATAGAAATAACCCGGAAGGCCCAAGTTCACCAGAAGAGTCGGGAACGGCTGTTCATAGCACCACATGGCCACATACTTGAAGGAGCCTCCACGCTTGGACACCATGGCATCCAAGGAATCCGAAGGAACCGTCAAGAAATACCCACCGTTAATTTCTTCCATCGTCACCACTTCAGTGGTTTCGCCACGGCCCTCTGCAATCTTTGCAGCGGTCGTTTGGGTGCGCAAGAAATCGGTAGCGCCGTAATAGAACGATTCATCGCTCTTGAGCTTTGCGCCCACATCAAGTGCCTGCTGAAGGCCGACTTCGGTCAGAGGAGATTCTTTGCCCAGGCCCGATTCACGTTCGGCATGGCGCAGCACGTAGACAATCTTGGCATCGGCAGGGACAGCCTTGTAGATATCGCCCACATCGTAGAATCCGTTGGTATCGGGAGCGAGAACCAAACCGGCTGCGGCGGGGTCACGGTAGAAACCGGCGGCCGTCATGGTAGGATCCGTCGGAGTAGACGGATTGACAGTCGTATCTGCCGGAGGGTTGGTAACAGGGTCTGTCGGGTCGGTTACCACCGGATCCTGCCCCGGGTTTTCCGGATTGGTAGCCGGATCAGTCGAGGGGTCCGTTACGGTCGGGTCCGTCGGAGTTGTAGCCGGATCCGTTACAGGATCTGTAACAGGAGTTATCGTGGACGAATCAGTCGGAGTCACCACCGGATTCGTCGTTTCGGGAGAAGCCGGAGTCGAATTGGAAGAATCGTCACCACAGCCAGCAATAACAACAGAAATAAAAGCGGCGCAAATCACGGGGAAAGCCTTGCGGGCTACAAACTTTTTCATATTCATCGTTTTTTCCTCTGGTTTATTATCTATCCCCCTAATTTAACTATTTGCTCCGCACAAAACCCGTAAATATTTCTAAACTTAACGACGTATAATTTTAAACCTAACCCATGGGATTGTCTTATGGCAAAATCATTCAAAAAAGCTGAAGAAGTGACCGTGCTCGGAAACGATGCCGAATCTTTCCGCAAAGCATTCACCGACCACATTCACCACACGCTCGCCCGTAACAGCGCGACCGTGACGGACCACGAAAAGTTCCTAGCCGTCGCTTACGCCGTACGCGACCGCTTGGTTGACCGCTGGATCAAGACCCAGGAAACCTACTACCAGAAAGACGTGAAGCGCGTCTATTACCTGTCCCTCGAATTTTTGATTGGCCGTACCCTCGGCAACTCCGTGCTGAACCTCGACGTCGAAAGCGCCGTGACCGAAGCTCTTGACGAACTCGGCATGACCCTCGAAGAACTCCGCGAACAGGAAGTCGACGCCGGCCTCGGTAACGGTGGCCTCGGCCGCTTGGCCGCATGCTTCCTCGATTCCATGGCAACGCTCGAACTCCCGGCTACCGGTATGGGCATCCGTTATGAATACGGTATGTTCAGCCAGAAGATCGTGAACGGCGAACAGGAAGAACAGCCGGATAACTGGCTGCGTCTCACCAACCCGTGGGAAATCGCCCGTCCGTCGAACGAAGTCAAGGTGCCCATGTACGGCTACGTGGTCAGCTGGATGGACGAAAAGGGCAAGCTCCGCAACCGTTGGGAAACCAAGGACTACGTGCTCGCTCTCCCCTATGACACTCCGATTCCGGGTTACAAGAACAACACCGTGAACAACCTGCGCCTCTGGAGCGCCAAGTCCACCGACGACTTCGGCCTCAGCTACTTCAACAACGGTGACTACATCGCCGCTGTGCAGGACATGGAACTTTCCGAAACCATTTCCAAGGTGCTCTACCCGAACGACGCTTCCATGAACGGTAAGGAACTGCGCCTCAAGCAGCAGTACTTCCTCTGCTCCGCCTCTCTGCAGGACATCATCCGCCGCTTCAAGAAGCTCCACGAAGGTGAATGGAAGGTGTTCCCTGAAAAGGTCGCCATTCAGTTGAACGACACGCACCCGGCCATCTCTATCGCCGAAATGATGCGTATCCTCTTGGACGAAGAAAACCTGGAATGGGACGATGCATGGGAAATCGTGACGCACACGTTTGCCTACACGAACCACACCTTGATGCCCGAAGCTCTTGAAAAGTGGCCGGTCAGCCTCTTCGAAAAGCTCCTGCCGCGTCACCTCCAGATCATTTACGAAATCAACGCACGCTTCCTCCGTCAGGTGTCCCTCAAGTGGCCCGGCGACAATGCTCGCCTCGCCCGCATGAGCCTCATCGAAGAAGGCGGCTGCAAGATGGTCCGCATGGCTTACCTCTCCATCGTGGGTTCGTTCGCCGTGAACGGTGTGGCAGCACTCCACTCCGACCTCCTGAAGACCACGCTCTTCAAGGACTTCTACGAACTGTGGCCTGAAAAGTTCAACAACAAGACGAACGGCGTGACGCCGCGCCGCTGGGTCCGCAAGGCTAACCCGGCTATGTCCGAACTCATCACCTCCAAGATCGGCGAAGGTTGGGTCAAGGATCTCGACGAACTCAAGAAACTCGAAAAGTTTGCAAAGGACGCCAAGTTCCAGAAGGAATTCATGGCTGTCAAGAAGCAGAACAAGGAACGCCTCGCCAAGTACCTCAAGGCAACGCAGGGCGTCGATGTCGACGTGAACACGTTCTTCGACGTGCAGGTCAAGCGTATCCACGAATACAAGCGCCAGCTCCTGAACATTCTGCATGCCATTCACCTGTACATCCAGCTGAAGGACGGCAAGGAAATCATGCCGCGTACCATCATGATCGGTGGTAAGGCCGCTCCGGGTTACTGGATGGCAAAGCAGATCATCCGACTCGCCAACGCCGTGGCCGCAATCATCGACGCCGACCCGGTCTGCAAGGGCAAGCTCAAGATGGTATTCCTCGAAAACTACCGCGTGTCTTTCGCCGAAAAGATTATTCCGGCCGCAGACCTCTCCGAACAGATTTCGACCGCAGGCACCGAAGCCTCTGGTACCGGTAACATGAAGTTCGCCTTGAACGGTGCACTCACCATCGGCACGCTCGACGGCGCTAACGTCGAAATGAAGGAAGAAGTCGGCGACGACAACATCTTCATCTTCGGCCTCACCGTGGAAGAAGTCACCGACCTGCTCGCCAAGGGCTACCGTCCGCGCGACTTCTACGAACACGACGACGATCTCCGCCGCGTGATCGACCTGATCGCTTCTGGCTTCTTCAGCCCGGATCGTCCGGACCTGTTCAAGCACATTGCCGAAAAGCTCCTCACCAACGACACCTACCTGCTCTGCGCAGACTTCCGCAGCTACATTGACATGCAGAAGAAGGTCGCCGAGGAATACTTGGACAAGAAGACTTGGGCAGAAAAGGCTATCCTGAACGTCGCTCGCATGGGCAAGTTCAGCTCCGACCGTACCATCAAGCAGTACGCCGAAGAAATCTGGAACGCCAAGGGCTGCAGCATCAAGCTGTAGTTTAGACGAGAGACTAGAGAACGCTAACTGCGTTCGCTACAGACGAGAGATTAGGTCGCGATTTCCATCGCGACCTTTCTTATATGACCGCTCGGCTCTATTGCAATTATAAAATGTGATATCGCCTCGCTACCACCTAAAGGTGGCCATACCCACGTAAGTGCTTCCCCAAAGAGGATAACTCTACTAAGGTGCTAAAGCACCAAGTATCGTATAAAAGCACTAAGTGGTCAAAGGTCGCCATCACGGCACGCTTACGCCGTGCCGCTTATGGCTCACGATATTATATTTGGGCCAAAGGATATTTTTATGGAAATCAAGAAGACGAATGCGGCGCGAATTCTAGACCGCCAGAAAATTTCTTACGAGCTCATCCCCTACAAGGTCGACGAAAACGACCTGGGCGCGCAGCATGTGGCCGACAGTCTCGGCGAAGACATCAATCAAGTTTTCAAGACGATCCTCGTTCACGGCGACAAGATCGGCTACCTCGTGTGCGTGGTGCCGGGCAATCTTGAAGTGGACTTGAAGGGCGCCGCCAAGGTGAGTGGCAACAAGAAGATCGACACCGTCCCGCTTAAAGATCTGACGCCGCTGACCGGCTACATTCGCGGCGGTTGCAGTCCGCTCGGGCTCAAGAAGAACTTCCCGATTTTCATTCACGAAACGGCAATGAATTTCCCGTACATTTACGTGAGTGCTGGCGAGCGCGGCTTGCAACTGAAAGTTGCACCCGCCGACCTTGTGAAGGCGACACGCGCCACCGTGGGCGTGATCGCGCGAGTCCCGCCCGAAGCCCCGCAAGATTAAATTAAACTAAAAAGCCTCTCCCGAAGGAGAGGCTTAAATTTTCGCTTTGCAGCAAACCGGATTACTTCACCGAGATGCTACGGACAGCGCGGCCCTGCTTTACCATATAAACGCCAGAATTGTACTTGGCCTTGATCGCTGCATTCAGGGATTCTGCGTCAGCAGCATCGACAGAACCGAGGAACTTGCCCTGGGCGTCAAACACGAGCGATGTATTGCTACCGACAGTCATAGAACGAATGCTCTTGATAGCCTCGGTCGAGCTACTAGATTCGATAACTTCTTCGGAAGAGCTGGACTGTTCCGCCCCTTCGATATAGACCTTGGCATAGGGAAAATCGTATTCGCCCTTGGCATTCGGACCCGAAGTGCTTCCGGCTTCGCCAAGGATCTTGGCTTCGTGCATCTTGCCCATCTTCATGCCCAATTCTTCCCACTTTTTGAAATGGGCGGTAATGTCAATGGTACCGCAATCGCGCTTACTCTTACGCACGCTAAAATACTGTTTGAAGTATTTATTGTCACCATCGATGGAATAAGAGGTACGGTCACCTTCGTAAACCGTATACTGGGCGCCATCGATTTCAAACACGCCATGATTCTTTGCAGAAGAGCCCTGGGCAACCCAGTCGCCCGGCATATACTGGCTACCGGTGTTATCCACAATGTACCATTCCACCAAGGGTTCACGGGTCCAACCGTAAATGCCGATGTAGGAATAATCGATTCCGGAAAGATTACCCTTGACCAACTTGAAATCAGCCTTCATGTGGCCAAGTTCCTCGTGAGTCTTATCGCTATTGAAAGAAAGACCGGCACGGCACAGATAGTCCTTGGCGCCAGTCATCTTACAATTGAAGGAACCATCATCATAGAACGTTGCGGAACCACCGTTACCGCCTTCGTTCCAGAGTTCGTAACCGATACCGTTGTCGAACGAACCCACCTTATTCGAGGTGACTTCCTCCTTGGAACCGCTGTGCGCGGCAGTATTACAGAAATCCTGAGCAAAAGCATTTGCGGTCAGGGAACAAGCGGCGATTAAGCCGAAATAGAGGATTTTTCTCATATACACCTTCCTTTTGTACGAAATTTAACTCTACAAATTCGTTTTTGCAAGTACAGAAGTTGCGTCCCCTATCCCAAATTGGAACAACCCACCTGAATTCCCCGGATAAGCGACCTGTATTCTTCCATGAACAATTCATGGTTCTGTTTCACGAAATCCAAGTTGCCTTCTTTACAGGCCATTTCCAGAGCCTTGGCGTCTTCATAAACTTTAACCGCACCGATTGTAAGAGAAGTGCTTTTTATGGAGTGTACCGTAATGCGGTAATATTCAAAGTCCCCTTTTTCAAAGTATTCTTTCAGTTCCGAAGTCTTTTCGCTCTTTACATATTCGTCAAGCATTTCTTTATAAAATTTCTTGTCGTTCATGCAATAAGCAAGACCCGTTGCCGTATCCAGCATTTCGGACAAATCGACCTGAGGCATTGCATCAACGACTTCTGCAGAATCGCAATTTTTCTCTTCACTCTTTTCTTCATGCAGAACCTTGACCAAGTCCTTCGACAAGAACTTCTTGAGTGTTGCCAGCAAGGCCTCTTCGCGAATCGGCTTAGCCATGTAATCCGAGAAGCCTTCATCCATATAACCATTCCGGGCATCAGAAACGGCATTTGCCGTAAGCATCACCACCGGCGTAATGACGTTCGGATTCTTTTCCAGTTTCTTCATGCGGCGGAATGCTTCGATACCGTCCATGACCGGCATCATGTGATCCAAGAAAATGACATCGTAGCGTTTGCTCTGAATGAGTTCCAGAGCGTCGGCGCCATTGATCGCCGTGTCGATTTGAATCTTGGTATCCTTCAAGAGGCCCGCAAACACCTTCAGGTTCATTTGCACGTCGTCAACCACCAGGATTTTAGCCTTGGGCGCCTCGAACCGTTCGTGCGCCGCATCCACCACGTTCACGTGTTGCTTATAAAGCTTTTCGAAATCACCTAGGGGCGTTTCGTCGCTGACCTGTTGTTTCAGGTGAACCTTAAAAGTCGAGCCTTCGCCATACACGCTGTCCACGCTGATAAAGCCACCCATCATATCAACCAACTGCTTGGTCAAATTCAAGCCAAGTCCCGTCCCTTCGATATTGCGGTTTCGTTTCTCGTCAAGGCGGACAAAGTCCCTGAACAATTTTTCACGGTCCCTTTCGCGAATACCGATGCCAGTATCCTTCACTTGAATAAAGAGGTCCACTCGACTGGTATTGTCCCCTTGCATCGGGTCAACATCGACTTTCTCTGTCCAAACGGAAAGCGTGACCGTCCCTTCGTTCGTGTACTTGACCGCATTCGAAAGCAAGTTGTTTACCACCTGCCTAATGCGGACTTCGTCACCGAACAGCGCTCTTGGAATATCCGGCGAGATATCCATCTTCATTTCCAGATTCTTGTCGTGAGCGCGGAAAGCCACCATATTGTAACAGTCGTTCAGCACCGTAAACACGCTATACGTAACAGGCAGAATTTCCATCTTGCCCGATTCGATTTTAGATATATCCAGAATATCGTTAATGAGAGAAAGCAACGTTTGGCCTGCACTTTGAATATTCAAGGCGTAATCACGCAAGCTTTCATCTTTGCATTCCTTCAAGAGCATCGAATCCATGCCCAAGATTCCATTAATCGGCGTACGGATTTCATGGCTCATGTTGGCAAGAAAAACACTCTTCGCCTTGCTTGCGCTTTCGGCATTTTCTTTTTCGCGAAGCAGCTCCTTGTTTTCGCGGGCTTTCTTTTCAGAAAGCACCACATAGAGCATGGCAATTGTAAACATGAATATCAAAAGGCCAAAGACCCAGATAATCAAGAATGAAATATCATCTTTTTCAGCTGCCACCTCTCTTTCGGGCACTACGCCCGTCAAGGCAACTCCCGGCAACTTGAGTTCAGCGATAAAGTAATAGTATTCCACACCACGAACATCCAAATGCGTCGCTGCAGAAATGGAGACATTCAAGCCAGCTCTCAGCTTATCGCGAACCGCCAAGAACCCTTCTTCTCCCCACAGCAAATCTGTTCCAAGCGAATCATTCGAAGACTTGATGATAATAGAATCCCTCGAGTCTCTAAGGGTAGCATAGCCACGGCCTCCATAGCTCTGCACGCCGAAGGTCTTTACAATCGCCTCATCCTTGTACATGCGGAACAGCACATACTTGATGTTTTTCCCGCTGTACACGGGAGCCGAAAACATAAGGCCAATTCCCTTGGAATAGCTTATGGATTTTACTCCATGGAACGATTCCGAAATACCCTTAAAATGCGAAGCATCGATATGAGTCGTATCGCCACTATAGACAATTTTACCGTTCAAGGCTATCATGCCATAGTAATAATTGCCATTCGGGTCTTCAAGCGTTGCAAGCATCGGCTCAAAATGACTCATATTCGCAGAAATCCCCGAAGAAATTCCTGCCAGAGATTTCAATTCAAGATCAAGCCTTTCTCCTGCCGCGGCGGCATAGCTTTCGGCTTGGTAAGCCACTTGCTTTTCGACATAGTTATCAAACAGGTTCGAAAACTTGACACGCAGCAAAACTCCAACTAAAAGGAGTATCAAAACAAAAAACAGAATACCAACTAAGGGACGCACCCCAATCTTTTTTATCATGGTTCTATCGCACCCTTTATAAGCCAATTCATTTCATTGTGCAGAACTTCGTCACTAATCGTTTCGCCCTCTTCGGAACGGATCTTTCCTTCGACATCCTCAATCCTTCCCGAGAAAACATTGTAGCCTGCCTTGATTTTTTCGGCAGCCGCATTTACCAGAATCTTCACGCTATCAGGAACTTCGCTAGAATAGAATGCAAGCCCTACGGCATCTTTTTCTAGTCCGACCCAGTAATCCATATTTTCGTTATCCTTTTTCTGGATATAGTCCTGAATAAAGTCCTTGTAAATAATGCCCCAGTTGATAGCGATGGAGGTAAGCATTCTAGGCGAGAACCGGTTATTTTCCACATGGTTTCCAATGCAATATAGCCCACGCTTTTCGGCCACTTCAATAATAAAGGCCCTGTCTTGATGGAACGCGATAACATCGATACCCGAACTATCAATCAACTTGTTTGCGTTTTCAGTTTCCATTCCGCCTTCGTTCCAGGAATTCGTCCAGCGCACATACACCTTCGCTTTCGGGTTAACGCTTTGCACGCCCAAGATGAACGCATTCAAGCCCCTATAAACCTGGATATTCTTCATCGCAGCGACAAAGCCCACGTGGTTCGTCTTGGTCATGGCCCCCGCAACAATTCCTGCAAGATATCGAGCCTGGTAAATACGGGCAAAATAGGCTTTATAGTTGGGAGCATCGTATTCCCAGTTGATTCCATAGAATGTCACTTCCGGATGCGATTCAATAATATCCTTGATTAAAATCGGATAATTGTAGCTCGTAAGCACAATGACTTTCAAGCTATCGGCAATCATTCCGGTCACCGCATTCGCAAGGGGAATACGTTCCTCGGGAATATCAATCACCAAGTTCCTTTGCACGCCAAGGGAATCGCAAGCAGCCCTAATCCCTTTGTAATGAGTTTCATTCCAGCCATTATCGGCCGTATCGCTTAAAAGGACAAACCCGACACGGAGCTTTTGCGATTCGGTCTTCTTGACCGATTCCACGTTGTCGACTTTTGCAAACACCACGTACAACAGCGCAAAAAAGATGACGACTGCCGTTAACGCCCCCATAGTCACTTTACTCTTCATCGACCGTTACCCCCTTTACGAACCAGTTGAAATTATTCAGCATGTCGCTGTCAGACATACTTTCGCCTTCATTAATGCGAATTGTTCCGGCATCATCTTCGATGGGTCCGTAAAAAACATCAAAAGAACCGTTCTGAATTTTTTCGCGTTCACTCTCCACAAGTTCAACAGCCTCCGGCGCCACATGACTTGTAAGTGGTGCCAAGTCAACCACGCCCGAATTGGCTCCGCTCCAATAATTTCGGCCTACAAATTTTCGTTTAAGAACCTCGAGAATGTGCGGCGTATAGAAATTTTCCCAGCGCCACACGGGAGCCGTCAAGAAATGTTCCGGATACATTTCTGCATTGTCCAAGTTATAACCCACCAGCCAGATTCCAAGAGAATCTGCAATGCGTAAGGGTTCCTGGCTGTCTGTATGCAAGGTAAGCACATCAATGGAATCGTGATGAGCCAAAAGGGTACGGGTCGCCCTAGCACAGGCCTTGTCCTCGTTCCAGGATTTTGTCCAGCGAACAATCACGTTCGCATCCGGGTTCGCCTTTTTCACGCCCAAGGTAAAAGCGTTTATTCCACGAATCACCTCGGGAATATCGAACGCCGCCACATAACCAATGTTACCCGTTTTTGTCTGCATACCGGCAACAATGCCCGAAAGGTAACGCATCTGGTAAATTCGGCCAAAATACGTCGCCATATTCCTGGAATACGACAAGCCGGACGCATGGAAAAACTTTACATCCGGGTGCTTGACAGCCACATTTTGAACGTAAGGCCCCAACTGGAAAGAATTCGCCACGACAATCTTTGCGCCTGCGGCAATGAGGCCTTCCATCACTTCTTCAGAAGTTCTATCTGCCGGAATCCTTTCGCGGAACATAACGTCCAGATTCAACTCCTTAGCGGTCTTTCGCATTCCCTCATAATGGGACTGTCCCCAGCTATGGTCTTCGATAGAGCCGTTCATAATCATGGCGACTCTTGTCTTTTCGCGGGTAATGTCCGTATTTTTCTTTTTCACATTGAATGTGAGCAATCCCGCTATAATGACAGCAAGGATTAGCGACGGAACAACATAAACTAGCTTCATGTTACGACTCCCCTGCTGCAAGATAAACGGACAATTTTTCTAGAATCGTTTTATAGTCAGCCATGCACTTTTCATGTTGCGCACGGACATAATCCACGTTGCCTTCTTTACAAGCCGTTTCTAGCGCCTTGGCCGATTCCGACAAGGCGACCGCCCCGATTGTCAACGATGTACTTTTCAGGGAATGGATTGTAATCCGGTAACATTCAAGGTCATTACTTGCCAAGGATTTTTCCAATTCATCGCGACGATCGTTCTTCACGTATTCGGCAAGCATTTCACGATAAAAGGATTCGTCGTTCATGCAGTAGCCAAGCCCCGTTTCCGTATTCAGGAATTCCGATAGCGCACCCATCGAAGACGAGGCCTGTTTCGCCAGGTTCTTTTCGACAGCGTGAACATCTTCGATAAGCTCAGGCGACAAAAGTTTTTTCACCACCGAAAGCAAAACCTTTTCGCGAATCGGCTTGGTAATGTAGTCGGTAAATCCCGCCTGCATGTAGGCATCTTTGGCGCCCACCACGGCATTGGCCGTAAGCATGACCACGGGTGTCTTCCGAATATCAAAGCCCTTTATGTCCTTCATGCATTGCAAGGTTTCAATGCCATCCATCACGGGCATCATGTGGTCCAAAAGAATCAAGTCATAATGATTTTCTTCAACAAGCGAAAGGGCATCTTCACCATTGGTCGCCGTATCGATTTTTACCTCCGTTTCCTTGAGGAGTCCGCAAACCACCTTCAGGTTCATGACGACATCGTCGACCACGAGCAACCGGGCTTTTTTCGCCTTGAACTTTTTATCTGCGGAATCAAACGAAATAAATTCCTTATGACGTTCAATAAAGTTGCCAATAACTTCATCACTCTTGACGGGTTGCGGAATATGGACTTCGAATACCGAGCCGGAACCGTAGACGCTTTTCACCAGCACGCGGCCCTTCATCATCTCGACCAATTTTTTCGTCAGGTTCAGCCCAAGTCCCGTGCCTTCGATATTCCGGTTGCGTTCCAAATCGATTCGTTCAAAACTCTGGAACAATTTTTCACGGTCATCAGAGCGAATCCCGATACCGGTGTCAGCCACAATTATCACGAGTTCAATACGCTTAGTCGAATTTTCCTCAGGCAGGGCCTTGAAATCGACCAGCAAGTCTACCGTTCCCTTCGGCGTATACTTGATAGCGTTCGAAAGCAGGTTGTTCACAATCTGGCGGAGTCGCACATCGTCGCCTTCCAAGAGCGCGGGCGTCTTCGGATTCACGTTGATATTGAATTCCAGCCCCTTGCTTTGTGCACGCGGATTAGCGACGCAGTAGCAATCATTCAGCACCGCGAACAAGTCGTACTCTTCGACAAAAAGTTCCATCTTGCCCGATTCAATCTTGGTTATGTCCAAGACATCGTTCACTAACGACAAAAGCGTGTGGCCTGCATTCTGGATATTTTGGGCATATTCCAGCAGCGAGTTGTCCTTGCATTCCTTCAGGAGCATGGCATTCATCCCTAAAATGCCGTTGATCGGCGTGCGGATTTCGTGGCTCATGTTGGCAAGGAAAAAGCTCTTGGCCATGTTCGCCGATTCCGCATTCTTACGGGCTTCTTCGGCTTCGGCCCAAGCCTTACGGAGTTCGTCGGAATGTTGGGCTTCTTTGCGGGCATTATCCAAATTTTCAAGCAAGCGGTGCGTGAGTTTTGCAATGGTAATGCACAAAAGGGTCATGGTAATCGCTTCAATCAAAAAGCCCGCCGAACGAGAAATCCACCAGAACGTATCCGAAGAAAATTCTCCATGGTTGGCACCGGGAGCCCTAAAGTAAAGGGATACCACAATCAAGATGTAACTGAATATCGAAATTTTAAGGGTAAAGGCAGCGTTGAAAAACAACAGACTCGTGACCATGGCAAGAGAATAGGTCATGTAAACGCCAATGTTTTCGTTCGTCGCAAGCGTTGCAATAATGCACCCCATACCGAGCACGCAAAAATACCGACGCACTACGAGCGGAGCTCCCATGCGCTCAATAAATGTCGGGAGCCACAGAATCACGAAAGCGATTGCTGTCAAAATCGTCAGTTCGCAATAGTCGATTTTAAACAAATGAATAATGTTTCCGAAATAGATTAACGGAAACATCGCCCATAGCCAGCGCATGACGCGTGTCAGGGTTTGCAAAACGCGACGATCGTTTTCATCAAAGATGTCGTTAGGCACAATAGTCCGCATCGATCCACCCCGCTCATCAGACAAGTCTATCGTCGCGCATGGTATAATTCACGTCTTCGTCAATCATCTGAAGCATGATATCGGCGAAGTCCGGATCGAACTGCAGACCGCGACCGCGAACAATTTCACTGCGAACCGTTTCTTGCGGCAAGGCCGAACGGTAACTACGGCGACTCGTCATGGCATCGTAGGCGTCGGCCACGGCGATAATGCGGCCAATTTCAGGAATGCCATAACCGGCAAGCCCTTCCGGGTAACCCTTGCCGTCAAAACGTTCATGGTGGTAATGCGCACCGATTTCGATTTTGGGCATCTCGGTGATGTTCTTCAGAATTTCCACACCGATACTCGGGTGCTGTTTAATCGTTTCGTATTCTTCGTCCGTGAGCTTGGAATTCTTGTTCAAGATATAGTCCGGAATACCGATTTTTCCGATATCGTGCAACAGGGCAATGAAATAGATTTCGTCCTGGAATTCCACGGGCTTGCCTGCGCGACGAGCAATTTCCTTGCTGTACTTAGCCACGCGGCTCGAATGACCGTTCGTGTAGCGGTCCTTGGCATCAATCGCCGAAGCAAGCGTCTTGACCACCTGCAAAGAAAGAACTTGAAGTTTGCGACGGCTTTCTTCGAGTTCTTCAGTACGGCGTTCCACTTCGCTTTCAAGGTTGACCTGCAATTCGCGAAGCGAGAGAATTCGCTTGATTCGCTCAAGCACCACTTCGGGCACCAGGGGCTTTTGGATATAGTCGAGGCCACCTTCCTGAAACACCCGGACCTCGGTCTCCCGGTCGCTGTCCGCGGTCAAGAACACCACCGGTAACTCGTTGCAATGCTTGATCTTACGAATCTCGGCCAGCAATTCGAAGCCGTTCTTGCCCGGCATGTGAACATCCAAAAGGGCAAGCGCAGGCAACTCCTTTGACAGGTAGTCCAACGCATCCTCGTAAGAGTTCGCCATCACGACGTCATACGTCGAACTGAGCATGTGCTCGGCGAACTTTAAATTCATTCGGTCATCGTCTACGATCAAGACCGTTTTGTTTTGCGAAACCAACATGTTAAATCCTCTTTACACATTGTAAATATATATCATAAAACGGCTTTTTTGACGATTTCTTAAGAAAATATTCTACAAATATGACGAAATTCTCACAATTATGCAGAAAATGGCGATTTTTTATATAATTAAGGCATGAAATCCCCCCTTTTTAGCCTTTTTTCCCTCTGTGCAGGGGTTGCCATTTTCGCGGCAGCCTGCTCCTCGGATTCCTCATCCAATGCCGAAAATACCGAAATAAGCGAGCAGACCACCCCTTCCAGTGAGACGAACCTATCTTCCGCAACGGAATCCCCGATTGACGAACCGACCTCGTCTTCCGCAGATGTCCCGGCAATCTCCAGCGAGGCTGAAAATCCATCCACAGCAAATTCTTCCGCTACCGACATGAGCGGTTCTCGCGATGCCGAGAGCAGCGCAAATGACATCGCAAGCAGTTCGAGCGACACTGCAAACAGTTCAAGCGTTGCCACGAGCAGCGCAAATGACATTGCCAGCAGCTCGAGCGGAATCACTTCCAGCGGAAACATTTCGAGTGAAAGCAACCCCGGCGAATCCCCGTATCTCTGGCACGACGAATTTGACGGCGACAACATAGACTCCGAAAAATGGACTTTTGAAATCGGCACCGGTGCCAGCGGCTGGGGCAACAACGAATGGGAATACTACACCGACCGCAAAGAAAACGCCTACGTACAAGACGGCATTCTGCACATTCGCGCAACCAAGGAAGACTACGAAGGTTCCAAGTACACCTCGGCCCGCATGATTACCAAGGGTAAGTTCAGCTTTACCTACGGCACCGTTGAAGCGAGAATCGCGCTCCCCGTAGGCAAGGGAATCTGGCCGGCATTCTGGATGCTCGGAGAAAACATCGATGCCGTAAGCTGGCCCGCCTGCGGCGAAATTGACATCATCGAAACGGTGAACAGCGAAAACATCGTCTACGGCACCAACCATTGGGCTAACGGCAGCGAGTATGCCACCTACGGCAACAACACCGGCAATTACCGCGACCAAAAATTCGATCTCGATGTCACGCAATTCCACAATTACAAATTCACATGGGACGAAAAGTACATCCGCATGTTTGTGGATGACTTCATGTATCACGAGATTTTAATCGAAAATAACACCGGCGACACCGAAGAATTCCACAAGCCGTTCTTCTTTATCTTGAATGTCGCCGTTGCAGGCAACTGGCCCGGATTCGAAGTAGACGACTCGCAATTCCCGAACGAAATGCTCGTCGACTACATTCGAGTGACGCAATAGATTACTTAGCGAAGATTAATCTTGAACGTCTTTGACATGCCCGGGTAAGCGACTCGGACAAGGGCGATGCCGTTTGCGGGCATACCCTGCAACGCAATACTTTGGGCGCCACGCACTATCTTTGCCGAAATTTTCTTGCCGTCAATGCCGACTACAGAGACGCGGGCATTTGCAGGAACATTCTGCGTAAACTCAAGAGCCCATGTTCCTGTACCGTAGCGCACAAGGTTCACGCTGTTCGGGGCGGTGATTGCAGCAACCACCTTCGTGGAACTTTCAGTAATCTTCCATACGAGCGTGGAATCCTTGTAATCCTTACCCACATACAGCGAGGTATCGTAACGGAGTACGGCCATTGCATGGTATTCCCCCGGCTTCGTCTGCGAGGCATCGGCATAGTCGACCGCAACTTGTTCCGGAACGTTTTCAAGCTTTACGGAATGTTCCGTAGAATCAAATTCAAATTCTACAGTCTTACTCCACACGATCTTCGAAAGATCCAGCGTATCCTTGTTGATGGTCCACTTTAGGCTATCCGTGAAGACCGGCGCATTGTACTGGGCCGTATCGTATTGCAACGTCACGCGGGCAACATACGTTCCAGGAACCGTTGCACTGTCGTTGCAGTAAGTTGCCTTTACCTGTTCCGGAAGGCCACTCAAAGAAACAGCCTTAGCCTTTCCATCGTAAGTGAAGGGCGCCGTATAGTCCCATTTCACCTTCGAGAAATCCAGGTTCTTTTTGAAGAGGGACATCAAAGAAACCCAAACTGACTTTTTGTAGCCATCTGCAGCAACGGTCAACACCGTAACCGTGTCACGATCCAGGGCCTTGAAAGAAACGGTATCGGCTTTCAACACTACCTGCGACACGTTCGATGTCCAAACCGCCGTTTCGCCAAGGGCATTCTTCGTAGCAACTGCAAACGGACTCCAGACTAAATCGGCATGTTCGTAGTCTTCTTTTCCGGTTTTTAAATAAGCAGGCGTTGCACCAAGTGCGCTAATCTTGCGAATCGCTTCTACCGGAGACTCTGCAAGTGCCTTCAGCTGCGGATAACAACCTTCCACCTGAATCCAGTTTTCGGCATTCAACACCGAGGGTAAAGAATCTGCAGTAAGTTCTGCAGTCAAGCGCCTTGTATACGCTTCATTGGTATCAAGGCGAGCCCACTGCAAATCGACAACGGCACTATCCCAATTTTCGGCATGGTAGCGCTCCGGATTTTCAAGATGCTCGTAACCATGGAGGAAAGCAGAACTTACCGAATAAGGAGTCGAGCCGGCGTTCCATCCAACAAGGCTTCCGCTAGAAGAATTCTTTACATCGGCATCAAAAGAAAGGGCGCCTCCATTCACGATATTTTTCATCGTCAAGGTATAAAGCGAATAACCGACAACGCCGCCCATCCAAAGCAATGTCTCCGACTTATTCGAAGAAACAGAGCCATAGTTTGCCACGTTTTTTATAGTCATCTCCTGAGGTTGAGAGCTTCCCACAATGCCGCCAATTCCGGCAGCGAATACAACATCAGCACTCGATTCGTAATACACATCACCAATATTTATCGATCTTTCAATTTCAAAGAAAGAATTCATTCCTTTCGGGACGCCATCATACGCATCACCAACAAGTCCGCCAATGAAATCTGAAGTCGCATTCTTATTTGGTGTCACCAAAGAATCCATCCTATACCCAGCACTGACATTACCCGAATTATAGGAATCGCTTATATGCAAGGACCAGCCATCTCCAATAAGGCCTCCCACATCCATTTCACTTGTTTTTTTGGCAGTCTTGACAGCATGAAGATTACCCTCGTTACCGCATTTCTGCATCACCGCAATGGTATCCGAAGAGGCATAATAGCCCGCAATGCCACCCACTTTCAAATTGTTGCCGCCACGGACATCTACATCTCCGTAATTAAAGCTGGTTTTGACACGAGCATTCTTGTGACTCAAAAGACCCGCAACACCACCGACAATTGTTAAAGAAGAGCTTTTCCTTTCGACAGTAACACTTCCCTTGTTTAAGGCATCCCGAATTTCTACATACTTGGAATTGGAATAACCTAGAACGCCACCCACATAGGTGCCAACCTCAGATGTATCGACATTCACTTCGACGGCGCCTTCATTCACAATCAATGCAAGCGAAACGGAATCCGTATAGTCTGCGCTTCCGATGACGCCGCCCACTTTGACTGTACTTGCAGCTAATACCAGTGCAGAGACATCACCTTTATTCACAAGGTCAGATGCTTTCGTATGTATATATCTGCCGAAAACACCTCCTACATATTTGTCATACAAGTACTCATACAAGCTAACATCAATATTACCGGTATTGGAATTATTTTCTACCACACCATCATTTGAATAGACTTCAGCCAAGAAGCCAACTGTACCACCCATATAAACATACTCTGCGTAACTATTGACCTTGACATCGCCCTTATTATGGTTATCTACAAATCTGACAGACGAAGTAATTTCACCGGCGATGCCACCAAGATACGACCCTACGACACCCGTTAGATTTCCCTCGTTTATATTATTTTCAATAGTGGACTGGGCAGACATAACACCCAGAATACCGCTCACTGCATCAACATATGTACCCTTCACATTAGCCCGGTTCACATTACCTGTAACAGATGCTTTTGTGCCACCCGTAAACCCGATTATTCCACCGACAATCTCTTGAGACTTGGTACTGTCCGAACGAGCGACTTCGACAGAGCCCTCTACCAAATTGTTCTGCAAGATGAACTCGTTTAACCCAATCGAGGCAACAAGGCCACCAGCCCTTCCGTTGCTGTAAATGGTTCCATCCGATACATTGTTGCGAATAATACCCACATTACCGCCCATGTAACCGGCAATCGCACCTGCAGAACGACCTCCCGCAAGCCGAATATGGACATTTTCAAGCACCAGATTTTCAACAATGGCCGTATCGGCAGCGATAATCGTTTCGAAAAGACCTCCATTCACTTGAGAAAGGGAATCTTCGATATCAATATAGAGATTCGAAATCTTGTGATTTGCGCCATTGAGTTTACCCAAGAAATTCTTGATAGGAGTCCAGTTGCCTTTGCTGGGGCCACAGACAGAACTCAAGTCCAGATCTTTGGTAATCTTGAACGCGAGACGCGCACCCGCATCATCCATTAGAACGCCCTTGTATTTAGTCGTATCGGCAAGAGCCTTTCTGAACTGCAACAGTTCTTCCACTGAAGAAATCGTGAGCGGGTTTTCAAGCGTTCCCAAATCATTTATCGCAGAAACATTCACGATGATTTTTTTCGTTGCATTTTCATTAAGCACATAAAGGGTATCCGTTCCCAGGGAATAAGGCGTTGCAACAGAATCGTTCACGAAAGAGATGTTCCCGCGGGCACTATAGACATCGACTGCATTCCCTGCGGCATCCTTAGTCGTATAGCTTATGTTTTTCGAGATGTGTGCGATGTCATCGCCAAGGCCCAAGCGCACCGGAGTAGAGGCCACCTGCTGAGCGTCGCGGATTTCTTTCATTGGGTTTTCGGCAAGGGTCTTGATTTGCGGATAGTAGCCTTCCTTATACACCCAAAGGGAATCGCCCAGAGCAGCTACAGTCTTTCCCGAAATCAAGCTGTCCGTAACATAGGCATGCGCCGCATCAACTGGATACAGGCAATCCTCTTCAAAATGCGACATGACGCTATCATAGATTGCAAAGGTATCAGGGGCGGCTATGCTTAAGTTCGCAGCGATATTTTCAGCAGCATCTGTTTTCACCCGGCCCGCGATTCCACCCGCATAACCAAAGCCGATTGCGCCGGCATTCATATTATGGTCTGCATAAAACGCGCCATTATTGTTGTTTCCGACAATTCCACCGGCATAGGCGCCAGCATTGATTACACCCAAGTTAAGCGATTGGGAAATCTTCATATAACTAGGAGAAGATTCTGCGACAAACCCAACGATGCCTCCCGCATTAGTCCCCGCAAAAACGCTGCCCGAATTTACGCATGTTAAAATGGTCTGCGGGTTCATCATCGATTTCCAATGACCTACAA
Source organism: Fibrobacter sp. UWB5 (assembly GCF_002210295.1). NCBI lineage: Bacteria > Pseudomonadati > Fibrobacterota > Fibrobacteria > Fibrobacterales > Fibrobacteraceae > Fibrobacter > Fibrobacter sp. UWB5. The sequence continues at coordinate 752,776 of NZ_MWQH01000001.1, read as the reverse complement.
TGCCTGCGGCCGAAGTCGATGCCTGCACGTGACCAGAATTAAAACTATTCGTAATGGAGGCCCCGCCGTCTGCTGTAACAGCAATGATACCACCCGAAATTTTACCCGAGCTCACGTTTCCCTTGTTAATCAAGTAATTCAACTTGGCGGAAGTCATTATTGAACTGTAATCAGCCGCAACGATTCCTGCAGCAGTATCGGACGCATAGACGCCACCCAAATTTGTACAGCTATCGATATGCACTCCGAATCCATTGACGGCCCCCACAATGCCACCTGCCTTGAGCATAGCATCGACATAGCCTTCATTCACGCAATTCTTGATACGCACTCCGTCGGAGAGAGCAGCATTCCCTGCAAAACCGACAATGCCACCCGCAGCAATCCTGCCATGCACACGGCCCTTGTTTTTACAATTAGCGATAATCACATTAAAACCAGCATGCCCAACAACAGCCCCTACTTGGCCTTCCCTTTCTGAATAAATGCGGGAATTTTCGCCGATGGTCAGATTTTTAACTTCTGTCGTTGACTCATATTCAGTTTCCATCACGCCAAACAAGCCATAATAGCCTACTTCCGTATCACCGCGTTCCGGCAAATCTTCATCGATATACAGATAGTCAATCGTCTTGCCGTCGCCGTCAAAGTTGCCCTTGAACGGATGTTCCATGGAGCCAATCGGAGTCCAGTTTCCGACATTCTTTCCGCAAACTGTACTCAAGTCCAAATCGCGGACAAGTTTAAAATACAGGTCCGTCGCACCATCAGAAACGTCGACACCCTTGAATGTACCGCTACCGGCATTCACCGCATTGCGCAGCAAAACCAAGTCATTTTCGTTATCAATGGTCAACGGATTTTCGGCAGTTCCCAAATCTGCTGCGAAAACGGCACAAGAAAGTGCAATAAAAAACAAACACGCCCTTTTAAGCATATTCATCCTCCTTATATTATACAAGGTAAATGTAATTAAAAAAGGCCTTATCTCAAAGGATAAAGCCTTAAAGTAAACGACTTCGTGTTTATAATTCTTATTTCAGCATCACTTTCTGAGTCAGGTTGATTCCCTGGCCTGCGACCTTCACAAAGTATGTACCCGCAGCCGCATTCACCTTGAACTGGTGCGTGCCTGCAGAAAGTGTACCCTTGTGAAGCGTTACAACCTTGTGGCCCGTGACATCGAAGAGTTCCGCCGTCACGCCTTGTGTACGATTCACCGAAAGAGTGAGCATGTCGCCACTTACACGCAGAGCCTTGGCACCTGCAACGTGCGGACGCATACAGATTCCCGAAGGATCCTCGAACACGATTTTGATTTCGGGAATCATCTCTTCGGTGTTCTCGAAACCGCGGCTGAAGGCGTCGTACTTGTCTTCGTTAAAGTCCCAGAGAACCTGGTCGCCCGCTTTGAAGTTGTCGTAAAGGATTGTACCGGTGTAGCCTGCGGCATAGTTTGCGATAACGACGCTCAAGGTCTTGTTACGGTCGGCGTAGCTGGAAATGTCGTAAGAGCAAGTCACGGATTCGCCCGCAGGCACGACGCATGCGCCGTCGTCATCATTCACCGGGGTCCAGGTCCAAGCGTCCGTCAGCTTGAAAATCAAGTGCAACTGGGCATCGCTTTCGCCCTTGTTGGTGGCCTCGAACGTGAACGTATTGGCCTTGCTCAAATCCCAGGTTTTCTGGTATTCGATCTGGGCGTTGTCGCCACCGTAAGTGACCGACATCTTGCCATCGCCACTTTCTTGACTGATGGCGACATCCTTGATCTTGATAGAAGCTTCTTCAGTGGCGGCGAGAGATTTCATGGCATCGAGAGCCGGATCAATGGTGTAAGTGTAACCGCCAAAGTTCGATTCGGTCTTGTCGCCAATGTACTGCCAGGCAAGTGCGCCAGCGTAACCACCGTCAAAGGCCTTGCGGTAGCATTCCTCGGTAGAAATCTGAGTCTTTGCAGCCATGCTTGCGGTATAGGTATTGCCCTTCCAGCCGCTTGCCGGGAATTCGCCGATAATCATGGGCTTGTTGTCGTACTTGTACGTCGTCGCCATCTGGGCAGCCGTATTCACGAACGGAGACACGGCATCGTTCTGGTAGTACGGATAGTAATGCGTCTGGAAAAAGTCGAGCGTACCGTTCGATTCGCCACCGGCAGCAATGAGTTCGGAATCGTTCCACCAGCTCTGATACTGGATATTCACGCTACCCGTAGACACGAGCAATTCCGGACTTACCGTGTGGATGGCAGCCGCAATCTTGTTCGTGAACTTCTGGAGCACAGCCTTGTCGAGTTTCTTGGTGGTCCAGCCCACGCTTGTCATGCCTTCGGGTTCGTTGAACACTTCCCAGGTCATGAGCGCATTATGGTTACCGATTGCTTTTACTACCGGAACAAGCGCATTGTCGATAAAGGCTTTGGTGCCCGCGTCTTCAAAAAGCTGCGTGTTTGCGGTAATGTCCAGCTTTTCGTCGTATAGGCCCCACTGATTCGGTTCCATCAGGTTGTGGCTGAAAAGGCACATGGAAACCATCACGCCGTATTCTTCGGCAATGTCCAAGGCCTTTTTCATGTTGGCGATGGTATTTGCCTTGAGACCCGAAACCAGATGTGTGCTCTGATCGATTTCGGGACTTTGGCTCATGTTGTTGAAGAGCCACCAGCGAATGGCGTTACCACCCGCAGCGCGCGTGCCTTCGACAGCCTTGCGCCAAGCGTTTTCGTTCAGGGGGGAATCGCCCACGTCGGAGTTGTAGTCGCTCCAGGCGAGATTCGTACCCGAGAAGAAAATCTTCTTGCCGTTGTACATGAGATCGGTGCCGCTCACGGTGAGTCCCGGGGCAGCGAAAGCAGAAACAGCTCCGCCGAGCAATAAAGCTCCGCTTAAAGCCTTAAAACCAGTTTTTTTCATAATACTCCTCAAACACCACTCTCCTTTGGAGTGGTTATCTGAAAAATACACTAATAAGGCTTTAAACGATTATTTTTTATTTCAAGGCGTTGACATTCATCACAAAAAATGTCCACACCTGCAAAAAAACTAACGCACAATCCAGCCGCCGCCAATCACCATATCGCCGTCGTAGAATACGGCGCACTGGCCAGGGGTCACTGCAAATTGGGATTGTTCAAAACTGGCTAGTGCGCAGCCGTCTTCTAGAATCTTGACCATGCAACGGGTCGGACGCTGGCGGTAACGTACCATGCCCTCGCATTCAAACGTATCGCCCGCGGCGTAGGTGGAGCCTGTAGCCGGATTCACGCCATGCCACACGCTGTTTTCGATACGGACTTCGCTTGCCGAGACGGCCGACTTGTCGGCGGTCACCAGAATATCGCCCGTTTCCGGATTCACGCTCTGCACGAATGCAGGGACACCCAGCGCAACGCCAAGTCCCTTGCGTTGCCCCACCGTGTACTTGTGAAAGCCGTCATGCGTATTCCACACCTTGCCACTTTCATCGACAAAGCGACCCGGGCGTGTCATCGCGCCAAAACGTTCCTGCAAGAAGGCGGTATAGTCGTCGCCGTAAATGTCAAAGCAAATATCCTGGCTGTCGCTGGCGCTCGCATTTTCAAAGCCATGCTTTGCCGCCATCGCGCGAACCTCGGGCTTTTCCATGCCGCCCAGCGGAGTCATCACCCGCGCCATGGCGGAATCGGGCACACCGAACAAGAAGTAACTCTGATCCTTCGCAGCATCGCGGCCCTTGAAAAGCCTGCGCACGCCACCGACCTCCTTCACGTTCACGTAGTGTCCCGTCGAAAGGAAGTCTGCGCCGTGCTCCAATGCAAAGTCAAGCATCCAGCCGAACTTGATATAGCGATTGCAATAGCAGCAAGGATTCGGGGTACGCGCCCCCGCAAAATCCCCGTGACAGCGTTTAAGCACGCGCTCCGTGAATGCGTCGTCACACACGGCCACATAATGCTCTATACCCAAGCGTTCCGCGACCGCGCGGGCGCGCAAAACGCTTTCGTCTTTTTCAGGATCATAGGGATTCGCACCATTATTCGCCAGAGGCGGTAATACGCGAAGCGTTACGCCGAAAACGTCGTAACCCTGCTCCAAGAGCAGGAGCGCCGCCACCGACGAATCCACTCCCCCGCTCATGCCTACCGCTACACGTTTCTTAGTCATACTAATCAAATCGGAGCATGAGTGCAATTTCGAACTGCAGAATCTGGCGCAAGTGCGGCGTTTCGTCATCCAGCTTTTCATGAATCTGGCGGTATTCAATGTAGCTGCTCATCGAGGCTATCTTGTTGAACTGGTAGCCAGCACTCGGGCGAATAAACCATTCATGTGTACGCGACGGCACGGTTCTGTCAGTCAGTTCTAGCTTCGGGTTATAAACTTTATCGGGCAATTCGTCGTACAAGGGGTTTTCGAAGTGCCACTGCTTGAACACTCCGTCCGTGCCACTTTCCTTGTTCCACTTGTCGTAACCGTCGACCGGATCGTATTCCTTACGAATCGTCTTCTTGTAGTCGTAACCGGCAGTGAACTTGAGGTCAATGGAATTCTTGAACTTGAAGAACCACTTGAAGAACTTCACAGCCTTATCGAGCTTGAGCGGATAAGTAATCGTAAAGTCATCGCCAATATTGAACATGAAGTCGTTATACAGCGACGTGTGAATCCACGGAATATCCCAGAAGTAATCGCTGGTATCGCGGCCATGCGCCGTAGAATCCGGCCAGCTCGTAACGCCAATGACTTCTTCCTTCGGGCGTCTGTCGGTATCTTCGATCTTCATGCGCACGCTGTTTTCAATTCGCATGTTGTTCTGCAGCAAGAACGTAATACGAATAAGCGGGTTGAAGTTAATGCTATGCGACCAGGAATCTTCGGCACTCTGGAACGGGTGTACCGTAGTCGTATAAGAGTAATCGAAGCGGTGGAACGTAGACACGCTGCGGAAACTGTTCAAGAACGAAACTCGCTGAGCAAAGTTCGGAACCGTAATACCGATACCGATCTTCGGCCACACCGTCGTAGTGTCAATATACATCGGGTATTCGCGGGCCTGCGAGAAGTCTTCCTTCCATTGCAAATCGCCCGTCACGCCGATATCCCAAATCGGGAGCGTCACGCCGGTACCAATCTGGAACTGGCGGGACACGGAATGTCTAAAGTTACCCTGATACACCAACGTATCGACATGGCGGTTTCTGTACTGGGCGAAACGCTGGAAATCGTCGCGGTGGTCAAGACCCATATCACCCGTGACAATGTTATAGAATCCGCGGTTGCGATAACCGTTACCGAGACCGAGTCCATACAGGTAATACTGCAGTGGAGTCACACCCTGGTCTTCGTACAACTGTGCCAAGGTAAAGTTTTCACCCACCGTGTTGGTGCTTGCCGTCCAGTTAAAGCGCACTTCACGCCACTTGATCTTGTCGAAGGCGGTTGCCACCGGGTTTTCTTTACCGAAAGCGCGGGCCAATTCAAGCACCTTCAAAGACGGAGCAAATTCAAAGCGGTTCGTCTGAGAAATCGTCCAGTAGTTTTTCTCGATCGACGTTTCGTCCATAAAGTCAAAATCGTCGGGAATCGTCTTTTGCTGGTTAAAGTCAGAACTGAAGTTCGTGCTGAACGGCAAGAACGGAATCAGCCTCGGGTTAAAGCCGATCTTGAACTGCTGAGAACGAGAACGTTCGTTACGCAGAATACCGTAAGACTTACCGTAAGTCTTGCTGCCAACGCTATCGACCTTGTAGAAGGTGGTCGAATCGTAGCGGATTTCGTAGGAATCCGGGTTCTGCATATCGATAGCGAGCGTATCGCCGCTTTCAGAAACTTTCGGAATCGTGTCGTAAGGAATAGCGACCACGCTATCGCCCGAAATATACACGCGCTTGTCGGTATGGTCGTAATCAAAGATGTATTCGTTAGCAAACAGGCCACCGTCGCGCGATGTAAAGAAGTTCTTCTTCACGAATGCTTCGCGGTCACCGCCACCGTACATGTCACGCTTGATGTTCAAGGAATAGCTTGTGGTAAGGAACGAGAAAATGTTCCAGCGCATGTTCAACTTGTGGTTCAGTTCCGTCGTGTAAGTCACAATCTTGTCGACTTGCGGTTCCACAAAATCCGGATCGCGGCTCTGGTTCACGTAACGAATGTAGCTCAAGTCAAACACCGTAAGATCGAACGTCTGCGGCCACGGTTCAAATTCCGACTTGGACAAGGGCTTGAGCCATTCGTACTTGGACAAACCTTCGAGCGGTCTGAACTTGAACATGCTGAACGTACCCAGCTTATATTCAAGCACAGTGTGGTAAGAATAGCTGGAATCCGCCGAGGTCGTCGCCTTGCCTTCGGATTCGTTGTAAGAATAGCTGATTGCCGGACGATCCAAGAAGATCTGCGACATCACTTCGCCGAGCTTGGTATCGTGAGCGTGGTAATCCTTGCGGTAGCTAATGCCAAACGACTTTTCGCGAACGTAAGACTGGTAGCCCTTCGATTCCGCTTCGTCACGCAGTTTCTGCTCTTCCTTGTTCGAGCCGACTTCCAGCTTGTTCTGGAACATGTCGCCCGTCATGTCCACGAAGCTACTGCGTTCAAGAATCATGTCGTCCGTCGGCTTCATGTAGGGGCGCTTGGTCGTGCTATGGTAGCCCAAGGAAAGCGGAATGTGGAAGCCGGAACTGTCATTCAGGAACTTGTTCAAGTTCATGGTGAAGTCACCCGCCACATCGAGCTGGGAGGCTGCTACAGAAGCCTTCGGCTTGGGAGAACCGTTCGAAGTCGATAGCGTTGCAAAGTTACCGTCCTGGTAACGGATAGCACCAGAAAGCGAAATAAAGTCGGCAAAGTTGACCTGGCCGCTCGTACGGGCGGCATAGCCCCATTCGGTATCCATATCCGAAAGGCGCAGGTCATCAATCCAGAACGTCCCCTTAATGTCCTCTGCCGAGGCGTTAGAATCGGCAATAATCACAAAGCGCATCCAGTCGACGCTGGTAATCGAGGGGTTACCCACCAAGCGCAACTTTTCTTCGCGTTCACCACCCAGATCTTTTTCGACCGCATTCATGTAAGGCGGACGGCGGCCGCGCTTCAAGTTCGTAAAGTCGACCAAGTCCATGGCAAAGGCGTTGTCGAGCCAGTTGCGTTCATGGCAATCCTGTTCGCGTTCCTTGCCCTTGTTGCAATTATAGTTGACCGGGCGGAAACTCCATTCGTAGTAATCGTTCGAACCTTCCAACGAGCCTTCACCGAACTGGATAGCAAAGCGAACCGGCACATTTTCAGATCCCGAGCTATCGGCATAGTGAATTTCCATCTTGAGGGAACGGTAGCTCGAAAGGTCCTTCACATCCGTTTCGAAAATACGGGTCACGCCCACTTCCTGGCCCGGGCTCATGTCATGGTAATCCAGCACGAGAGCCGTTTCCTTGAGCGGAGCGTTGGAATCGGAATCGCGTTCGGTGCGCGTGTTGGGCGACTTGTGATATTTGTTCGAATCTTCGCGGTTGTTGATAGTCGAAACGCTGATATAGGTATTGTCCCTAGAGGCGACATTTTCAGTCACCTTCATTTCAAGGCCGTTCACTTCGGCAATCTGAGAATGTTCCGACGAGGTCGTCTTGTAGAAGTCGGCAACCGTGCGTTCTTCCCAGGCATTACCGACCACGGCAAGTTGCACAATCTGCACCTTGGCTTCGGCAACGCCATTATTCAACTTGCCGAGCCAAAGCCTGCTGTACTGGGCTTCCGAAAGAATCGTCCGGTAATCGCTACCCGTCTGCGAAACAATGGTATCGTACTGGTCCAGGTAAATGCGCCACTTGCGCCAGCCGTTTTTCAGCTTTTCAAGTTGAGCCGTCGTGTCGGACAAGTCGATGCGGTAACGGACAAAGCTAATGTCCCTGTCCAAAGAACCGTTCTTGTTGATATCTTCGGTATCGTAGGTGCGTTCGCCCGAGTTCTTTTCGGTACCGTTAATATTGACCGGCGGATCGCTTTCATCGTCCAAATCATCGTCATAGTTATCGCGGGAAATATCAGTTGTAGAGGCATCCGTATTCGTCGTATTGTGCCTCTGCTTAATCTTACATTCATCGCCTTGGCAAATCCATTCAATACGTTCTTCTTCAGAACCGGTCTTGTTATCTAAGCCTCTGTCATGCAAGGCGGTCGTTGTACCCAAGTCGTTTTCGCCGTCGTAGAATCCGTTCGGCGCATCACCGCTAATCGAAAGGTCTTCGCTGATCAAACCAAGGTCAAGGTAAATGGAGCCCACATTACCGCGCGCCACGACTTCAATGTATTTCATGTCGCTCAAGTCTTGGTAATAGCTGCTGTTCGGGCGCATGATACCGCCCCAGGAATTACCCGACAGATTGTCGTTTGCCCTGAGAGTCATCTTGAGCACAGTCAAGTGCTGGTTATCGACATCGGAATTGCCCACCGCCGGATAAATGTTCTTGTACAGCTCCGTATTGTTGCTGTGCCAAATGAATTCACCTTGGTGACGGTAGTCCTGGCTCTTGATATAGGTAGAAGCATTCGATTCGATACCGCCCGGAGGCGATGCGTGGTACCAAGAAAGTCTAGACAGCGGATACGTAAGTCCCGATGCCGTCGCTTCGAAATCTTCGACCAAGGCGGACTGGTCGTCACTCGTGTTCGCATTGTGGCGGCTAGCGGCAAATTCCGCTTCGTAGCGCCAGCTGGACTGGGCTGTGGTGTTAATGCCCGGAATCAAGTTCACCAGTTCCGTGAGAGCAGGCACGGTATCCTGCAAGCGGAGGTTCATGCCCCACAGCACGCTGGAATACGGTTCGTTGCCAAGCGTCGGAGTCTGGGCAGTCGTGCTCTGGCTCTTGTACAAGGCGGTAATGCCGAGCACGGAACCCGCACCCATGCCGTACAAGTCCAGCGGGAGTTCTGCACGGGCACCAAGCAACAGCTTGTTGTCGATTTCAAACAGGGGTTCGCATTCGTAACTGACCTTAATTTCCTTGTTCGGGTCGAGGGCGCGTTCGCTCAAAAGTTCAATCTGGCCGAGTTCGTAGTTGACTTCGTAGTCGGTACCGCGAATAAGGGTCGTAGAGCCCGCCGTCACCTTTTCGGTTCCCGGCGAAATATCCATACAGGAATTACCGCTCACGGAATAGCTGGAGCTCGGGTCGCGCACGCTCAAGGTGGAGCTGCGGCGCTTACCCACGGATTCAAAGTAGAATCGGTTCGTATAGCGAGAAAGGTTGTAGACCGGCAACGTATAGAGCTGAGCCATGGCCACCGAAGAGTCCAGGTTACGCAACGGTTCCAAGCAGTTCTGACGGGCCAGTTCGTCCTTGTTGGATTTTCCGGCATAAACAGCGTCATCTCTCGATTTACAAGGCAGCCACATTTCGCCCGTGTAATTACCGGCAGCGTCTTTCTTAAAGATCGTAGCGTCGTTTACCAAGGGGGTTCCCGTCGTGGTATCCACCAGGCCGAGTTTCTTGAGGAAGTCTCCAGAAATGCCCGCCTTGTTTTTCATGCGCAGCACAAAGCTCGAAGAGCTTGCATCCGAAATACCGATGGAATACACGTTACGCAACATCAACTTGTCGATGTCCACGAGTTCCGAAAGGGTGGCGTCCCACTGCACAAGCGCAATCGTATCGCCTTCTTTCACGGCAGTCTTACCATCGCGGTCTTCAGCCCAGCTTGCAGCAAGCAAGGTATTGCGGTTCACGCCGTTAATCTTGAGCACGCCCGTTTTTTCGTCGTAAGAGAACACGTCGTTGTTGGTGTTCTTGATTTCGGCCAATCGTTCCACTTTCTTGACAACCGTCTTCCCGTTCGGTGTCACGTACCTGACGTACACGTTGTCGATGACTTCCTTGGAGTTCGTCGCGCTGCGCTTATAAAGCTTCAGGCTTGTCGCCTTATAGCTCGAAGTCTTTCTGCCCGAAAGCGAGACTTCCTTGATGTAAGTGTTCCTAGCCTCGTTGTTCAAGAAGTAGTAGCGGTATGCGACAAAGCCTTTATCAAGAATCTGGAATTCTGTCGTCGATTCGCTAGCCTTAAGGCTGTATTCTTCCTGGTCGCCACCATCCTGCGAGGCAATGGTGGTCAGGCGCCAGTCGCCCAACTTCCAGTCGGCCTTGATACCGAACAAGCCCTGGTGGTTCTCGGAGTAACCCGTGAGTTCCGTACCCGTCAAAGCGAGGTTCGTAGTACCAGCTTCTACGCGCTGCAGAATGTAGTCTTCAAATTCGTCCTTGTAAGATTCTTCGTAAACCACGCGCACTTGGTTGCGGGCACCGAGGCCTTCTTCCACGTTGTTGATTTCAACCGTGATGTACGGACCGATTTTACCCTTCACCATGAAGTTCGGCGTGTAGTTCAAAGTCGGGCTCGGCCACAGGCTCGTGTTCGTGCTACCCTCGGCATCGTCCTTTTCGCCGTAACCCTTCAAGCGAATGTCCATGGTCCCCTGGAGCATCAGCTTCGGTTTGTCGAGGCCAAAGTCGCGCATCCACGCAGGCATCGTCACCGGAATCGTAATGTCGAACACCGAACCGGTCTCGGGGGTCTCGTAACCGTCGTTCGCCTTACCGACCAAGTCGTTCAACCACAGGCTCTTCTGGCCCACGCTGTACATGTCCGACACGTAGTCCGCCAGTTCGGGGTAATGCGCCGTCCACAAGGTCGTCGTATCGCGAGAAACGGAGTTCACGCGTTTTTCGCTCACGTCCATTTCACGGGTAGATACATCGATATCGTGGCTAAAGACCTGCCCCTTGCTCGTACTCATGAGCGTGGGCGAAGATCCGATGCCACCAAACGGCAACAAGCCGTTCAACGGGTTCACCGAGGGCGGTAACGCAATATACTGGTAAGTCGGCTGCCATTCGGTCTCTGCCGGATCCGGTTCAGACGTCTCGGCATCGCTTGCAGACACAACCGAAACAGAATCGCTCTGGGACCAGGCGATTCCTACGGCAAGGGCGACAGTCGCCACCGGCCACAAGCGTTTTAGACCTTCAAAAAACACAATATTCTTCTATACAGGTGCCCCATAAAATACTGAATTTGCATACCGCAAAACCACCTATAATATGGGTTTTTCCCGCAATTTGTGCGAAATTAGCAATTTTTCAACGATTTGGACGGTTTTCCTTGCGCTACATAAGCAAAAAACGGCCCGCAGAGCGAGCCGTTTTTAAAATTAATTTATTTGTACCGAGCAGTCTCCGTGAGCAAAAAGTCCCCGGGTGTTAACCGGGGACGTTTGCGAGAGCGAGGCGATATCACATTTCCATTTATGTAATAGAGCCGAGCGGTCTCATTAAAGCGGGATGTTGGCGTGCTTCTTCCAGTGCCTCTTCTGTTCCTTGGTCTTCAAGGCATCGAAAGCGGTAATGAGGCGCTTACGAACATCGGCCGGGTGAATCACTTCGTCGACCACGCCCATGGAGGCAGCAACGTAGGGGTTCATCAGTTCTTCTTCGTACTTGGCGATGCACTGGGCGCGAGCAGCAGCCGGATCCGGAGCAGCAGCGATTTCCTTCTTGTTGATGATTTCCACGGCACCTTCGGCACCCATCACGGCCACCTGGGCAATCGGGAGGGCGAACACGTAGTCGGCCCCCACGTCCTTGCTGTTCATGGCGATGTAAGCACCACCGAAAGCCTTACGCAGAATGAGCGTCACCTTCGGCACGGTCGCTTCGGCAAAGGCGTAAAGGAGCTTTGCACCGTGGCGGATAATGCCCGAGTATTCCTGCTTGGAACCCGGCATGTAACCCGGAACGTCTGCGAGGGCGAGGAGCGGAATGTTGAACGCGTCGCAGAAGCGGACAAAGCGGCCAGCCTTGTCGGAACCGTCCACGTCCAAGGAACCGGCGAGCACCTTCGGCTGGTTAGCGACGATACCGATCGCTTCGCCGTTCAGGCGGGCAAAGCCGATCACCACGTTCTTGCCCCAGTCGCTCTGCACTTCAAAAAAGCTGTCGGCATCGGCAAAGGCCGCAATCACGGACTTCACGTCGTAGGCCTGCTTGTAGTTATCCGGAACAATGTCCTGGATAGAAGCGCTGTTGTCGAAGGAAGCGGCCACTTCGTTCGATTCGGACTTGGAGAACAGCTTCTTGAAGAAGCCTTCGTCGTTCTTGGCGGCTTCGGCAATCTTGCAGTTGCATTCGGCAGATTCCTTGCGGTTGCTCTGCGGCAAGTAGCTAAGGAGCTTGCGGACACCTTCAAGGCACTTCTTGTCGTCTTCGTACATGAAGTGAGCCACGCCGGACTTGGAGGTATGCACCGGAGCGCCACCGAGGTCGGCAGCGGTGATGTTTTCACCCATCACCTGCTTCACGACAGCCGGGCCAGTCAAGAACATCTGGCTGGTGTTCTGGGTCATGAAAATGAAGTCGCTGAGAGCCGGAGAATAGCAGGCGCCACCAGCGCAGGGGCCCATGATCACGGCAATCTGAGGAATCACGCCGGAAGCCCACACGTTGCGGGCCATGATGGCGCTATAGCCAGCGAGCGAGAACACGCCTTCGTCAATACGAGCTCCACCACTATCGTTCATGGCAACAAACGGGGCACCGGCTTCCACAGCCATGTCCATGACGCGGCAAATCTTTTCGGCATGGCACTGGCCCAAGGAGCCGCCACCCACCGTAAAGTCCTGAGAAGAGGCAAACACCAGACGGCCATTCACCTTGCCGTAACCGGTCACGACGCCGTCACCCAGGACGACCTTGCTTTCCTTGAGCACGCGGTTGCTCGACTTGCGGAGTGCACCGACTTCAACAAACGAACCTTCGTCGAACAGCATTTCCATGCGTTCGCGGGCAGTGCACTTTCCGGACTGGTGCTGCTTATCGACACGGGCAGCGCCACCGGCTGCCTGGGCCTGGGCCAGGTAGCTATCCAGCTTAGCGATATACTTTTCGTTCCACATTTTGTAAAGAACTCCTGTACTTGTAAGATTTTCGTAGCCAAAATTAGAAAAAGCCGTTGCGCTAGTCAACGACTTTTGTTTCTTTTTGTTTAAATAAGTAAGATGCAAGTAGTTTGTAGGAAGAACCCATGCCGTTACTGAAGCACAGGCGCCAACGACTCCTCACACCATCCATTAAGGTAGGGGCCAATCGACACAATGTTGAAGTTGGCCGAAACGCCATCCTTACCCTGGAATTTAAACCTGAGCGAGCCGAGCATCTTGGCAGCCTGTTCACCCGTAACGTTCTCGCCCCCTCCCCAGCCGGACCGTTTAAAATTACTCCAGGGGATTTTCTTTACAACGTACGAAGACGACTTCGGCATTCTGACAATCGGAATATCGTATCCAAGTTCCCTGTCTTTGGCCTCACCAAGGCTCATTTCAATCGTGAACGACATCTCCGAAGAATATCCAATACATACGCCACCCATGCCGGAGGCATCCGCCAGAACAAGGTTCCTATTTATATCATGACCGGCCAAATCAAAGCCAATGCCTACGTACGGATCATATTGCAAGTCACCTGCGTCCAGCTGGACCGTTCCACAAACACCTGAGCAGACATCGATTACCGGCTGAAATGACTTTTCATCATATTCATTGCCCAGAGGTGCCAGCCATGCAATGGACGACTTGCCGCCATCTTCGGAATCGTCATATTCATACCAATAGCCCCCATCTTGCATATCCGTATCAAATCCCGTCATGATTTGTTCAACGCCTTCGGCACCATTCCAGGTTTCAAAAGAGTAGGCCGGCTTAATGACAACAGACGTTCCATTGCTACTGCTGGAACTTGAAGAAGGCTTACTGCTACTAGAGCTCATGTTTTTAGAACTAGACGAATAGACGGGAGGCACAAATGCAGCACAATCCCCTGGATTGTAAGCGTCGATACTCATAATATTGAACTCGCCTTTCGCACCGTCCTTGCCCTGGATTACGAAATGGAGCGCGACCAAGATTTTAGATGCTTCTTCACCCGAGACTTGCTTCGAGCCCCAGCCCGCCTGTTTGAACTGGCTCCACGAAAAAGCCTTGACCGTTTTCGTAACTGATTTCGGAAGCGTAACAGACGGATTGTCGTAATCTATATGCTTGTCCTTTGCTTCGCCAAGTCCCATTTCGAGGCGGATTGGCGCATCGGAAGTATAAGTCACAACAATTCCACCCATGGCCGAGGCGTCGACCGATACGGGATTTCCCGGAGTCTCTTCACCACCCAAGTTAAAGCCCAAGGCAACAAACGGGTCGTATGACAAGGTTCCCTTGTCGAGCATGTATGTTCCGCAAATACCGCCGCAATGGTCAATAACCGGATCAATGCCATCCATAAAAGGAGGGTCCATTTCAACCGGCCATGTAATTGTGGACATACCTCCGTCGGAATCGTCACCATAAGTGTACCAGTAGCCAGAGGTTTCAGTACCGTTGTCGTAGCCCGTATAAATCGAGTACTCGAACGCCGTAGGATCCCACGCTTTAAAGCAATGCGCCGATTTTACAGGCGAAGGAACGTTTGAATCCGTCGAGGAACTGGACATCTGTGTTTCGCCAGCCGAAGAATTTTCACTCGGCGACGTTTCACTTGACGAAATTTCAATCAACGAAGTTCCACTCGATGAAATCCCATTTGACAAAGTGTCTCTCGGCAACGTCTCAATAACAGTTACCTTGCTCCAACGTTCATCCACACACTCGTAGATGGCATTTTCGCTTAGCACCTTAGCCATATTGCCTTCACGGCTTTCGGTACAGTTCATCAAGTCCTCAGCCGTTTCAACAGCTGCGATATTAGAACCGTCGCCAACCGGATTTTCCGGCAATACCGGATTGTCATTTCGAGATTCATTGGAATTGGAACCGGAATCGCAAGCCACCATGGCAAGCGATGCTGAAAGAACGGCAAAAGGCAAAGCCTTCATCAAAAGCATATCCCCGCGCATTTGAATTCCTCCTGTTTACACTTGACATCCATGAATATAAACAAAAAAGCTCCCGGATGCAAATTCTAGACGCAACCGGGAGCCGCTTCTGTAAGGATAATCCTTAAAAATTACCAGTTCTTCACGTTCTTATCTGCCCAAACGGCCACGTAGCCAGAGCAGTCGCCACCCAAGGCGCCCACAGACATCACGTTGAAGCTACCGGTCATACCGTCCTTGCCCTGGATCTTGAAGTGAAGCGAAACAATTCTCTTGGCGGCATCTTCGCCTGTAATTTTTGCGTTCCGTCCCCAGCCAGCCTGTTTAAACTGAGACCATTTAAACGCTTTCACAGTACCACTTGTGCTTTTGGCTAGCGTGACAAACGGGACGTCGTAATCAAATTCCTCGATGTCATTTTTTTCGCCAAACGATATTTCTAGGGAAGCCCCAACATCGGCTGAATAAGCGATACAAATCCCTTCCATATCAGAGGCATCTACTGCAACGAGGCGTCCCTTATCATCGGTGCCAGCTAAATCAAACGCGACTCCAACATAGGGATCAAAAGTCATTGTTCCTTTATTCAGTTCAAATTTGCCGCAAACGCCAGCGCAGTAATCGATAATCGGATCCAAGGCATTGTCATCCCATTCGGTACCCTTCGGAACGGGCCACACTATTTTTGAGCGACCACCATCAACGTAGTCATCAAAGCTATACCAATAACCGCCATTTTCCTTTTCGGTAATGCAGCCCGTTTCAACTCGATACATTCCATAGTCACCACGCCAAGTCTCAAACTGCCCGCATTTCCCTACCTTGTCCGAAACATCTCTACTGCTGCTGGACCTAGGCACAGAACTACTAGATTTAGGCTTCACACTACCGCTAGATTTTGGTGCAAAGCTGCTGCTGGATTTTTGCAGATTGTACTTATTGCAATCACTAGGATTATACGCTTTGATCGCCTTAATATTGAATTCACCTTTAGAGCCATCTTTGCCTTGTACTCTAAAGCGAATAGACGCGAGTTTTTTTGCAGCCTCTTCACCGGTAATCTCAACGTCTCCCCAGCCCGCCTGTTTAAACTCGGACCATTTAAACTCTTTCACAGTACCATTTGTGTTTTTGGGAAGTACAACAAACGGGTTGTCGTAGCCTATACTGCGATCCATTTCTTCGCCCAAGCCAAGTTCCAAGGTCGCCCCCATACTCGAGGAGTAAGTCACACTGATACCGCCCATTGCCGAAGCATCTACCGTTGTAGGATAGCCATTCTCATCTACTCCTGCAATATTAAATCCCACCCCAGCATAAGGGTCGTATGTTAAAGAACCCTTGGCAAGTTCGAAGGTTCCGCAAACACCACCACAAAAGTCGATAATCGCATCTAATACATCGGGCGATTCGGTTGCCGGAACAGGCCAAACAATCGTCGACATGCCTCCATCAGCGTCATCGCCAAAGGAATACCAATAACCCGACGTTCCAGAACCATTGTCATAGCCGGTTGCAATCTGGTAATCCATTGCGTAGCCATCCCAATCTTCAAAACAGTGGGCGGCCCCAGTAGACTCCGAAGACGAACTCCAAGTCATAGGATTTTTATCGCTAGAACTCGATATCAAGGAAGTTTCATTGCTAGAACTTGAAGACAGGGTTCCCGAAGGCGTTATACTTGAAGATGAATTCTTTTCCGGCACCACGGTAACTTTAGCCCAACGTCCTGCACTACACTGGTATATGGCGTCTTCACTAAGCACGACAGCCAAATTACCGTTGCGGCGTTCAGTACAATTGGGCAAATCTTCAACCGTCTCGACACTTGCCGTATTCATCGAATCGCTGCTAGAAAAATCGTCCACAACGTCCACTGGCGTCGCGGGGTTATTATCACGGGAATCACCGGAATCAGAACCGGAATCGCAAGCCACCATGGCAAGCGATGCTGAAAGAACGGCAAAAGGCAAAGCCTTCATCAAAAGCATATCCCCGCGCATTTGAATTCCTCCTGTTTACACTTGACATCCATGAATATAAACAAAAAAGCTCCCGGATGCAAATTCTATACGCAACCGGGAGCCGCTTCTGTAAGGATAATCCCTAAAAATTAACGGTCAATCTTTTTTTCATTAAGCTTAACAACATCTACGGTCGGAATAACGGTAAAATAGCGTTCTGCAGAACAACCGCCACCAAGGGCGCCCACAGACATCACGTTGAAGCTACCGGTCATACCGTCCTTGCCCTGGATCTTGAAGCGAACGCTCTTCAGCATCGCAGCAGCCTCTTCACCGGTAATCTTACCCGTGCCCCAGCCAGCCTGCTTGAAGCTGCTCCACGGAATATCCTTCACCACGACGGAAGTTGCCTTCGGGAGCGATGCAAACGGAATATCGTAACCGACTTCTGCTTCCTTTTCATCGGAGAGACCTAATTCAAGGCTTGCAGCAAAGTCAGAGGTGTAGGCGATGCACAAGCCACCCATTGCAGAGGCGTCAGCCGCGACAGCGGGGCCATCCCAGTAATCTGCCGGGCCAGCAATATCGAAGGCTATACCGACAAACGGGTTGTAGTCCATTTTGCCCTGTTCAAGCTGGTAGGTACCGCAAACGCCAGCGCAGTAATCGATAATCGGATCCAAGGCATTGTCGTCCCATTCGGTACCCTTCGGAACGGGCCAAATAATCTTCGATTCGCCGCCATCAACAGCATCGTTGAATTCATACCAGTAACCCGACATATCTTCACCGGCGTCAAGACCCGTTTCAATCTTGTAAACGCCTTCGTAACCATACCAAGTTTCAAAGCCGTAATACGGCACGTAGAAACTGCTAGAAGACTTGGGTTCCGGCGGGACAAAGCTCGAAGAAGAGCGCGGCATCGGCGGAATATAGCTGGAGCAGGTTTCATCAAAGGCACCAATGGCCATGATGTTGAAGCTACCGGTCGAACCGCTCTTGCTCTGGATCTTGAACTTGATTACAGCAAGCATGGTTGCGGCTTCTTCGCCAGTGATCTTACCCGAGCCCCAACCGGCCTGTTTGAAATCAGCCCAGGTAAACACCTTCGTGGTCGGAGCAGTCGCCTTCGGGAGGGTTACGAACGGAACGTCGTAACCCACTTTCTGATCCATATAGTCGCCCATGCCCAGTTCCAGCACGGCAGGAGCATCGGACGTATAGGTAATGCGAATGCCACCCATGCTAGAGGCATCAACCACCGTGATGATACCGTTATTATCGTATCCGGCCAAACTGAAGCCGACGCCTACGAACGGATCATATACCAAGTTACCGCCATGATCTAGATAATAGGTGCCGCAAATGCCGCCACAATGATCGATAATCGGGTCAAAAGCATTTTCGTCATACTCGTTTCCGGGGGGAACAGGCCAGATGATTCTTGACGCACCGCCATCGGCGTCGTCCCCGTAAGCGAACCAGTAACCCGAAGTTTCGGAACCATTGTCAAAGCCCGTTTCGATTCGATAAACGCTTTCGGTGCCGTACCACGTCTGGAAACAGTCATAATACGGAGGCGGGGGCGGAGGCGGAACAAGTCCGCTACTCGATGTTTCCGGGACAATTTCGCCGATGCTCGAAGAACTTTCTTCCGGAGGAACGATCGGATCGATGGTCACGCTCGCCTTGGTCCAACGTTCATTGGAGCAGACATAAACGGAATTGCTGATGTTCACGTAAGCCGATTTGCCTTCGCGGCTCGGCGTACAGTTCGGCAAATCTTCCAGCGTATTTACCTGCAAGAAGGCGCCTTCCGGCAATTCGGACACCGGACCGGGTGTCGGATCGTCCGAAGCCTTGACGGTCGTATCGGCACTAAAATCGCACGCAACCATCGCCAAGGAGGTCGATACAGTTGCAAATGCAAGAGATTTTCTGAGGTTAATCTTTTTAGAACTCATAGTGAAATCCTCCTTAATTGACTCACTATCCCAAATATATAATCAAATAGAACAAAGCGTTTTATATACAGACAAGTGTTCAAAATCGTGTTAATCCAGTCACGACTTTTTGCACTTTTTCTAAGACCTAATTCTGACACAAAAACAATGTCGTACATCATCTTACATTTTGCCGAGTCGAAGCAATAAGCATTAGCTTATTGTTGAGACGAAGGGCGACCAAAGACTTACTTTTCCTTTTGGAGTTCTCATATTTCTTTGGTCGCATAAAAAATAAGACTCCGTGTAATACGGAGTCTTACAAAGATTTTAAGAAGCCAATTAAAGGAATACTTCGATACCGCCGCGGCACTTTTCCCAGGTGCGGTTCTTCTTGCACAGAAGATCCATCATCTTGTCGTAAGTGGCGGTATTGGCAAAGCCCTTCCACAGGCGACGTTCCACGGATTCACCGGAATCCTTGTCAATCGTCGTGATGGTGTCGTAGTAAGCCGGATTGTCCTTGAATTCAGAAATCAGGATACCCTTCAAGTCTTCGGTGTAAATCTTGGAAGCATACTTGAGGATGGAATCGTTGAAGTTGAGTTCGTTTTCGACCAGCCATTCGAAATCCTGGATCGGGTCACCGTAGATGAGCCAGTGCTTCAGGGCAAGGGCCACCACCAGGTCCTTCACGGCGCTACGGAAGATAAACTTGTCTTCGAGGCGGCCGTTCCAAGTGATACGAGTCAGCGGGTTATCGTCGTTCGCTTCGATAGACACGCCCTTACCCGGGGTCACGCGGCGAATCTTGATCGGCAAGCGGCTAAGGAGCTGCCATGCCTTGGTAAAGGCGATGGTCTTGCGCACGAAGTCGCGTTCCTTGTCCGGAGACACACGCACGAACGCGCCGAAGCAGCGCTGGTACAGGGTTTCCTTATCAAAAATGCAGTCGCTGGAGCGGCATTCGCTGAGCTTGCCATCCATCATGAAGAGGGTCTTGGCAAGTTCGGGGCGCATACGCACTTCGAGCTTACGGGTACGTGCCTTGAGGCGCACGCCATCCTTATAAACGTAGGTAAAGCCTTCTTCCTGGTAACGCTGCCAAATGAAGAACTGCAGGTCGTCAGCAGCACGCAGATGGTAGCTGAACACCGGGTTCTGGCGGTTGTTGGCCATGGTCACCTGGTTCAGGAAGTTGTCGGCACCAGGATACGGCACCACCACCTTCACGAGCACCTGCGGGTTCACCGGCTTCTTGCTCTTCTTGGCGTACTGTTCGTAGGTGAACAGGGACTGGGCACCGTTAATAATCTTCGGACGTTCGATATAGAGAACCTTCTTGCCGTCGCGTTCCTTGAGGCGCAGGTCATCACCGGTAAGGGTCATACCGTTATGCAGGAACGGGAAGTCGTCCACATTCACGTTCTGGTCGTCATTGCGTTCCATGGTCTGGAAGGCATCGATCAAGGCAGCGTTCGTGTGAGTGAGGTTGCCGAGGTAAGTACGGATGTTGCTCGAGACGATAGCCATGTTGTGCTTGGTCTTGAGACGCTTACCGAGGTTCACGTGATAGTCAAAAATCGTGCGAATCGGGCAGAAACCGAGGAACAGTTCGCCGTGATCGCTGGTCAAGTGCAACGGATCGGAATCCATCACGATTTCGAGCTTGTCGTCGGCGCTGCGGAAATCGCGGGTCAAATCGTCATGTTCGGCAATGATTTCGAGTTTTGCCTTGACTTCGTTCTTCCAGATACCGAGCTTGCGGCGCATATCCTTGAGGGTGCGTTCCAGTTCGGAGTCGGTAATATCGCGGGTCGCACGGGTACGGAGAACCGTAATTTCGAGCGTTTCCATGTACGGACGACTAGCCGGAGAATCATCATCTTCGTCTTCGTCGTCATCAGAAATCTTGTTCACAGCCCAGGGGTCGGCTTCTTCGCGCAGCGACATGAAGAACGGATTAGGAGGGTCGCTGGTACGGAAAACGGCAATCTGGAGCTGTTTCAGGTCGGAATTGAGGTGGGAAACGACCTTTTCGAGCGGAGTGTCTTCATCGAGGAAGATGAAGAATTCCATAAAGCCTTGGGAGTATTGGAAACCATGGAAGCAGCCGTTTTCATCAAGGTTTAGATGCCGGAGTGCCTTAATTCGGTCAGTAGGATCGTTGGGATTGAGACTCAAGAGGCTAGCCACAAATGCTAGACGGCGTTCCTGCGATTTGGTTAATTCCATTTTTTCCTCAGTTTTGTTATTTTACAATAGCAAAATGCGGGTGCAAACAGGGGCACCTTATATATTACTATCATATTTGTATCCTAAAAATAGCATCAAAACACCCTTTTGAGCAACTTAAAGACAATTTTTTTCATTTTTTTTCATTAATGGCCCCTATTTATAGTGAACATTTGTATAAAAATCATACTTTTTTGCTTTTTTTGTAGAATGTTTCATCTTTTCGGGGCAAAAATGCTATGATTTACACTATAGGAGATGTTCCCATGAACTTGTTAGACATTATTCGTAAAGCTAAAGCCGAAAAAGCCACCTCGTTAGACCTTTCCCAAAAAGAACTGAGAATTCTTCCTCAGGAACTTTTCGAACTGGAAGACCTCGAAGAGCTCATCCTCGACCGTAACATGCTCGTGGAACTTCCCGACGACATTTGCAAGCTGAAAAAGCTCAAAAAGCTCTCCGTGAGCGAAAACGACCTGATGGAACTCCCCGAAACCATCGGCGAACTTACAAATCTTGAACACCTGTACCTGGGTTACAACAGCCTGTCCGAACTTCCGGATTCCGTCGGCAACCTCGAGAAGCTCGAAACGGTGAATATCGCCAAAAACCAACTTTTGGACCTGACCCTCGAAGTCGGCAAGTGGACCAACGTCACCAAGATTTCTCTGCACGACAACATGCTTTCCGAAGTGCCTCCTACCCTCGGCAAGCTGAAAAAGCTCCGTAAGCTTTACCTCGACAACAACGACCTGACTTCCATTCCGGCCACCCTCGGCCACCTGGAATCCCTCGAAGTCCTGATGGTGTCGGGTAACAACCTGGGCGCAATCCCCTCGGAATTCAGCAACCTGAAAAAACTCAAGGAACTGGTCCTCGACGCAAACCAGCTCGCCACGCTCCCCGAAAGCCTCGCCGAATGCGACAGCCTCGAAACGATTTCCGTCGTCGAAAACCCGATGGAAGGCGGAATCCCGCGCGTGCTCCTGGACAAGAAGGGTCTGAGCATCGACCAATAGCGTAGACTGTAAAAGTCGGCTGTGGTTAGGATTGGTTGGAGAAAGGATAATGAGTAATGTGAAATGTGAAATAACTAATGAGAATTCAATAATTGCTCATTTCACATTCCTCATCCCACATCTCATTTTTCTCGTCTTCCTCACTGCCTGTAGCGATTTTTTCGAGCCGGTGGATTCTACGCCGGCGCCAACAGAATATTCGTTCAACTACTGGCTTTTGCAAAAGACTTACCTGTTCGAAGACGAACTGCCCCTGCTGGATGAACAGGGCGATTCGGTAAACGAACTCTACAACAAGCTGTCCGACCCCTACACCCGTTACGTTCCGCCGTCTAAAAGCGAAGCGGCAATCTCGCATATCAACACGAGCATTGTACCGGGCGACGTAGGCATGGAATACACGCAGTTCAACCAGATGGAGCACCCGCTCGTCATTTACCGCGTGTATCCCGAAAGCCCGGCAGGCAGGGCAGGCATCCCCCGCTACGGCAACATCCTGAATGTCAACGGCGTCGAAATTTCTGGCGACCGTGCATTCAACATCTACGATTCTGTCCTGACTCAAAACAAGGAAATTTCGATCACGGTGGCCTACGCGGGCGACACCAACACATACGAACTGACCAAGGAAGACGTTTACGCTCCGACCGTATTTGTCGACACCTTGAACGGAATCGAAATCATCACCATTACCGGATTCAAGCTGAACACCGTCGACAAGAAGAACGGCACGCTGGGAGAACTCACAACTTACCTGGAATCGACCAGGAACTCGACGGCACCCCGACTCATTGACTTGCGAGGGAACCCGGGCGGTCACGTAAATCACTGTACCGCGATGGCAGACTTGTTCATGGAAAAGGGCAATATCTCAACCCGCTCCTGGCGAAGCTTTGCAGGCGACGGCACGCCCCTTTACAACAAGGTGACCGTGGTCGCCAAGCCGGGCGACGCCGGCGAGAAAAAGAAATTCGTGGCACTCGTGAATGGCGGGAGCGCAAGCTGTGCTGAAATCTTTGCGGTAGCACTCCAAGAAGGCGCAGAAATTCCTATCGCAGGAACAGTCAGCTACGGCAAGGGAATTGGCCAAAGTACCTGGAAGACAATGGCCGGGGGACTTTCGCTCATTACGAATCTGGAGTTCCTGACTCCCAAAGGAAATTCCTACCACAAAAAGGGAATCATTCCCGACTACCCTTGTTCCGAAGCATCGCTGCAATGCGGCTTTGACGCACTCGAAAGCAAATACGGCAAGAAGGGCTCCTCGAAGACGGCCTTTAAAAAGAGTGCAGCCGATGCAAACGAGCCACAGATTTTACGCCGTTACAAAGACTTGGGCGGCGCAATTATAGAAGGAGAGGAATAAATGAAACTGAAAAAGACACTCGCCATTTTTGGCGCCATACCATTTTTATTTTCGGCTTGTTCGCAATCCGTAAGCAGCTCGTCGGACGAGCGCGACATTATGGCCGACTTGTTCCCCGAAATGGAACACATCAATAACGAATACGAAGCCGAACTCTATTTCAATTATGAGATGCTCGACCTGTTCTACATTTACGCCCACATGCGTAACGAACTGGCCGACGATTACAAGGTCTACCTGAACAAGGGAACAAGCCAAGACAGCCGTACCAAGGGTTACTGTTCTGCAGACTACTACGACGTGTGCTACATGTACAACCAGATGGCCGACCCCTTCACCCGTTATTTCGACCCCCTTGTCGCAGACCAGATTTATTCCAGCATTCTGGAATCCGAATCCATCGTAGGCATCGGCGCGGAAGTTGAAGAAATGCTGGATTCCACATCCCGCTACTTGGTTATAACCGAAATTTATCCGGGTTCTCCGGCACAAAAAGCCGGCTTGATGGTCGGAGACATCGTGACCCAAGTAGATGGCCTTAACATTACTTCGGCATACAATTTCGAAAACATGTGCACCGGCAACAAAGACGATGTCATCAACATCGTTGTCACCCGCAACTCGGAACCGGTTAGCATTAAAGTGACTATCGACGAATACAACGAACCCTCCGTCAAGCTCACTTACCAAGACTCCATTCCGGTAATCCTGATTAAGGAATTTGTCGTGACCTCGATTAGCGACAGCGGTTCCTATGGAGAATTCGTGGCAGCCCTCAAAAAGACCGAAGGCGCCACCTCCACGATCATCGACTTGCGCGACAACCCCGGTGGCGAAACCGAACAGTGCGCCAACATGGCCAAAGAACTGCTTTCTGCTGGCGACACCGTCGTGATCGATATCGAAGCCACGGTCGATTCCATTCCCGATGGCCGAGGCATGAAGTATTTCCAGAAATTCGATACACTTACCGTTACCGCAGAACGCGACGGAATTGGCAAGAACCGCTACTACGTCTTTATGGCTGACACGGGATCGGCAAGCTGCGCCGAAACCATGCTCTCGGCACTGACGGCAAACCGCAAAGTTCCGGTCGTGGGCCAGCTGACTTACGGAAAGGGAATCGGACAACTCGTGATCCAGACCGAAGTCGGAGAAGGTCTCGCCCTAGTGACGGCCCTGCAAGGCTTCGACAAGAACTGGGATAGCTACCATGACTTGGGAATCGTTCCGGACTTTGAAATCAACAATCCGGACGAACAGATGGCCAAGGCCGTGGAACTCGCCAAAGAAGCTCAGTTTGTTCGCGCAGCCGGCTACGGAACGCAAAAGCTCAACCACTTCTCTAAAGAACATGAGCACGAAGCCTCTGGCAGAGTTCCGACTGCCAAGGACCTGAAGCTGAGATATAAAATCGCGAAGTAATTACAGACTACGCATACGCACCATCACGTCGGTGGTGTCGTTTGCTTTTACGGCAGGGGCGGCGAGAGTCGCCTCTATTTGTTTGCGGATTTCGGCCACCTGTTCCTTGAGGCGAGCAAGCCTCTGCCCTTCCAGCTTGGGGGCGGCAATCATGGTCTTGGAGGCCGGATTGATCCATTTGCCCTTTTCGTTCTTGAAACCCAGATGCAGGTGCGGGCCGGTGCTTCGTCCCGTGGAACCCACGCGGCCGATGCACTGGCGCGCAGCCACCTTGGAGCCTACCTTGACGCCGCGAACAGAGAGGTGCATGTACCAGCTTTCGGAACGGTCCCTGTGGCGAATGGCAATCTTGTTACCGCTAAACTGGTCAAAGCCCGAAACCGTCACAATACCTTCGGCAACGGCATAAACCGGCGTGCCCGTGGGGCTACCGTAGTCAATGCCGGCATGCATTTTGCGCTGGCCCGTAATGGGGTGAATGCGGCTACCGAAGGGGCTCGTAATATGCAGGCGGTCCAGCGGGTAACGCAAGCCATCAAAGACGAGCGCTTCACCCTTTTCGGTATAGTGAGCATTAAAGGAACTTTTCGGATCCGGATCTTCGTAACGGAAAGCTTCATGGTGTCCCACGATGCGGCCGTTGAATTCGGCGTAAACGACTCGGCCCGAAATCCAGATAGAATCCTGGTAGAAGGTTTCTTCGAGCAAAATGCGGAACTTGTCGCCGGCGCGAGCCAAGGGGAATGCCACCTTGCACTGGAGCACGCCACTGACAATACCCACCATGCGGCCGGGAATGCCCACCTTGAAAAGCGTGCCGTTCAAGGTGCTGCCTTCGGTAAGGGCTCCCTCGAAAACAGACTGACGGCGGGTTACCGGCTTTTGAATGAGGGTGTAGACGTAACCGTTTTCTGTACGGCTGAGCATGTGGATGTTCGCCGGATTCGGGGCATAACGGAATCGCTGGACACTGCCCGAAGAGTCTATAGCGGCGTAAAAGACCTGGCCCACGCGGAGTTTGGAAAGTTCGGCGCTGTCCTGGAGGGCAAGCACAATCTTGCCGCGTTCGCGTTCGTTGATCTGCATGCGGACAAGCACCTGGAAAAGGCCATCGCCGGCACGAACGGTATCGTTGTGCACAATCCAATTACCAGGCTGCATTTGCAGCTGTTCAATCTCGTTAGTCAGGGAATCAATTTGTGCACGGAGTTTGTCGCCTTCATCTTTCAGTTTCTGGATTTTGCCTTCTTCATTACAGCCAAGCAAGGAAAGCAAGAAAAATGCGGATAAGACAACAAGCAAAAAACGGTTCACATGCACCTCAAAATGATGGTACAAAATAGAAAAAATCCCCTCGCGTTTAAGCAAGGGGATTCTCAAAGTTCTTATTTGAACCGATTACTTGGCAGCGGCCGGTGCAGCTGCAGCGGGAGCGGCGGCAGGAGCGGCAGCAGCCGGCTTAGCTTCGGCCTTCGGGGCTTCAGCAGCGGGCTTAGCAGCTTCGGCAGGCTTTGCTTCAGCAGCCGGCTTTGCGGCGGCGGGCTTGGCTTCGGCCTTCGGAGCAGCCGGCTTAGCGGCAGCCTTCTTTTCAGCCTTCGGAGCTTCGGCCTTCGGGGCTTCAGCAGCCGGAGCGTCGGCAGAATGAGTATCGATCAATTCCATTTCGAACACGAGGAGGCTGTTACCCGGAATCTGCGGGCCACGGCCACGCGGACCGTATGCGAGGTCGCTCGGGATCCAAGCGGTGACCTTGCCGCCCACCTTCATGAGCTTGAGCATTTCGGTCCAACCCGGAATCACGGCGCCGATCGGGAATTCAAGCGGTTCGCCACGGTCGACAGAGCTGTCGAACTTGGTGCCGTCGAGGAGCGTACCGGTGTAGTGAACCTTCACGATGTCGCCATCGGCCGGAGTTGCACCCGTACCTTCGGTAATCACCTTGTACTGGAGGCCAGATTCGGTGGTCACGACGCCTTCGGCAGTCTTGTTCTGGGCGAGGAATGCTTCGCCAGCGGCCTTGTTGGCTTCGGCAGCGAGGCTGTCCTTCTTGTTCTTTTCAGCCTGACGGGCCTGAGAAAGGTCGGTCAAGGTCTGGAAGATGATGGAATCGTTCATCAAGAAATGAGCGGAATCTTCGTTATAGCGTTCCTTGAAAGCCTGGATAAAGAGATCGAGGTCGAGGTCGATAGAGTCGCGGGTTACCAACTGGAAACGAGCCTGGTTACCGAAATGAGCACCGAGAGCATAGCTGTACTTATCCTTGTCGGTCACCAAAGCAGTCTTGGTCTTGGGACCCTGGCACAGCTGGTCACAGCCAGTCAGAGCAAATGCGAGAGCACCCGCAGCAATAATGAGTTTTTTGTTCATTTTATCCTCTTTTATGTTTGACAAACGAAAAATAACAAAATCTTACGCCAAAAGACCATTTGTAACCCATTTTTACCAAAAGAAATTGGTATATTGCGTTTCGTTAACAAAAGAAGGATTATTAGTATATGTGCGGAATTGTCGGATATATCGGCCAGAACGAAGCTCTACCTATCTTGGTCGGCGGTCTTAAAAAGTTGGAATACCGTGGCTACGATAGCTCGGGCGTTGCCCTGATTGAAGACGGAAATATTGAAACGGTCCGTGCCTCCGGCAAGATTGCAGCTCTTGAAGACAAACTCAAGACAAAGCCTCTCCACGGTCATGTCGGCATTGCCCACACCCGTTGGGCCACCCACGGCGCCCCGACCGAACAGAACGCGCACCCCCACCAGAGCTTTGACGGCAAGATTTCGATTGTCCATAACGGCATTATCGAAAACTATGCCATTTTGAAGAAGAAACTCCAGTCTGAAGGCGTCGAATTCAAGTCTGAAACCGATACCGAAGTCGTCGCCCACCTGATTGCCCGCTACTACAACGGCAACCTCAAGGAAGCCGTTCTCAAGGCTATTTCCAAGATTGAAGGTACTTTTGGCCTTGCCGTGATTTGCAAGGACGAACCCGGCACCATGATCGGTGCCCGTCGCGGCTCCCCGCTCATTTTGGGTATCGGCCAGAATGAATTCTACCTAGCTTCTGACGTTTCTGCAATCATCATGCACACGCAGAAGGTCGTTTACCTCGACGACAACGACATCGTCGAAATCAAGGAAGACGGCTACAACCTGTTGAATACGAACAGCCAGCCAGTGCAGCACGAAGTGCAAGACGTGGAATTCGATGCCGACGCCATTGCGAAGGGCGGCTTTGCCCACTTCATGCTCAAGGAAATTTTCGAACAGCCCGAAGTGCTCCGCAACACCATGCGCGGCCGCCTGCTGTACGCCGAAGGCAATGCCAAGCTTGCAGGCCTCGACACCAACATCAAGGAACTCCGCAACATCAACCGTATCATCATTACCGCCTGCGGTACCAGCTACTATGCCGGTATGGTCGGTGAATACATGATCGAAGACTTGGCCGGCGTTCCGGTCGAAGTGGAATACGCCTCGGAATTCCGTTACCGTAACCCGATTATCAAGCCGGGTACGCTCGTACTTGCCATTAGCCAGTCCGGCGAAACCGCCGATACGCTCGCCGCCCTTAAGGAAGCCCAGCAGAAGGGCGCCACCGCTCTTGCCATTTGTAACGGCGTGGGTTCCACCATCGCCCGCACCAGCGACGGCGGCGTTTACCTGCATGCAGGCCCTGAAATCGGCGTGGCATCGACCAAGGCGTTTACAAGCCAGGTGACCGTGCTCGCCATGATTGCCCTTTTGCTTGGCCGCCAGCGCAGACTTTCTTTTGAAGCTGGCTCCGACATCGTGAAGGCCATGCAGGAACTCCCGGAACTTGTGGAACAGACCCTCAAGCTTTCCGACCAGATTGCAGGCATCGCCAACAAGTACGTGAAGGCAAACAACTTCTTGTACCTGGGCCGTCACTTCAACTACCCGGTCGCCATGGAAGGCGCCTTAAAGCTCAAGGAAATCAGCTACATTCACGCCGAAGGCTACCCCGCTGCCGAAATGAAGCACGGCCCGATTGCCTTGATCGACGAAAACATGCCGGTCGTGGTAATTGCCCCGAAGGACGCCCTGTTTGACAAGGTGATTAGCAACGTGCGCGAAATCAAGGCCCGTGGCGGTAAGGTAATCGCCATCTCGACCGAAGATTGCCACCCGCTCGACGAAATTGCCGACCACCTGATCAAGGTCCCGAAGACCATCCCGATGCTCATGCCGATTGTGACATGCGTGCCGCTCCAGCTGCTCGCCTACCACATCGCCGTACTTCGCGGAAACGACGTGGACCAGCCGCGCAACCTCGCCAAGAGCGTGACCGTGGAATAAGCTATCTAACTAAGAATCGATAAGCATGACCGAAGTCGAAGAACAGGAAGAATACGAAGTACGCATCGGGGCGTTTAACGGCCCGATGGACTTGCTGGTGTATCTTGTTCAGAAGAAGGAAGTCCCGCTCGAACAGATTTCGATTGCCGAAATTGCGGACCAGTTTTTAAAGTGGGTGAACGAGTACGAGGGCACCGACCTTTCGAAGGCGGGTGATTTCTTGTACATGGCGAGCCGCTTGATGGCCCTCAAGGTGCAGGAACTTTTACCGGCCGAGCAGCGCGACCCCGAGATGGAAGCGGAATACAACGAAGACCGCGAACAGCTCATGAAAGAAATGCTGGAATACCAGCGCTTTAAGCAAGTCGCGAGCGGCCTCCAAGAAATGGAAAGCGAGAACTTCGGTACGTATTCACGCGGTCGCTTGGAAAAGACGCAGACCGACGAAGAGACTTTGGCCGACGCGAACATTTGGCAGCTTTTCCGCGCTTACCAGAAGAGCCTGAAGACCAAGATTTCGGAAACGATTCACCACATTGAGCTGGACTACGTGACCATTCAGGACCGTCAGCAGGCAATCAACAATTACCTGTCGGTGAATGGCCGCGCCCTGTTCGAAGATTTGCTCGACAACGATTCTCACCCGATTGTGGCGGCAGTGACCTTCATGGCCATGCTCGAAATGATCAAGACGGATGAAATCGTGTTCCGCCAGAGCGAACTGTTTGGACCGATTTGGATTTACCGCAAGAAGAACAATGCCGACTACGCCGAAGAAATGGCGCACGAGACCGTGTTCTTCAGCAAGGATCCGGACGTGAAGCCGGGCCTTGTGGAAGCGATTCGCAACCAGGCGATTGCACGTTCCAAGGAACAGACCGTGGGCGACTTGGCCGCGGTGATGCGCGAAGCCGTGCTGTGGACGGAACGTGGACGGAACGTGAGCGAAGACGATTTGAACGCCATGCTCGAAGGTCGCGAAGACTTGAGCGAAGTGCAGGAAAACCCGTTCGCCGAAATGATGAAGGAAGACTCTGAAACAAGTTCAGAGCAAGCTCCGGCAGAGAATGCTCCGGTTGAAAGCACCGCGCCTGCGGAAGAAACCGCACCGGTTGTTGAATCTGCGCCCGAAACAAGCGCACCCGTCGAAGAAACTGTCGACTCCTCGATCGCGTCTGTCGAAGAGACGCCGGCCGAAGAGCCACAGCCGTCGGACGGCTCGAATAACGAGCCTAACATGACGGACGAAGAATTCGAAGCGTTCATGAAAAAAGCCCAGGCGTTCTATGACACCCAGGCTTCTGAAAATTCAGACAATTCTGACGACGATGACGACTTCCCGTCAATAGAGGTTCATACTAACGACTAGTCTCGCCGACCGCCGATAAGTCCGGCACGGTACGCCCAATAAAGCAACTGCATAATGGAGCCGATGGCGGCTGCCACATAGGTAAGCCCTGCGGCAAAGAGCACTCCCGAAACCGTATTGTATTCGCGGCCCTGCGCCACGATATCGAGGCGAGCAAGTACCTTCTTGGCGCGAGAAGAAGCGTCGAATTCCACCGGCACGGTCACCAGCGTAAAGAGCGTTGCGATACCGAACAGTACCACTCCCGCCACGGCGAGCGAGTAGCCGAGCGCACGGCCCGCACTCATCAGGATGATGCCGAGAATGACAAGCCACGGACCAAGATTCGAGCCGAGGTTTGCGGCAGGCACAATGAACGAACGCAGCCACAGCGGGAAGTATCCCTGCGCATGCTGAATGGCGTGGCCCACTTCGTGAGCGGCTACACCCGCGGCAGATGCATTGCGGCCGTTATAAACTTCAGGCGACAAGTTCAGAGTTTTGTTCAGTGGATTGTAATGGTCCGACAAGAATCCATGATGCTGCAGTACCTTCACGTCGGTAATGCCCGCATCCATCAGGATTGCCTTCGCCACATCGGCACCCGTAAGGCCGCTGGAAATGCCGACCTTCTGGCCAGCGTTAAAACGGGACTTGACCATCCAAGAAACACTACCCGAAAGAGCGAGCGTGACCAGGAGAATCATCATGTATAAAGGATCAAACATCATATTGTTACCTCTAACCGCAATATACAAAAATGCGGGCGGAAAAACGCCTACATATCGCCAGTCTGTAGCTTGCTACCATCGCGGAGGTTTGTCAGCACTAGCCCGAGCAACAGGTAGAACACCGCCTGCAAAGCGAGCGGCAGCAACAGCGATGCAGCATCATAAATGTCGGCGCCGCGTTGCTCAATGGCAAGCCATGCCGGAATGGCAAACGTCGAGGGCAGCAGGCAAGAAAAGCCCTTCATCCACGCCGGAATCAGTTCGGTAGGCCAGCTAAAATTCGAAAGGAACAGAATCGGGATGCTCATGTACAGGAACAGCTGCATGCTCGTTTCGCGGCGTAGGAATACCTGCGAAAGCACCATCCCGAAATTGATGACCGAAAACAGGAACACGATCGCAAAGGCCACCATCGGCAAAATTTCGCCGCGGCGCGGGAATTCGAACACGTTGTACACCACAAAATGATAGAACAAGATAAAGCTGCAGTAATGCAAGAAGTATGCTAGCGAACGGCCAAAGTAGCGGTAAGGCATCAGCTCGTTTTCGACGGAGCTGTCGCGTTGCAATTTGCGGAACTTGCGGTGAGCGCGGGCTCCGCCCAGAATGCAAATGCCAATCACCAGCGTCTGCTGCAAAATCAGT
This sequence comes from Fibrobacter sp. UWB5, assembly GCF_002210295.1. NCBI lineage: Bacteria > Pseudomonadati > Fibrobacterota > Fibrobacteria > Fibrobacterales > Fibrobacteraceae > Fibrobacter > Fibrobacter sp. UWB5. The sequence continues at coordinate 720,890 of NZ_MWQH01000001.1, read as the reverse complement.
ACAAGTACGCTCGGCACCACATAGTTGGAGTAGCTACCCGTATTGTTGTACATGGTCTGCACGCTGATGGGAATCGGGTCGCGCATGGCAATCGCCTTGGCCGCAGGGACTTTCTTGCCGAGGGCTATTCGCTTGACCTTCGTGGTCGCCCCCACCGTAAGGGCACATGTGGTAAACGCGGTGCCAATGTTGCCGTGGAGCATCACGTAGGCACCGTGCGTGAACACGTTCACATTCGTCTTGCCACCGTTGCGGAGCGTTTTCTCCATGTCTTTGGGAATCACCATGAAACCGTAGATTTTCTCATTCGCCATGGCCTCTTCGGCTTCGCGGACATCCGAGAACACATAACGCACATCAATCTGCTGGGCTGCCGCCGACATCTGCGTAAGTTCGCGCGACATGACCGTATGGTCAAGATCCACCACCGCCACAGGTACATCTGTAGCCGTCTGTTTCATGTAAGGCGTCGGGTAATAGAAGGCGTAAAGCACGCCCGCCACCACCAGCAACAACACGGCCGCAGGATCGGTGTAGAACAGTTTCCACTCGGCAAATGCCACCTTGAAAAGTCGCTTAAAGAGGTCAATCATTGCGGCCTCCTTTTCGAGCATCTCTTGCCGCCATATCAGTTGCGACCGCCTTTCGGATACTTAAATCCGAATATACGGCGCCGGCAATATTTTTCAGCTTGTCCTTCAGGTGCAACTTTTCGCGGGCTTCCCAGTCCGCCTCTTTTTCTTCGGCGACTTTCCAGCGAAGCATCAAAAGCTTGGATGCCAGCAAATGCCAGAACAGCGCCATGAACAAAAGCACCACGATCGATTCCCAGGCATGAGCCTTGCCGACCGAGCCCAAGAGCATAGCGGACTGAACCTTTAAAACGTGCGTGAGCGGAAGCAGGAAAGCAAAGCCGCGCACCACCAAGGGCATTGCCATCACCGGGAACGTCTGGCCTGCAAACGCAAACGCGGGGCCGGCGATAACGCCCGCCACGCTCGAAGACATACGCATGTTGCCCGTAATGCCCACAAAGGCGGCCCCCGCTCCGGAGCAAGCGAGAATCATCGCCAACTGCCCCGCAGACACCACCACAAATTCATCGAAGGTCATCGGGGTCAGTGCACGCCTAGCATATGCATACACCGCCACCATCGACAGCCACTGAATCACGACCAGCGGCAAAACCGTCGCGGCACCAAGCACCACGCGCGAGCCGCCCGCCGCCTGCAAGAATTCGCGGACGCGGTGATCGCGGAACGGAAAACTGAACAGGTACACCGCCGCCAAAATTCCAGCCAAGTGGAAAATCGCCGTCACAAGCCCGAGCCCTAAAAAGCCTTGGTAGTTACCGCTATTGTTGCTGACCGACTTGAGTTCAACGTGAATCGGGTCGTCCATTTGCTTGGTAAACATGTCGGCACCGATTGCCGAAATCACCGAGCGGATTTCCTTGACCGCAAAGGTATTCGTGAGGTAATTCTGGCCGCTGGAATACACCGGAATCACGGGCGTCTCAAGTCGCAGCGCCCGGCGTTCCATATCGTACGGGAGTACAATAAACGCCTGCAAATCACCGCGAATCACCGCATGTTCGCATTCGCTGCGGTCATCGCATTCCATGGCAACTTCGAGCACGGGGTCTGCCCGCAAGGCCATTTCAACTTTATCGGCCAGCTGCGAGCGGTCTTGCTTTAAAAGGCCAATCGGCACATGCTGAATGATTTCGGCCGAAAAGAAATTCACCATAAAGACCGATGTCACCACCGGCAAAATCAAGAGCACCAGCCACAACACGATATTGTGACTGATGTAGATTTTGCGAATCGCCCTTAAAACATCAAGGAACACGATTACGACCTTACTGAATCTGTTCCACCGGGAAAAGCACGCTCATGCCAGGGCGCAGGTTTTCGATTTTTGCCTTCGGGCGCAGGCGCACTTCAAAGCTCTTGAGATCAAAGCCGCCGCTTTCCTTGGAGCTACGCCAGGTGGCGTAATCGCCCACCGAAGCAATGTAGCTGACTTCCATTTCGACATTCTTGTCAAGCGCCGGAATGAACATGCTGAAGGTCTTGCCCTTGGACACGTTCTTGAGCAAGTCTTCGCGCAAGTGGAAAACTGCCCAGGAATCGTCGAGGTCAGTAATAGCGACTACCGGCATGCCAGAGCCAACGACTTCGCCCTCTTCGACCAGTTTCACGGAGACCTCGCCTGCGATGGGGGCGCGGATTTTCGTTTCTTCGAGGTAAGCGTCGACCTCGGCGTTGGCGCCCTTCGCCTGCATCACGAGTGCGTTTGCGGCAGCCTTGTCTTCGCTGCGGGTGCCGGCGAGAGCCTGTTCGTACTGGGCCTTGGCGGCGTCGGCAGCAGACTGCGACGCCTTCATTTGGGTTTCGGCTTCGTCGCGCTTCTGGAGCGGCAACACGCCTTCGTTATAAAGCTTTTGCACACGGTCGTAAGTGTTCTTCGCGAGGTTCGCGGCATCCTGCGCGCGCGAGGCCATCGCCTTGAGGGCCGTAATGTCTTCGGAGCGGGCACCATTCTTCGCCTTGTTCGCCTGAGCGCGAGCAGCACCTAAAGCACCCTGCGCCTGCATCTTTTTGGCTTCGATTTCGGGGCTGCTAATAATAGCGACAATGGCATTCTTTTCGACCATGTCGCCTTCGCGGAAGAACAGTTGTTCCACGCGACCAGGCACTTTACCCGCCACAAGCACGCGGCGAGCTTCCATCTGGCCCTGCAAATAGGCATCGCGGGGTTCTGTTGCAAACTTCTGCAACGTGATAATTCCAAGAACGATCAAGGCAATCAACGCCAAGACGACCAAAGTTTTTCCAATCACTTTCAAGACGTTCATTCTTTTTCTCCATTTCTAAAATCAGTTTGCGGGAGCAGCCGTTGTATCAACCGGCGCAGGCGCTGCAGAATCAGCTGGCGCAGATTGCTTCACCCCTTCGGGGTTCGCAATGACGTTCAAAGAATCGTTCGCCACGACATTCGACTCTGCGGCGGGAACAGCTGTAGGTTCCGCAACAGGTTCGGCAGGTTTGACCTCTTCAGCCTTCGTCTCTTCGACAGGCTTTATGTTCTTGAGCATCTCGCCCGCATTCACCACTTCTCCGCTTGCTTCCAAAAGTCCAAGCCAGGCGACCACCGCGTCGTAATGCGCCTTCAAGTCAGCCACCTGCAAGCGCGAAAGCGCAAGTTCTGCATCCACTACATCCAAGCCCGTGGCAAGGCCCGCTTCGTAAGCCAAAGTCTGGCTGCGGTGCGCTTCTTCGGCAAGTTCGCGAGTCTTCTTCAGGCTTTCCAAGCGGCTCTTGGCATGCTCCATTTCACGCCAGCGTTTTTCAACCAGCAGGCCAATGTTATCCATGGTCTGCTCTTCCATGCTCGAAAGCGAACGGTCGAGAGCCTTCGCGTTGCTCACCTTGGAGCGAGTCTCGCCGCCCTTGAACAAGTCCCATTGCATCTTGGCACCCACCGCCCAATCGGGCTCCAGGAGCGTCAAGTCGCGGGTATAAAGTTCCTTGTAGGCAAAGAGTGCTACCGTCGGGAAATAATCGGCGCGGGCAGCACTCACCGCATCTTGGCTACGCTTGCGTTCGGTGCGCAACTGGCGCAGGCCCGGATGTCTATCCATCGCAAGCTGCTTGAATTCTTCCATGGCCAAGGTCTGCTCCGGAGCAAGCACCGGAGTGATAGCCGTAATGTTCGTGTCCGTATGCAACAGACTTGCAAGAGCCAAGCGAGCAAGAGTTTGGTCGCGGTAAGAATCTTCAAGCGCGTTTTCAGCCTCAGCTAAAGCCACTTCGGCGCGCAGGCGTTCCGCCTTGCTAATCTGGCCACCTTCTTCCAGTTTCTTGGAGCGGGCCAAGTGTTCTTCCAAGTTCTTCTTGGTGCTTTCGCGAAGCACCGTCAATTCTTCGGCCAGGCGAAGCGTAAAGTACTTGGTAGCCACATCCATGAGGATTGTGTTTTGCGCCATGTCAAAGGCCGCCTTCTTGGCATTCACGTTTTCTTTGGCGGCATCGTAGGCGGAATAAATCTTGAGGCCCGTAAAAATCGGCCAAATAGCAGTCAAGCGCGCATTAAAGAACACGTCGTCCTGCACCTTCATGCGGAAATCGGCATCGTCGATTTTCGCTTTTGCAGCATCAAGCTGTTGCTTGCTGTCAGCCGCATACTTGTCTGCCGTCTGTTGAGCGATTTCTTGTGCAGAACCACCCACCTTGTCCAAGGCAAAGGCATTCGCCTCGGCTTCGCTCAGACCTTGCGCCCTTGCACCGGCATATGCCTGCTCGTAACCGGCCTGGGCCTTGTTATAGGCATCGATATAAGCTTTGGAATACACCCCTGCAGGGCCAACCGTCGCAAGACCGTCTGCAAGTCCACTTAGCCCCTGTTGGATTTGACCCAAATCAATATAGATCGGGTCGTTTATCTTTGTCACGCTGGCCGTCAGCGAAAGCTGGGGCATAAAACGGGAACGGGCCTCGGACTGACCACTTTCGGCCATTTCGACCTTGGCCTTTTCGGCCTTAATCTGCGAATTGTTCGTCTTTGCCATCGCAATGGCGTCCGATAGCGAAATGGGTGCTGCAAAAACGGCAGCACTCGCTGCAATACCCAAAAACAAACTCTTTTTCATAACACGATAAAAATAAATTTTTCCATACAGAAAAACCGCCCCAAAGGGGCGGTTTACTTACTTTTTTCAAAAAATGTATTATAAAGCATTTACAGGACGCTTATAAAAAGCTATCAACCTGTAAATTAGGCATTTTACTTACCCGGAGTCGGCTTGTCAACCGTCCAAGCGGCAGCTTCATAACCCATCGTGGTGAAGTCCTTGCGCTGCAAACTGTAACCGAAACCGTCCGCGCGCTTGTAGTCAACGCCGTTGCCGCTCCACTTATCGCTATAGAGCGTTGCATCGGACCAATCGTAGTACCACTGGTCATTAAGCGGGTTCGAAGTATCTTTCTGATAGAAGTAAGGCTTCTTTACAGCAATCGTTTCACCGCGGTTGGAAAGCTTACCGCTATAGAAGCTAATCAACACGCTAGCGTCAATCGAAAAACGCTTACGCAAATTATCTGCACCAGGGGTGGTCTGCAAGGAATCCGGGAACAGCACCACAATACCGCCAGCCGGAATCACGTCAGTCGAAGCAAATTCAAAATTAATACCTTCGACCTTCCAACCTCTGTTTCCGTTTGAAAGTTTTTCAAACGGCGTAATGGGCGTTTCAGACAAATTCTTGAGTTCCAGGAATTCCACGTCGTTCAAGTCTTCTTCGTTCGGGTGGTAGTGAATTTCGCTAATGACCAAGCCACCAATATAAAGCTTGGAGTTTGCAGCCCCCGGAGTCGCTTCGACAAGCGCCCCCTGAGCCGTAGAGCCATCACTCAAGTCCACCACACCGCTCGAAAGTTCGCTAGAAGGCAAAAGCAAACTGGATTCGTCACCTTCGGTTGCGCCATACAGGTAATAAGAACCACCGATAGAGCTAACAATCAGTTCCTTTGCGGCACCTTCGCTATCGTTAAAATCGGTTTCAGCGTTCAAGACAAGGTAACCCTTTGCAGGAACCGTTCCGGCCTTGATGGTGAGTTTTTCCTTACGGATCTTGGATTCAAAAATCCAACCTGTCACATCAACATCGGCGCTACCCGCATTGTAGAGCTCAACCCAGGCAGCGACGCCCGTACCAGTCGGCATGATTTCGTTCAAGCGGATATTCGAAGTCGTGAGCCATTCATCGTTGCCCACACCCGGATTACCGTTCATAATCTTGCTTGCACCCCAGGAGGTTGCCTGGGCAGCGTTGCCGCCCTTGTACACAAGCGTACGGCCCTTGCCGTTGGCAAGAGACGGCCAAGGCGGTTCCATGCTGTAAGAGCAACTCACGTCGCCTTCACCCGTCAGTTTCACGTCAATCACGTCGCCTTCGTTCGAAAGCTTGGCCACAGCACCAGTCTTCGGATCATTATCCCACGGACCATAGAGACGGCCCTTGAATTCGGGATAAGTCTGCATGAACAAATCCTTGTCGTTGGTCACGACAATGTATTCGCCCTTCTTGAGTTCTTCGTTCGGGAACGTATAGGAAAGCGCACCGTCCAAACGCATGCCCGAAGCGAGCATACTGCTGATATCCGGACCACTCTGGATTGTCACTTCGACCCATTCCAAGGCGGAACCATCGTCAGCATTATACATGATTTCGGTAATCGCCATCTGGGTGTACGAAGAATCAACCACTTCAGCAGCCGAAGATTTGGGAACGTCACCGCTAACGCTGCTCGAAGAACCCGTCGCAGGAGTATCGCCAGCAGACGAAGTCGGGTCCGAATTCGAGCCACCTTCCGAAGACGAAGAAACGGTCGGATCAGCAGGATCCGGTTCCGTAGACGAGTCACTGGAACAAGAGGTGGCAAGAACCATTGCGGTCACTGCCGAACCAGCCAAAAGAATCTTTTTGATATCCATAGAGGTATCCTCGCAAAAACTTTCTTCTATTTTAATAATTTTCGCCAGCGCCTACGGCAAGCTTCGTCCAGTACGGAGTCTTAAAGCGACGCGGATTTTCGTATACACGTTTCCATTCTGCGGCGGCATTGCCGAATTTGGAGAAGGCAGCGTGTTTTAAGTTCAAGAACTTGATCAAATCGAACATCCAGTACGGTACCTGGGAGCAAGGGCACTTGAGTTCGAGCACGGCATCGCATGCAGGCTGGAAAAATCTCGGAAGCCCTGTCGAGTGCATGTAATGCGGATCGACCGTATAATCAAAACCGTTTTCTTCGCGGAAGCGCATGCCGGTATCGATCGTCACGCGGGAATATTCTTCGCGAAGGCCAAACCAGGCGCGGCGCTTGTACTGGGTCAAAAGGCGCGGGTGCGCATTGTAGAGTTCCGTCTTGTACAAGAAATCCTTCACGTACATGCGGTCCTTTTCACCCTTGCACGGCCAGTCTTCGGGTTTCATGTTCCAGACTTCGCCCGGGTTAATGCCCTTGATGGTTCCGCGGCTCTTGTAGCAAATGTTCTTGATCTTGCGCTTGCATTCAAAGTGGAACGTTCCGTCTTGAGCCGGGTGTTCACCATAGGTGCGAATGCGCATATTGAAGCGATCCAGCAACTGTTTCTTTTTCCAGCCGAGGAACGTCCAAGAAGGCGAATCCAAGTAGAGATTCGTAATCCAGTAGAATCCGCCCGGCGTAATTTTAGAATAGTAGTCTTCTTCGCAGTACGGAGCAAGGAATGCGCCGATACGGTCCGCCCATTCCACGGGAATGTGGTACTTGAGTTCGAACCTTTCGAGAAGGCTAAATCCGCGGGCTTCGGCCATACTACTTGAGCCCCCCGACTAAGTGGTTCTGCACGCCTTCCTTGGAAAGCTGGCCTGCATACTGCAACAGCTCAAGATAAAGGTCGTAAATGTCGACTTCAAGCTTGACTGCATTCAGTTCGCTTTCCACGGCAGATTCGCGGGCACGCAGCAAAAGGAGCGGGTCAGAACCGGCGTCTTTTGCAAACTGTTCAAAAATGTTACCCGCTTTAACCTTTTCGGCAAAGTCCTTCTGAACCTTCCATTGAGCAAGGAATCCGTTGATCTGTTCGACGAGGCGATTCACCTTCACGCTCACGTCGCGGAACTTTTCCATATAATCGCCTTCGGCTTCAAGGTCTGCCACCTGGTTACGCAGGTCGTTATCCTTGTTGCTGTCAAAGAACGGAAGCTTAATGCCAATGTTTGCAAAGAACTTGTCACGAGTGCGACGATTGTCCTTGTCATCCACAAGTCTCTGGATAGAATACGTGTTGTCAAAGCGAGCGGTTTCTTCGTTATAGGCTTTATCCTTCCACTTGGTACAATCGTCTTCGCTGTAATATTCGCTATTCGTATTGCACAAATCGTCGTAACCCATGTCCTTGTACTTTTTCATCAAAGACGGAATCTTGAGCGAATAGCCGATACCGATATGCGAAATGTAGTCGCGGCGGCTAGCAACATCTTGCTTGGCGCGAGCCTTTTCGGAATCCATCTTGCCCTTGGCCATGGCAACTTGCGGGAACTTGTCACTTACATCGACGCCATCTTTCAACTGGGCTTCGATATCTTCCATAGGCGGAAGCCAAGAGGAATCCAGTTCAACGCTATCGAATTCAGGAATCCACACGCGGAGTTTTCTTTCGGAATTCTGGAGCGAGTTGGAATCGCTAATGAGGGCGGCGCGGATCGATGATTCTTTTTCAAGAGCGGACATCAAGTCCTGCGGATTGAAATTTGCAGAACCAGACTTGAGGTGCAGCACTTCGATACGGTCAGCATTGATCTGGTAAAGTTCCTGGTTAAGCGCATTGATACGCTTGCGCATCAGGTAATGAATTCCGCGTTCGTAGCGGTCGTACAAAAGAACGGCGCGGTCTTCAGCCAAATTCGCATTCGCATAGGCCATCTGCGCTTCGTAATGCGCACGGTCAGCAGAACCTTCGCCAAAAGCCTTAGGAGTCATGCGAAGTTCAAAGTCATGTTGTGCAAAGCTGAAGCCATCGAGTTTGTAACGCAACTCAAGCTTGTCCCACAGTTTCGTGTTGCGAGAGGTCGCAATGTTTACACGTTTTTGAGAACCCTGATAACGGGCGTCATCATCAGCAGACTTGATGAGGGTTTCCCAAGTCAGCGGGGCGGCAAGCAACGGTGCTGCAACAAACAGAGATACAAGAGCGGATTTTTTCATAAATCAAACTATTCGGAGATGGTCACCATTTCGCCCAAGAGGAACGAATTTTCGGCAGGGATCGTGATAATGACTTCGCGGCCGTGAATCGGCATTTCAGGCATCTTCCACATGCGCATCGGGAATTCCACAATGCGGCTGGAAAGGCCAACCACCTTGCCCTTCACCGGCTTACCCGTAGCGCCGAGCGACTTCACCTTGACGGTTTCGCCAATATCCATGCGCTGGTACATTCTTTCGTGGATGTAACCGCGAACCAGCGTCGGGGACTTGTGAGTGAGGGTGACGATCGGGGCGAAGCTAGATACCTTTTCGCCGTCATGAACGTTCACAGAGCCCACGACCCAGCTTTCCTTGGCAATCTGGGTCAATTCTTCTTGCTGCTTCTTGAGTTCTTCGAGTTCCTTCTGCAGGTTTTCGACTTCGCTCTTGCCAGCATCCTTCTGCAAACGGTTGCTGCTGCGCAGGAGCTTGATCTGTTCGTTGGCGTTGGCGTTAGCAACGGCAAGTTCGTTCTTCAAGCTCTTGATTTGCATAGCCATAGCGTCGTTACCGTCGCTGTCGGCGTTGGAACCCTTGAGGCTCTTGAGCTTTGCAGCAATTTCTTTGTTCTTCTTGTATTCGGTTTCAAGTCTGTTGATTTCGGACTTGAGCGTAAGGGTCTTCGTGGCAAGGTCGGCCTTGACTGCAGCGACCTTCTGGTCGATGTCTGCAGCAGACAAGTTGCTACGGCCTGCGCTAGCATCAAGTTCGCGAGTCACTTCGGCAATGCGCAGCGTGAGGTCCGGACGGTTGAGTTCCACGATGGTATCGCCTGCATTGATTGCCTGGCCAGGCATCACGTGCACCTTGACCACTTCGGTGGGGCTCGGTACGCTAATGGTGGTTTCGGCAGCTTCTGCAATACCCTGGAAGGTTGCAATCTTGCCCTGGTACATGTAGCCAAGAATAATGGCGATAATGACACAGAGAATCCAGGCCAAAGAAAGCTTGTGGCCATAGACATAAGCGACACCGGCATTAGACTTGTGCGTGTTCCAAAAATTTTCGAGCATATCGCTAAGCTTGTTCATACCGTCTCCCTTACATTTCCGTCGTGGCGTCCTGCATCATGAACTGTACGTCCGAGATGCCTTCTATTTTAGAGAGTTCGCTCAGGATTTCTGCAGCCGGATGAGTGGCGCGCAGGCGAATCTGGTAAGCGACGTCAAGGCGAGCACCGCCGTCAACTTCACGCATCGTAATCAAGATGAACGTCTTGAGGCTAGACTTCATGATGTCTTCTATCTGACCACGGACCTTGGCTTCGTTGGGGAGCGCAAAACGGAGCATGCCGTCAAAGAAGTGCTTGGTACCAAGACCTGTACGAGAAAGGAGGAAGGCCACAGCGCTAAAGGCAATCGTGCCACCCACGGCAGCGCCCCAGGCGTACACACCGCAACCGATACCGGCGCCGAGCGATGCGAACACAAACATAATGTCGCGCGGGTCCTTAAAAGATGTTCTAAAGCGAACCACGGAAAGGGCACCCATCATACCAAGACCGCGACCGACGTTATCACCAATGGCCTGCATCACCGTGGCAGCAACGACTGCACTAAGCACAATTGCCTGCACAAAGTTTCTGGAGTACGACAACCCGAGGAAGGTCTTTTCGTAGGTCCACGCAATCACCGAGGACAGGATAAATGTGAGGATCAAGGTGTACGCCAACGTAATGAGAGTGGCATTGGCGGTGCCGGATTGGACGGCTAATAGGTCGAGCATAGGGACTCCATGGTTTACTTTTTATTTTTCAGCCAAAATTTACTTTAATCACTCGCAAAATAGCGAATTTTTGTGTAAAAATGGATGAACAAAAACCAAACGTTCCTAAAAAAATGAGGCGATTCGGGACGAATTCACCCTTATTTTACCACACCAGTTAGAATAATAGCAAAAAAGGTGCTAAAAAGCACCTTAAAAGAAATTTGCAAATGCTGACTAGCGTGCAAAAAGCGTGCAAATCACAGTAAAAAATTTTTACTTTTTTCAGTTAAATCGGCCCGCTCCGACACGGCGTTTACGGCCCCTTTCAGACACCAATGCTTCGATCAAGAACAAGAGGGCTGCAAGAGCCAGAAAAATCTGGTAGCGGTCCTGATAGTTTTCCATGCGGTCAGTAGCCTGTTCCTTTTTTTCGAGGCTTGCAATTTCAGTCAGCACTTTTTGCAACTGGAATTCACCCGGGTTCGCATAGAAATAAAGCCCACCGGTAACGCTTGCAATTTCTTGCAGAGTTCCGTCTTCGAGACGCGTGGTCACGATATTACCCTGCATATCTTTTTTGTAAGCGACTTCGCCATTCTTGGAGGGCACCGGAATAGGTACGCCCTCGCGGGAGCCGATACCGATTGTATAAATGCGGATTCCCATTTCGGCCGCTTCCTTGGCGGCGTTTACGGCAGCGGCTTCAAGCTCTTCGCCATCGCTCATCAAAATCATCACGGAGTACTGCCCGGCGCTTCCCGAATTGCGGTACAAATCCATGCCCTTGCGGATTGCCTTTTCGAGGTTCGTGCCCGGCATGAGCCAGCCCGGAGTGAGTTCCCTAAGCATCATCTGCACGGTACCGTAATCGAGAGTGAGCGGCACCATCACCTGGGCTTCGCCCGAGAACGCCACAAGGCCCACGCGGTCGCCCGAAAGCGATTCCAGGAACGCCGAAATTTCATGACGGCTGCGGGTCAAGCGATTCGGCTTGACGTCTTCGGCAAGCATCGAAAGCGAAATGTCCTGCAACAACACAAGATCAAGGCCGCGGCGTTCGATATGTTCCATTTTACGGCCCCACTGCGGGCGCGCAAGAGCCACAAACAAGAAGGCAATCGCAAAGAGCAAAATGGTCACCTTCGCAAGCCTACGCCAGGGCGACACCGAAGTCGAAAGCTTAGGCAACATCGAAAGCGAAACAAAGCGGGCTGCGAGTTTTTTGCGACGGTGGTAAGCATACACAAAAAGGAGCGCAAACAACGGGAGCGTCAAAAGGCCCCACAAGAACATCGGTTCAGCAAATCGCATCTAAAGCCTCCATTACGGGATGCGCACAAAGCGCGTATTCGCAAGCAACAATTCGAGTAAAATCAGCAAGGCACCCACCAAGAGCCACGGGTAGAACTTTTCGGCATAGCGGGCGTAAGCCACCGTTTCAATTTCGGTCTTTTCGAGTTCGTCGATTTCGGAATAAATCTTTTCGAGTTCTTCCTTGTTTTCGGCGCGGTAGAAGCGGCCTCCCGTCTTTTGGGCAACAGACCTCAACACACCCTCGTCAATTCCTTCTTCGGGCGTAATGTCGCGTTCACCCCATGAAATATCGCCAGTCCACGGATTCTGCTGAAAGGCAAGAATTTTGCCGTTCTTTTTACCCACACCAACGGTATAAACCTTGACACCAAGCGACTGAGCCACATCGGCTGCACGCATGGGCGGCACCAGGCTTGCATTATCGCGGCCATCGGTCAAGAGCACCACCACCTTGGACTTGGCTTCGGACTTTTGCAAACGGGCAAGGGCGTTCATCAGGCCGTCGCCAATAGCCGTGCGGCTATTCATAATGCTGTCGCGGGCCAAGTCATCGGTCGCTTTCAGAATTTCAAGCAGCGAGCCGTAATCGAGTGTCAGAGGGCACTGAGTAACGGAACGGGCTCCGAAAGCGGACAAACCGATTCGGTCGCTATGGCGTTTCTGGATAAAGTCCGCAATCACCTGCTGGGCATAACCCAGACGGCTGTATTTCCAGTAATCGCCGGATTTCAAGATGCGTTCCGCATTCATCACGCCGAGCTTCGCTTGTTCCATACGGGTAAGCATATCGAGCGTACCCATGGAGCCCGAGACGTCGAGCGCAAGCATAATGTCGACGCCATCGGTAGAGGTGTATTCGACTTCCATGGCGTTCTGTGGGCGTGCAAGTGCTACCACAAAGCAAACGAGAGCGGCAAGGCGCAAAATCGGCACAATATGGCGGAATTTGACGCGACGGCTCGGAACCGCACGCTTGGCAATCGAAAGGGCCGGGAATTTAATCGTACTCTTGCGGCGGTGTTCACGATAGATGTACCAGCCGACTAAAACAGGAACCAAAAGTAGGAGCCAAAAGGCCTCGGGATTCTGAAAATGTAGCGCACCAATATCCATAAAATCTCCGAAAAAGCGCAAAAAATCAAATTTTACAACGGAGAATATACAAAATTGCAACGGAAAAGGCTAAAGTACGTCTTTCTGCGCAGTCACATGGGGCAAGAAGCACTTCATAAACGGGATTATCGCCAAATAAAGAAGCATCGTCACCACAAAAACAAAGGCGAGCGCCACGGGCCGCGACCAATGCACATGGTTTTCCTGCAAAATTTTAATGATACCCCACTGCACCCATCCATGCGTCACAAGCACCATGATGGAGTAACGACCAAAATACGACACCAACGGAATTTTCTTGATGGCCTTCGACAAGAACAGCACCGCAAGCGTCCCTAAAATACCGCACAGGTAAACGCTCCAAATCGGGAACCAATAGCGGTTGCTCACGTAACTCACCGAATCAGGAGGGGCATTCCACGCAAGCGCAACAACCAGGCCAAAGCCCAAAAGCGCAAATGGAATGTTGAACTTATCCATGGGATTCGGCGCTAGAATCTTGGTGTAGCGAAACGCCACATGACCCGCGCAAAAATACGGAATAGCCGTCATCGAAGACGCCCAGAACAGAGGAAGCTTGATATTGTAGCGACCCAAGAAAAAACCGATCAGGCCAAGCACAACCGAAAGCACCACCAGCGATGATGTCGCATACTGCGGGAACTTTCTGGCTACAACTTTTTTTGCGACCAAGTACAGCCCGTAAAACATCAGATTCGTCCAGAATAGGCTTAGCAAAAACCAAATCGGGATATTCGGAAAAGACTGTTTCCAGACAAAAGAATACCAAACGGAAGCGTCGGGATTTCCACGCAAGTGCAGGTAGTGCAACACGAACGGGAATATGCACGAAAGCGTCACGAAAAAGAACGCAAACGGAATCAGCAACTTGTTGATTTTACGCTTGCAAAAATCAAAAAAGCCCGCATATTCCTTAAAGAAGAGCCCCGACAAAAAGAAGTACAATGGCATTCTGAAAGAAGATACAGCCTCTTTTAGCGGGTATGTTTCAAGCCCCCACGTGCTCACCACGTGATGCCACACCACCAGCATAATGCAAATGCCTTTCGCGAGGTCGACAAAAGCGTAGCGTGGCTTTGCAACAGATGTGGGCGTCACAGGTTCCATAAATACCGTTATTCCTTTTCCAGGAAATCGAAAATCCGTTTCTTGTAATCGGGCAATTCATCGAATACGGCATGGCCGCAATCTTCGTACATGTAGAATTCGCAAGGAACGCCCTCGGCCTTTAGCTTTTCTGCCAACTTGACAGACGCTTCGGGAGTGGTCACAAGGTCTTTGCCGGCCCCCAGCACAAGCACCGGGCACTTGATTTTGCCGAGGTCATCGTAAGTATCCACATAATCGCAGGCATCCGAAAAAAGCGCAAAACGGTCCAATTCTTCGTCCGAGATTTCCTTGTACAAGGCCAGCAATGCCCTACGGTAACGGGCCGCGAACTTTTCACTAAAGCAGTCGTCAATAAAGCTGTTTACAAGCGTCGTCGTTTCGCGGGCACGAGCGAGGTGCGCCCAATTCTGGATCGTCGTAATCTGTCGCGGTTCCGCCTTCGATGACGAAGAACCAAGAACCAATTTATTCACGACTCCGGGATGGCGGATCGCCATATACTGCGCAATCATACCGCCCTGCGACACGCCGTAGATATCGGCCTTTTCTATGCCTAAAGCCTTGAGGGCAGCCACCTGGTCGTCGGCCATTTCGGGCAACGAATAACCGGGCTTGGCGTCTTTTTTGCGGTCAAAAAAGTAGAGCGTGTACTTTTCCCTAAAAATCTTGTACGGTCCCTCTAACGAGGCGGCCGATTTCATGACGCTCTTGATTGAAAGCCCGGGGATTACAATCAAGGGTTTGGGGCCGGTGCCCACGCAGGCGTATTCCATTTCAAAAGAGCCCGTATTCACCGAATGTACAAGATTTTCGCTCATATCCTAAATATATTAAAAGCGCATAGACTAGCCCACAGAAAAAGTCCCGCATGGACTGCGGGACTTAAACTTTTCCAGTAACAGCGACTGCAGAAAATTAATTTCTGTGGAAGTCGTCTTCGACGCGGATGATATCGTCTTCGCCGGTGTATTCGCCCACCTGCACTTCAACGATGACCAGCGGGAGCTTGCCTTCGTTCTGCAGACGGTGAACTTCACCCACCGGGATGTAAGTCGATTCGTTCGGACGCACGTAGAACACATTCTTGCCCACGGTCACCGTAGCGGTACCGCTTACGACCACCCAGTGTTCCGAGCGGTGCAGGTGCTTCTGCAGGCTGAGGCGCTTGCCCGGCTTCACCACGATACGCTTCATCTTGTAGCGTTCGGTAGATTCCAGCACGGAGTACGTTCCCCACGGGCGGCTCACGGTCTGCGGCACGTTGATGAGGTCGGAACCGCGTTCCTTGAGTTCTTCCACCACCTTCTTGACCTTCTGGCTGCTGCTGAGCGGAGCGACCAGGAGGGCATCCGGGGTATCGACGATGAGCATCTTGTCGAGGTCGATGGTAGCGATAGCGCGCTGGCTACCCATCACCAAGGAATTCTTGGAGCCCACGGCAATGTGGCGCGGGTTCACGTTGTTGCCGTTTTCGTCGTGCGGGTATTCGCCGTAAAGGCTGTCGAAGCTTCCGAGGTCGCTCCAACCGATATCGCTGGGCACCACCTTCACCTTCTTGGACTTTTCCATGACGGCGTAGTCGATAGAGTTCGACGGAATCGCCATCATGTCGTCGCGGTCGATGCGGATTGGTTCGCCATCTACGATTTCGGCATTTGCAAGGGCCTTCTGGGCGGTTGCAAGCATTTCCGGAGAGTACTTGCCGAGTTCGGCAAGGAAAGTCTTCGCCTTGAAGCAGAAGATACCGCTGTTCCAGTAGAAGTTGCCGGAGAGCAGGTACTTTTCGGCGGTGGCGCGGTCCGGCTTTTCGACAAAGCGCTTCACATTTTCGCCATCGGCTTCGATGTAGCCATAGCCCGTTTCAGGGCTCGTCGGCGTAATGCCGAAGGTCACCAGATTGCCGGCTTCGGCAAGTTCCTGGGCGCGGAGCAAAACCTTCTTGTATTCGTCTTTCTTGCGAATCACGTGGTCAGACGGAGACACGAGAACGACCGTTTCCGGATTCATGGTCAGGCAAGCAAGGGCGATAGCCGGGGCGGTGTTACGGCCCACAGGTTCCAAAAGGAACTTGCTACCCGTCATGCCTTCCGTTTCGAGCTGGTCCTTGGCCAAGAAGAACTGGTCGGCATTAGAAACAATGAACTGCGATTCGCAAACGGCGGAATTCGTGACAACAGTCTTTCTAAAAAGGGACTGTCCGTCAAAAAGCGGCGCGAACTGCTTGGGCATCAGGGAGCGGCTCACGGGCCAAAGGCGCGTGCCGCTACCACCACAAAGAATCAAGTTAATCATAGTCTACGCAGCCTTATTTGCCGGAATCCGGAGTATAGTCGTCCTTAACCACATGGACGTTATGAGCAGCCAAAGCGCCATAGTAAACCATGTTAACAGACGGGAAGATCAAGCTGACGAGGCGGTTCCAAGTTGCGAGTTCGGAAGCGTCGACGTACACGACATCGCGTGCACTCAACTGGAAGCGATCTGCCATAGCCAAAGCCATAGCGTTCTTTGCGTTCAGCTGGAACACATCGATCTGCTTGTCAGAGGTATTACGGATAACGTAAATGCCGCGAGCGGTAGCGTTCAGAGCCTGCAGACCGCCGGCAGAAGCCAAGGCTTCGGCAAGGGTCAGCTTTCCGTTATAGATGTTGATCAGGCCCGGTCTGCCGACTTCACCCATAATGTAGGCCTTCTGGTCTTTCTGGGTTTCAGAGAGAGAGGGAACAAAAATCTGATCATCCGGCTTGATTACGATGCGTTCGAGCGGCAAATTGGCCTTGAATGCATCGAGGTAGTTAATAGTATAAACCTTGTCGCCACGGCGAAGCTGCATGAGCGACGGGTCTGCTTCCTTGGAGAAGCCGCCCACTCCGGCAATCGCATCGGGGAGCGTCATCGGATTTTCATTGAACGAGACGTAACCCGGCTTTGAAACGGCACCGGAGATAGACATCTTGCGGCTATGGTAACCCGTCACGCGAACATCGACCTGCGGATCGTTCAAGATCTTGTCAGAAAGGCGCTTGGTAATTTCGGCACGGAGTTCCTGGGCGGTAAGACCTGCAGCCTGGAGTTCACCGGCATAGGGGTAGAAAAGCTTACCATCGGTAGTCACCTTCTGACCAGCCGGCTGGTACTGACCCATCGGGGAAGTCAATTCCGGATGTTCCCACACCACGACCTGAACCATGTCCAGAGGTCCAATGCGGTATTCCAGTTCCGGCAGGGAATCCACCATCAGTTCCTTCAAATCACCAAAATCACTGGCACCAGCGCTGTCAGAGCCAGAAGCAGCCACTGCAGTGCCAAAATCGCCTTCGCCAATGTCATGAATATGAACAATCATGCCATTGTATTCGGCAGAATCGCCCGGAAGAGACATCTGCATCTGCGGTCCGAGTGCGCATCCGCTCAAGAGAGCAGCGGCAATAAGGCCAAGACCCAAACTCATTTTCTTCATAAATTAACCCTTTTGGCCAGCTTATGCCTGGCCTTCGCTTTGTTTGATTTTTTCTACCCAGTACGGGGTCAGTTTAGAGATAAAATTCCATGCGAGCACGAACGCGTTTTCGGGACGGCGATACGGGTCAGGTACATCCACCCGCTGCGGTTCGCCGTAACGGAACACCTTGCCTTCAAGCCACGGATAACGGTGCAACAAATCCATCTTGTGGCCGTTTTCCATCACCAAAATGAGGTCCGCCCACTTCAAAATATCCAGATTAATCTGCCGAGCGCGGTGTGCGCTCATATCGATACCATGTTCAAGAGCAATCTTTTGGCTGAGTTCGTGTGCCGGATGGTCCACCAAGGCACCAAGCCCAGCGCTCATCACTTCAAAATCAGGCCCCAGTTCCTTTTTAAGGCAATATTCGCCCGTGGGGCTACGACAAATATTACCGGTACATACAACGAGAATGTGTTTCATCATCTAAAAATTAAAAAATTATTACAACCGAGACAAGAATAAAATAAAAAGAGCCGTACAAAGACGACTCTTTAAGCACAAAATGTGATCGTCTGCGAACTACAGTTCGAACGCGAAGCCCAAATCCTTGAGAGCCGGGTTCTTGGTATCCTTTTCGGAAAGAAGCGGTTCAAAACCGTTGCCTACCGGCCATTCGATGCCGATTTCGGGATCGTTCCACATGAGGCCGCCTTCGTCCTTCGGGTCGTAAAGGCGAGTGCACTTGTACACGAACGTCGCCGTTTCGCTAAGCACCACGAAACCGTGGGCAAAGCCTTCGGGAATGTAGAACTGCTTCTTGTTTTCGGCAGAAAGCACGACACCTTCCCACTTGCCGAACGTGGGGCTCCCCTTGCGCAGGTCCACCGCCACGTCGAAGACTTCTCCTTCGATGACGCGGACAAGTTTGCCTTGCGGGTTCTTCTTTTGGAAGTGGAGTCCGCGAAGCACGCCCTTCTTGCTGCGGGATTCGTTATCTTGTACGAAAACCATATCCAAGCCGGCTGCATCGAATTCCGCCTTGTTATAAGTTTCCATAAAATAGCCGCGATGGTCGCCAAAGACCGTCGGTTCTACAATCGTCACGCCCTCGATGGAGGTTTTAATGAAATTGAATTTGGACATGTTTAGTTGGTAGTTGGCAGAACTTAGATCGCTTCGCTCTTAGACGAACAAATAAATCTAAGTTCTAAGTTCTAAATTCTAAGTTCTACTTTCCCTTGTACATACTTTCGTAATACTTCTCGTAGTCGCCGCTGGTGATGTTGTCCAGCCATTCCTGGTTATCCAAATACCAGCGCACGGTCTTTTCGATGCCTTCTTCGAATTGCAGCGACGGTTCCCAGCCCAGTTCCTTCTGGAGCTTGGTGGAATCGATGGCGTAGCGGGCATCGTGACCCAGGCGGTCAGTGACGTAAGTGATCAAGTTCATGTCTTCGCCTTCGGCGCGGCCGAGGAGTTTGTCGACAGTCTTGATGACCACTTTGATAATGTCAATGTTCTTCCATTCGTTGAAGCCGCCGATATTGTAGGTTTCGGCGATCTTGCCGTTATGGAAAATCACGTCGATAGCGCGGGCATGGTCTTCCACAAAGAGCCAGTCGCGAACGTTTTCGCCCTTGCCGTAAACCGGGAGCGGTTTCTTGTGGCGGATGTTATTGATAAACAGCGGAATCAACTTTTCGGGGAACTGGTACGGACCATAGTTGTTGCTGCAGTTCGTCACGATCGTCGGCATGCCGTAGGTGTCGTGGAAGGCGCGGACAAAGTGGTCAGAACCGGCCTTCGAAGCGGAATACGGGCTGTGCGGCGTGTACTTCGTGGTTTCGTAGAAGAAGTCGTCGCCATAAGCCAGGTGGTGTTCCGAACTGGACGCCGTAGTCGTGAACGGAGGCGTAATGCCTTCCGGATGGTTCATCTTGAGGGCGCCGTAAACTTCGTCGGTTGAAATATGATAGAATCGCTTGCCTTCGTACTTTTCCGGGAGGCTTTCCCAGTAGAGCTTGGCAGCCTGGAGCAGGGCAAGAGTACCCATGACGTTCGTCTTGGCAAACGTGAACGGGTCCTTGATGGAGCGGTCCACATGGCTTTCGGCAGCCAGGTGAATGATACCATCGACTTTTTCGTCCTGCATCAGCTTGTAGAAAGCGTCAAAGTCGCAGATGTCCATCTTCACGAACTTGTAGTTCGGCTTGTCTTCGATGTCCTTGAGGTTGGCAAGGTTACCGGCGTATGTCAGCTTGTCAAGATTAATAATCTTGTAGTCCGGGTACTTGTTCACGAACAGGCGCACCACGTGGCTACCAATGAAGCCTGCACCGCCAGTAATCACGATCGTTCTTTTCATATTTTTCTCCAATTGCGGGGAAATATAGTAATACTAAACTTTCCAATCGCAGAAGTTCTTGAGCATGGCAAGACCCACGTCTCCACTCTTTTCCTGGTGGAACTGGGTTGCAACCAAGTTATCCTTGCCCACCATTCCCTGGAAGGTCTGCGAGCCGTAAGTCGTTTCGGCAAAAGCGTATTCGGCAGGCACCACCGGGTGGTACGAATGCACGTAATAAAAATCGCTTCCGCTCTTGATACCCTTCATAATCGGGTGTTCGCGCGTAAAGTTCACCTGGTTCCAGCCCATGTGCGGGATCTTGAGGCCCGGTTCATCCTTGAAGCGCACGGCCTTGCCGGGGATAAGGCCCAAAGTCTTGACACCGCCGTCTTCTTCGCTTTCTTCGAGAATAATCTGGCAGCCAATGCAAATGCCGAGAACCGGGTTTCCGGCCTTGACAACCGCCTTGATGGCATCGCCGATTCCTGTGCGGGTCAGAGTTTCCATGGCAGAGGCGGCAGCACCTACGCCCGGGAAAATCAGGCGGGTGGCCTTGGCAATTTCATCGGCATCGCGGCTAGACTTCGCCTCTGCACCAATGTGGGCAAGAGCGTTCATCACCGAAGTCAGGTTGCCG
The DNA here is from genome assembly GCF_002210295.1 of Fibrobacter sp. UWB5. Taxonomy (NCBI): domain Bacteria; kingdom Pseudomonadati; phylum Fibrobacterota; class Fibrobacteria; order Fibrobacterales; family Fibrobacteraceae; genus Fibrobacter; species Fibrobacter sp. UWB5. Next base: position 700,398 of record NZ_MWQH01000001.1, on the reverse strand, counting down.
GCATTGTAATCTACTACGATAATCGGATTCGCGGACATAAAACCTCTTTTTCGCACGCAAAGATAGAAATTACCTGTCGCGGCGAATGGTCGGGACGCTCGCCAGCAGTTTTTTCGTGTATTCATGTTGTGGATCAGTGAGCACAGAATCGGCCGCACCACGTTCCACCACGTGCCCAAAATACATGACCAAGACCTCGTCGCTCAGAGCGCGGACCACTTGCATGTCGTGACTGATAAACAGAATCGAGAGCCCGAATTCGCCCCGCAAGTCGTCGAGCAAGTGCAGAATCTGGGCCTGCACCGATACATCCAGGGCGCTGGTGACTTCGTCGCACAAAAGAATCTTGGGCTTGACCATGAGGCTGCGGGCAATGCACAGGCGCTGCCGCTGGCCCCCCGAGAACTCGTGGGGGAACTTTTGGAGAGCCTCTTTCGGCAAGGACACGCGCTCCAAAAGTTCTCTTGCACGCGCCTCGGCGTCAAGAACCTTCACTCCGCGTGCAACCAGCGGCGCCGTCAGAATTTCAGACACCGTCTGGCGCGGATTCAGACTGCTGAACGGATCCTGGAAAATCATCTGAACCAAGTCCGAGACCCGTTTTCCGGATGCAGTCCGGCCTTTTACCACTTTTTCGCCAAAAAGCTTAAATTCGCCGCTATCCATGGGCACAAGCCCGACAAGCGACTTCACTAGAGTCGACTTACCGCAGCCCGACTCCCCCACAATCGAAAGGATTTGCCCGGCCTGCATCGAAAACGACACGTTTTCGACCGCCGTAAAATACTTCTGGACCTTGCCAAGCACTCCGCCGCGAATCGGAAACTTGACCGTAAGCCCCGAAACTTCCATTGCAGGAACATCAACCATTCTTACGCCCCAGCTTCAGTCTCGCCGTCGAGCCCCGCAAGGGCCTCTTGCACATTCTTTTCGGTCGCGAGCAAAATCTGGCGGCATTTACGCAGCAAATCCGTCGCTTCCTGTACCGCACCGGCCAATTCGTCGATTTCCATCTCGGAGTTGTCAATTCGCTCCAAGATATTCTCTAAACGCTCCATTGCGGTTTTATATTCAAAATTTTCGGTACTCATATTTACGAATATAGTTATCTTTAACAAGGTGAGTTTATTGAGTAAGAACAATCGGAGCCTTTTGGACATTAGCCTTGCTTTTGCGGCGGGCGTCCTTTTTTCGGCATGTCTGCATGTTCCCCATGCTCCAAACGACGTTCAAAAAATTTCAAACGTGAGCGTCTTCGCAAAGCAATTCGACGAAGCGATCGAAGAACCCATCAAGATCAATTCCAACGAGCAAGCCGAGCTGATTGCCGAAGTCACGCCAAGCAAGTACAAGAACAAAATCAAGTACTACTGGTACAACGACGACGATATTCTGGACAGCGGTGCGACCTACACCATCAGCACCACCTACATGACCTCCAGTTTCTTGTCAAAGAACTTTATTCCCAACCGGCTTGTCATTAAGGACGAAGAGGGCAACACGCTCGAGACCACGTTCTCCGTCAACGTCAATAACCCGCCGCAGATTTTGGCCGAAACCATTCCGGCCGATGGCGACACGCTGTACGGCAACAGCCACACACCGTTCCTGTTTTCTTGGCAGTCCTTTGACCGCGACGGCAGCAAAGGCCTCGAAAACGTCCTCGAAATCGACGGAACCCAGTACCAGGTGGGAGAACTGCAACAAGTCATACAATCGGGCTTTGGCGAAGGCCGCCACACCTTCCGCATTCTGGTCGCGGATTCCCTCGGCGACAAGGATTCTACCGACAAGCAGGAATTTTTCGTCATAGACGCCTTGGAGGCAGAATGAAACGTCTTGCCGCCCTAGGTCTATTGATTTTGGCGTTTGTCGCCTGTACCGATTCTGACGAATACCTGTTCAACGAGCAGTCCGTTCAAGAAATTTACGTTTCTGCAACCGTCTCCAAGTCTTTCGACGTCGACGCCGTAAAAGCAAAATCCGACACGGTCCAGCCGGGCGACTCGCTCATTTTCTTGACGACGGTTTACCCGTCTAAGTCCATTCGCAACAAGCAGTACTACTGGACCATCGACGGCAATTCCTTTGCAAGCGAATACAGTTTCAAGAAAAGTATCGACATTCCCGGCGAACACAAGGTGGCATTTGTCTTTGTCGACTTTTTCGGCGACACCTTGAGCGACACGCTTTCTATAACCGTCGCCTCTCCCCCGACCATAGACACCGAGCATTTCATTCCGGCAAGCAAGACCCAGAATATTGCCGCCGATACCGCCGTCAATTTCGCCTGGAACATTGACGACCCGGATTCTCTCTGGGAAATCTATTCGCATTTTATTTTGAAGGATAACGAAAAGAACGTCCTTGTAGACACCATCTTGAACCAGGCTTACTTTACGTACCTCAAGGGTCTTTCGCCTTTGCGGAAATACACCTGGAGCGTAACCGCCTACAACGAGTTTGACCAGAAATCCAACGAAGTCCTTTCGTCTTCGTTCTACACCAACGGGCCTAACAAAGAAAGCGCCCTCTCCGGAACAATCACGACCAGCAACGAGCAAGGAGCCTTCAAGTTCAAAGTCTGTCTCTTGGACCAGAACCTCGACACGATCAAGACCCTGACTACCTCCAAGCTGCGCAACGCCGACTTCGACATCAAACCCTTGTCGAAGGGCAACTACCGCATTGTCGTCTCGGTGGACCAGGAAAGCGACTTTACGGCAGAATCCATTCCGTTCCGCTTGGGCACGAACCAAGTCCTGGAACTTGACACCATTATCCTGAAAGACGAAATACCGCCGCGCATCGCATCCCCCTGGAACCGCGATACCATCAACATCGCAGACACGTTGCGGTTCATTGTCGAAGACCTCGGCGGCGACATTCCGACATCGAAGATTCACATTTTCTACGAAAACGATTACCTCTACGATTTCAAGCTTTCGAACGACACGCTCTACGTTCCCTTTACCAAGGAAGCCGCGGTACAGAGCTGGACTTACAAGCCAATTACGGTCGTCGCCTTCGACGCCAGCTACAACCGAAATAAAAAGACGTTCTACCTCCGCCCGAACTCTACACTCCCGGAGGTATTCAGTGAATAAGTTCTTGAACATCTGGCTTTTGGCAGCAACCTTTATTTTGATTGCCTGCGGAGACGAGCACCTCATCGACAAGGATTCTAACGTCCTCACGCAATACGCCTTTGCCGGGCCCGACGGATACAGCACCGAAATTTCCAACCGTTTTGCGCCCCTAGAAGAAGTCTACGTGGAGCAAGGCCAAACGCTGCGGTTCTATGCCGGCTATTCTATAGGCGGGCTCATTTACACCGACGAAACCTTGCAGGCCTATTACAACGGGCTCCTCTGGAAAATCGGCGAAAGCACCTTCAACCTGAATTCGTTCCGATACACCTTTAACGAGACCGGAATTATAGACGGTTCGCTCGAGACCACCGACACCTACGGCGACACCTTGCGTTCCACCTTCAAGATTTACGTGAACACGCCCAACGCCATTTCACTTGAATTCCCGTACAATGGCTACAACCAGGCCGACCCCTCCGAAGACCAGGCCTTGCCGCTCCGCTGGAACGTTTCGGGAATTGACCCGTGGGAAACCGCCCGCTGCGAAGTCTACCTGTCTTACGACCCGGATTCCGTTTGGGTTTCTCCGCTCGGCGCAATCGATTGCAATTCCGAAGGTTCCTTGATGGGTTCCCTTGTCGAAGATTTCGACACCGTCGCCCAAGAAGCGATTGACCTGTACGACAGTTCCTTCACGCTGTATTGGGGCACCAAGATGCTGGTGACCAGCGAAAGCGGCCGCCAGTACCGCGACTCCACCGAAATCTTCCATTTCTCGACAAAGATCTTGAACGAGACTTCGACCATCAAGATCCCGCTGATTTACGACCGCTACCGAGACAATTCCATTTTGCAGACGGTCGCCTACTTGATCGCCAACAACGGCGACACGCTTGAAACGCTCTCCGGCGACCGAATCTCGAATACGCTGGTCGCCAAGGTCGAGCCGCAGCTTGGGCTCAAAATTCTTGTGAAAGAATCTTACCGCAAGGAATACGCGAGCGAAAGCCTTATTGTAGACGTACCCGCCTACACCGTGCTCACGACCGACACCATTGTGCTCAAGGACAATGTCTCGCCGCAAATTGCCGCCTACCACGACACCATCGGCGTTGCCGAAGACGTTGAATTCCTGCTCTTCGACGACGGCTCCGGAATCAACGAATCCAGACTTTCGGTCATTGTGGATTTCGATACGATTCAGCCCAATTATTCCAATCCGGTGCTGTCGTTCCACACCCGCTGTTTCGGCAGGTGCAAAATTGAATTCCTGGGCGAAGACAATGCCCGCAACAAGTTCCCCGATGTCCACTGGTACATCGAGAACACGTCTAGCTATCGAGTCATCACGGGACCTTTCCCGAATAGGGAGTATTAAATGATTAGAATACTCATGATACTCCTTTGTTCTTTGATGGGCTACGCCTTTGCAGAATCGAAAGTCCTGCATGTCTCGACCATTCCGAATAACGCCGACATTTACGTTGACGAAGTGAGCCCCGACCATTCCAAGGAACCGGCCTACGTGTCGCCGGCATTCATCAGCACGGACGACTCGCTCGCCTCCGACATCCTGATTTCCTTGTTCAATCCGGGATTCATGGACACCACGATTCGAGTAAGGCTTTCTGCCAAAGACACCTCGTTCATCATCGTTTCGCAGCAGCCGATTCTGGACGAAGAATTCCTGCGTGCCCAGGAGTCCGACATTTCCAAGCGTAACCGCAGGGTTTTCGGCAAAGACCTCATGAAGTATTCGTTGATCCCCTTTGCCTTGAGTCTCGTGTCAGGCGCCATTACCTATTACGAAATCAGCAAGGCTGACGACAGCAAAAAGACTATCAAGAATTCATCTATCGAATCAGACCGCTACCAAGATGCCCGCGACGAATTTAGGAGTTACCAGCGCAAGGCAAGGACCGCAAAGGGCTTTACCTACGCATCGTTTATCACAGGCGTCTCATTACTTTCTATTGGATTCATTTTTTCATTCTAGGGCTTTATGAAAAAGATTCTACTGACATTTGCACTCTTTTGGGTGAGCGTCATTTGGGCCGAAGAAGGAATCCCAAGCCACGTAGAACTCGTGACCGGCGCCAAGCAAGACGCCCAATTCCTGGGTATTAAAGACGACACTGTGAGCCTCGGCGGAACAATACAGGGCCAGTTCACCGTCATCCGCATTCACAAGAACCGTTTCAAGAGCATTGTCGACGACAACGGCAACGACCTCCTGAACCAGCCCCAAGAAGCCCCTTTACAGGCAAGCGCCCAAGACTCCGTGGCACAAGATTCTACGCGTCAAGACTCCACCGCCCAGGATTCAACCGTTCAAGATTCGACGCAGAACGATTCTGCCGTCGTAGAACATTCCATCGAGACCCCGGTCGAAGGCCAGCATATCTTTGTTTCGTTTGAACGCCGCAATTCGGAATCTGCACTTGCCGAACAACTGGAAAACTTGATTATCCGCTTGCTCAAGGAATCCGGAACGCCCGTTACCTTCATCAACCGTCAGGAATTCGACTTCTGCAACGACGCCATCTGCATCAAGGACTTCTTGAAGAAACACGGGGCGGCATCTGCCTATATCGGACGGATTACCTCGGCAAGAACCCCTGACTCGATCATGGTACAGATGTCGCATTTCCAGTTCAGCGATTCAGCCAAGACCGACCATGTCGCACAAACAAATTTGTCTGCAATCAAGACCTTGAGCGACGCCCTTTCTAAAGACAAGCTCCGCGGATTCGTGCTCCAGCTCCAGGGCGAAAATTTTCCTGTTCAAAACGCCCCCGTACAGCAAGTGGCAAGCAACAAGAGCTACTTGCACGTAGAAACCAACCCCGACGGCGCAAACATCATGACCCGGGGAAACGACGACATTTGCAAGAGTCCCTGCACATTCATCATCGACGATTCCAGCAAAACCGATATCTACGCCTATTGGAGTGTAGACCGCCAGATGTGGGGCGCAAAGGCCGCCATCAAGCCGATTCCGGGCGACACCGCCAAAATTTCCCTGAAGCTCAAACGCGTCAAGCCCGAGCTCTTGATTCACTCCAATCCCGAAGGCGCCTATATCTTTGGCGGCAGCACACCTGTATCCAAGAAATCGAAGCCGATCGGATCTACGCCGAGCAAGTACCCCATTTACGAACCCGGTCTTTCGACCTTCCAGATCCGCAAAGCCGGCTTCCGCGACACCGTGCTGACCGTATTCACCTCGCCCACCGAACTGACCGACGTCGAAATCGAACTCACGCCTATTTCGGACAAGCAGGAACTCGTTTCGCAGCAGGAATGGTTGCATGAACGCAAGAAGGACTTTATCGGACGCACGCTGATGGGTTCGTCCATCGCCCCGATTCTTTTGGGAACGCTCTTTATTTACCTTGCAAACATCGATTACGAAGATGCAGACAAGATAAAACAGGACCTGGACCGCCCCGCCGCCGGTGGCGAAAACTTCCAGGCCAGGGCCGCCGAAAACAAGGATTTGGTCGACAAGGGCGACAAGAAAATGGCTGTCGGAGGCGCCTTGCTGGGCACAGGAATCATCCTCCTGGGCGTCGGATTCGTTTTAACCTTCTAAAATGAACGAAAAAGCATTAAAAAAATGCTTAATATTTATTTTTTTTATCACTCAACCCCAAAGTAAAAATTAAATTTAGACTGATGCGTAAACTGTTACTTGCACTGACTTTATTAGCTGCGGCTTCTCAGGCCGCCGATTTTGAAAGAATCAACTGGCGTTCCCAGCTGTACCTGCAGGGTGAACCTGCGTTTCTGAACTTCAAGGCAGATAAGAAGAAGACCCTGCTCGACGACGGTATCGACACCAAGCTTCTCACGATTCCTGCCTCGGTCGGTTTCCTGTGGTCGCCGCTGATTACCCCGCTTTGGAAGGCGGACATTCCGTTTACCCTTTGGCTCGGTGCCGAAGTCAATTCCATTCAGTTTGGAACGATTGAAGATAGCCCGAAGTACACCTTCAAGGACGAAGAAACCGGTAAAGAAAACAAGAAGAGCCCGCACAACGACGAAGAACTCTGGTTCCTCGCTTACGCTCCGTCCGTGCTCGCCGGTTTCACCTTTAACCTTGGCGGCGACTTTGACCTGCGCGTACTCGGCGGCTTCGGCTTCCAGTTCTTCTCGTTCTACGACGACTATGCCGGCAATACCAAGCAGCACACCGAAATGCTCAAGACGGGCTTTGTGTCTAGCGCCTTGGAATACCGCATTGGCGAAATCTTCCAGGATGTCGACTTCAAGATTGGCATCAACGTCCGCAAGGAATTCCTCCCGTACGAAAACGTCAAGGCTCGCGACAAGGACAACAACCCGAGCCCCTCGCCGTACTCCGACCTCAAGTTCGACAAGATCGAATACAAGTGGCCGGTTCGCGTAGGCTTGGAACTCTCGCTTGACTTCGGCCGTGAAAGCCGCCGTGACCGCCGCATGCGCTACAACCTGCATGACCGCGACGACGTGCTGCGCAAGTACAGCGAAGTCAAGGACACGCTCTCCGATTGGGACTGCATGGCCATTGAACGCGACTACCGCTTCTACCTCGACGAAAACGGTGAGCTCCCCGACATGAGCGAAGCTTACACCCGTACGCAGTTCGCCGACGTTCTTGAAAGCTTCCTCGCCTTCTGCCACCCGGCAGACCTCGCTACCAAGGAAAAGCTCTACTCCACGCTCGACAGCGGCAAGGTGCAGATCAAGGAATACCAGGCCAAGCAGGAAGATTCTCGTTTCGACCAGGTCATGGCCAGCAACGATCCCGAAATGCTTGAAATGTTCTTGCTGTACTACCCCGACTCTCCGCGTAGGGCCGAAGTCGAAGCCAAGCTCCGCTCTCTCAGCGAATACGACAAGTTCCGCGCTATTCAGGCCCAGAACACCTTCAAGGCTTACCTCACTTACTTAAACGACAATCCGAACGGTGCATTCCGCGACGAAGCCGAAGCCGGTATCTTTGAACTGGTGAAGGCCGGCAACCGCCTCAAGGACTACGAAATCTACCTGAAGCGTTTCCCGAACGGCAAGTACGTCGAAGAAGCCAAGGCCGCATTGCAGCAGGCCAAGAACGGCGGCGCAGCAGCTCCGGCAGCCGAAGAACAGTCTATCATTGAATACCAGACTGGCGAAAGCTACAGCGAACCGGAACAGCCGGCTGAAGAAGAACCGGCCGTCGAAGAAGAAGATGCTGTCGAAGAAGAACAGCCTGCCGTTCAGCACAACAACAGCGCAGCCGCAAACAAGAGAGCCGCCAAGATGGAAGCCAAGAAGAAGGCTAGACAGAAGCAGCTCGAAGCCAAGAAGGCCCGCGCCGCCAAGAAGAAAAAGAGATAATCTTCGATAACACTTTTAATTAGACCTGGCTCTGACGCTAGGTCTTTTTTGTTTCCCGATGTCACCTTTTCCAAATTCTATATTTGCCCCTATGAATAAAAAACTCTTGCTTCTTGCAGCCGTTACGTTGTTTGCAGTCGCGGCATTCGCCGCCCCCGACGCCGCCGACTCTGTCGCGCAGGCCGCCCCCGCCACAAAGTCCGCCGGACTCTACACGCAGATTATCGATTGGTACAACGCCCACCTGAACTATTGGTCTATCGCGCTCCTGATGGCCATCGAAAGTTCCTTCATTCCGTTCCCGTCGGAACTGGTAGTGCCGCCCGCCGCCTACAAGGCCTTGCAGCCCGGTTCTGGCCTGAACATCGCCCTGATCGTGGTGGCCGCCAGCATGGGCGCACTCGTGGGCGCCTACATCAACTACTTCTTGGCCAAGTTCCTGGGCCGCCCGATCATCTACAAGTTCGCCGACAGCCGCCTGGGCCACTTCTTGCTGCTCGATACCCAGAAGCTTGAAAAGGCCGAGAACTACTTCCGCGAACACGGTGCCATCTCGACCTTCGTGGGCCGCCTGATTACCGTGATCCGTCAGCTGATTTCGATTCCGGCAGGCATCGCCAACATGAAGCTGTTGCCCTTTACGCTTTACACCTTCTTGGGCGCCACCATCTGGAACTGCGTCTTGGCAGGCCTCGGCTACCTCGCCCACGGCCAGAAGGACATCATCGAGAAGTACAACTCCGAGCTTGCAATCGCGCTCCTTGCCTTTGGCGCCCTATTCATCGGCTACATGGTTTGGAACGCGGTCAAGAAGAAATAAAAGACGTCATTGCGAGTTCTGAAAGAACGAAGCAATCTTCTACAGCATATAAAAGAGACCACCCTGCAGGGTGGTCTTTTAAGTATTTATAAGATTGCCACACGGATTCGAAATCACTAACGTGATTTCATTTTTATAGATACAAAAAAAGGCTCCCCGAAGGGAGCTTTTTCTAAAACGACTGAATCTATATTACTGAGCACCACAAGTGGCAGGACCAGTCACAGTCAGAGACACCGTAGCATTACCGGAGCAATCAGCCGCTGTCAGAGAGGCTGTCGTGTACCAACTTTCCGCCATCGGCACATCATTCACGGAACCACCCACCGGACCGCCAACTCCATTGCAGAAGAAAGTCTTATTCTGGCATGCGAATCCGATAACCACGTTATAGGTTCCAGCCGCCGTAAGTGTAATCTTTCCTTCGTCATTAGCACTCTTGATCGTGTATTCGGCACCTTCAGTCACCTTTACGGCACTGCATGTCACATCGACAACGGTATTGTCGTTATTGCCCACCTTAAGCTTGGGAGCATAGGACGCAACAGCAGCATCAAAGGTCTTGGTAAAGGTGTCAGCACCTTCAACACCCTCCCATGTATAGGACGTAATGTCGGAAGCAGAGGTACAACCGGACACAGCCCAATTGACATCAGGCGTTTCTAGGTAATTGACAGAACCAGTCACACCGACAGGTGCACACTTACAACCCGTAATCGGGTCGCCGTTCACCTGGAGCTTAGAGCACTGAATCGTTTCAGAAGCGCCATCACCCATGGTCACGGTCAAAGAAGCACCTACAGCACCGGATGCGCTATATGTAATGTCGCCAGTCGTAGCACCAGTACCCGTAGCCGGAGTACCGCCCTCGAAAGTCCAGGCAAACTGTGCCTTGGCAAAATCAGCAGGTCTGTAAGTCGCATTGGCCGTGTTTGCAGTGAACTTCCACTTGACCTTGCCGCCCTTGCTAATAGGCGTAGAGGCCGGAGCGCAAGAACCGAGACCCGTTACCGGGACAATGATTTCTTCACCAGCAGAGGACGTCGGCTCCGGGTTATCGATAATCTGCATGGAAGAAGAAGACGGCTTGGTCACGATGTTGAAATCGCCACGAGAAGAGGACGACATCGTGGGGTTCGTGATCGGGCCCTGATTTTCTTCGGAGGAAGAAGATTCCGGAACATCTACCGGTTCCGTACCTTCGAGGTAACTCTGATACTGGGTATAGCAACCCATGTCTTCTTTACAAGTGTTCTTGGCGTTGTCCCTCAGGTTCTGAAGTTCGGGGCTGGCACCGCCAGTTGCCGGATCCAAGGGATACTGCATCGAAATAACGTTATCCATTTCGGTCATTTCATTGATGGTGCCTTCACCACAGGCCCAGAAGCCTGCACTGACCGCAGTCACCATAGAAATACCTACGAATAGTTTCTTATTCATAATAAAACCTCTTTGTCGGAAAAATACATTTTTAAAAATCAAAACGCTATAGGCGTGCTAAATTTCGTGCAGAAAAGCACATATTTTTTGCATACATGGGCTACTAGCACTTGACAAACGTAAAGTCAAGTTTACGTATTTTCCCTATTTATTCTTCGTCCACCGAAATCTTGCGCTGGCCGGTAATAAACTGGTGCACGTAGGGGTTGCTGGTGTTCTTGATTTCGTCCACCGTACCCACTTCGATAATACGGCCATTATACAGCATGGCAATACGGTCGGCCACCTTGAAGGCACTCACCATGTCGTGAGTCACCACCACAGACGTAACCCCCAGCTTGCTCTGCATATCGAGAATCAAGTCGTTGATCACGTCGCTGGTAATGGGGTCAAGACCCGTGGTCGGTTCGTCGTACAAAAGGATTTCGGGGTTCAAGGCGATGGCGCGGGCAAGGGCCACACGCTTGCGCATACCGCCCGAAAGTTCAGACGGCATCTTGGTACGGAATTCCGGCACCAGGTTGATCATCTTGAGCTTTTCAGTCACCACGTCCTGGATTTCGGCTTCGCTCATTTCCGGGTGGTGTTCGCGCAAGGCAAACGCGATATTTTCGCCGGTGTCCATGGAGTCAAAAAGTGCACCCATCTGGAACAGCATACCCATCTTGCGACGGATCGTGTGCGTATCGAAGAACTTGGGCGTACTGATCGTCACGCCGTCCACCGTCACTTCGCCACCATCCGGTTGCAAAAGCCCAATCATGTGCTTGAGAATCACGGACTTTCCGCCACCGGACTTTCCGATAATCACCATCGTCTCGCCACGGCGAATGTCGAGATTCACATCGCAAAGCACATCCTGCGGACCAAAGGACTTCTTTAATCCCTTAAGACGGATGGCGATATCGTTCGGGTCTATTTTTACGTTTGGCATAGCGACACCTTAGAAGAATAGGATGGCATCCAGGACAAAGTCTGCAATCAAAATCATGAGGCAGCTCGAAACCACCACGCTCATGGTCGCGATTCCGACGCCGCGGGCACCCGCCTTGGCATTAATGCCGTGGTAGTAACCCAGCAAGAAAATCAAGGTTCCAAATACAAAAGACTTGAGCGTACCCGACCACAAGTCCATGGGGTCGAACAGGTACTGCATACCGGTCACGTAAGTATAAGTGGTAATGTCGAGGCCGAGCACGCAAACGATCCAGCCACCGATAATACCCAGCGCATTCGAAATCACGGTCAAGCAAGGCACCATGGTAAAGAAGGCCACAAAGCGCGGCAGAGCCAAATAGCGGTAAGGGTCAAGGCCCAGCACCGTGTAGGCGGCCAGTTCTTCTTTTTCTTTCATGGAACCGAGTTCTGCTGCAACGGCAGAACCCACGCGGCCCGAAAGCACGATTGCCGTCAGCAAGGGTCCAAGTTCGATCAGGATCATTTTACAGGCGGCCGTACCCACGAACTTGTCGGCCACCAGGTTATGGAATTCGAATTCAGCCTGCACAGTAGCCACCATGCCCGTAAAGATAGAGGTCACGAACAAAAGCGGCAAAGACGACACGCCAATAGAAATCATCTGCTTAACGATAAGCACCGGGTTCTTGTGAATGTAGCGAACCTGCTTAAGCGTGTTCAACAAGATGCAGACCACTTCGCCAATAGCCGAAATACCGGTTACGATAACCTCGCCAATCCAGACAAATGGAGCTATCAGTATCTGCATCTAGACTTCCTTAGTAACTTCCGAAATCCGTCGGGCCCATGTCGCTAGCGTCGTCGTAAGCGTAGGCTTCGCCACCGCCTTCGCCTTCGGGTGCGGCATCGTAGAAGGTTGTGTATTCCGGAATGAAGGTCATGGGGATATCCTTGACCGAACCGTTACGGTGCTTGGCCACAATCAGTTCCGCAGTGTGCTTGTCTTCTTCGCGGTGAGTCTGCACGAACTTACGTTCCACGAACCACACCATGTCGGCATCCTGTTCGATAGAACCTGATTCACGAAGGTCAGAAAGCTGCGGGCGTTCGCGGCCCTTTTCTTCGACTTTACGGCTAAGCTGAGCGAGCGCGATAACCGGAATCTGCATTTCCTTGGCAAGAATCTTGAGGCCGCGGGAAATGGCGCCGATAGCGACGGCGCGGTTTTCTTCCTTACCCGTCTTCATGAGCTGCAGGTAGTCGATAATCAGCAAGTCGAGTTTGCCCTTGCGCTTGAGCTGGCGCGCCTTGCTCATGAGTTCCATGATGCCCAGGTCCGCATTGTCGTCGACATAGAGCGGGGCCTTTTGAATCGGCGTCACGGCGGCGATCAGCTTTTTCTTTTCGTCGCTGTTGAGGTAGCCGTTACGGAGCTTGCTCTGGTCAATCTGAGCCTGCGAGCAAAGCAAACGCTGGGCCAGCTGCACGCCATCCATTTCGAGGCTGAAGAACGCCACATTCTGCTGGAAGTTGATGGCCGCATTGGCCGCAATCGTAAGCGCGAAAGACGTCTTACCCACACCCGGACGAGCAGCGAGAATAATCAAGTCGGACTTTTGCAGACCGTTCGTCAGTTCGTCGAGTTCGGTAATGCCCGTGCGAATGCCCGTAATGCCGTCCTTGCGGTTGTTCAGGCGTTCCAGGAGCGGAGTCACGAAATTCTGGATCGGTTTCAGGGAATCGCGGATCTGGTCGTCGGCAATGGCGAAGATATCGCGTTCGGCATCTTGCAGGACTTCATCGGGCACGGCCGCCGGATCCATGGCATTCTTGATGACCGCAGACGAAGACTTGATCAGTTTGCGGAGCGTCGCCTTCTTGCGCAAGAGTTCGATATGCCAACTGGCGTTGGCAGAAGACGCCACCGATTCCATAAGTTCAAACAGGTATTCGCGACCGCCCACAAGCGAAAGCTTGTTCATGGTTT